>CAMZLQ010000170.1 GCA_947311585.1 uncultured Alcanivoracaceae bacterium | reverse complement strand
TTCATAATCCACGTAGTTTTCAAAATGTTTCTGCAAAAAACGAGCAACAACTTTCCCAATATCTGTTGGTGTAAAACGTTTTTGTTCAAGTTCTACATAGTCACGATTAAGTAAGGTGCTAATGATTGATGCATAAGTTGATGGACGACCAATACCATACTCTTCTAATGCTTTAACCAAACTCGCCTCAGAAAAACGAGGTGGTGGTTCGGTAAAGTGTTGCTTACCTTCAATATTGACTACTTTTGAAGTATCGCCTTCTTTTAAGCGTGGCAGGACATTGGTTTTTTTCTTTTTCTCATCGTCTTTGCCTTCTTCATAAACCGTAAGAAACCCTTTTTTAATAACGGTTGAACCTGTTGCACGAAAAACATGCGAATCGCCAAATTCATAATCGGCTGAAACAGTGCCTATTAATGCATCGGTCATTTGACATGCCAAAGAGCGTTTCCAAATTAAATCGTATAACCTTAGTTGGTCTCTATCCAAAGACCCGCTGACCTTTTTAGGTGTTAGCAAGGCATTGACTGGACGCACCGCTTCATGCGCTTCTTGAGCATTTTTTGATTTGCCTTTATAATAATTGGGTTTTTCTGGCACTAAATCACTGCCAAACTCGCTAGCAATTGTTTGACGAATATTAGCCAAAGCATCTTTTGATAATATCACAGCATCGGTACGCATATAGGTAATCAAACCTTGTACCGTTCCATCAACAGACATTCCTTCATACAACTGCTGAGCAATTTGCATGGTTTTTCGCGTTGAATAGCCTAACTTTCTAGCCGCTTCTTGTTGCAGTGTTGAGGTGATAAATGGTGCCGCTGGTCGCCTTTTGCGCTGTTTTTCTGTTAGTTTAGTAACAGTAAGTGTATTTCCTGCTTGTTGTTTTAAAGTTTTTAATACGCCATCAACTTGTTCTTTATTGTTTAAATCAAACTTTTTAAGTTTTTGACCATTCAACTGTATTAAGTTAGCGTTAAATTCATAATTGTCTTTGACCATTGGAGTGGCGATAGTCCAATACTCTTTTGGATCAAAAGCATCAATCTCGGCTTCACGATTTACAATCATACTCAAAGCAGGGGATTGAACACGACCTGCAGATAAACCCCGTCGGACTTTTTTCCACAACAAGGGAGATAAATTAAAGCCAACCAAATAATCCAAAGCTCGACGTGCTTGTTGAGCATCGACTAAATCAGTTGAAAGTTCACGTGGGTTTGCAACCGCTTCCTTAATGGCATTTTTGGTAATTTCGCTAAATACCACACGGTAAACATTCTTATCCTTAATGATGTTGCGTTCTTTTAAAATTTCTAACACATGCCAAGATATTGCCTCTCCCTCTCTATCCAAATCGGTTGCGAGATAGATGTTGTCCGCTTTTTTGGCTTCTCTAATAATGGCATCAATGTGTTTTTTGTTACGATCAACTTCAACATAAGTCATTTCAAAATTGTTTTCGGTATCAATTGCACCTGTTTTAGCGAGTAAATCACGGATGTGACCATAGGATGCTAATACTTTATAATCTTTTCCTAGGTACTTTTCAATTGTTTTAGATTTTGCCGGCGACTCGACAATGAGTAAGTTTTTTGCCATAGTTTATTAAGTTGTATTTTGAGCTGATTTTAAAAATAAAACAGCTATTTAAAGTATTAAAAGAGACCTATACACAATTCATGGAACGCGTTAAAAAGTCTCTAAAAGATAATGCGAGTAAATTTTTCTGTATGCACATTATCTAAATTCGTTCCTTTATTCAAGGTTTATATTTTATTCTAAGGGAGTTTTTTACACTCTTATATACTGCGCTCCTGCCAGAGCTTGGATTTTATCTTCTAATTCAAGAATCAAAAGTGCCGATGAAAGTTCAGAAATTTCCAAGCCTGTTTTTTCCATTATTAGATTAATTGAAGTGGCTTCATAAGCAATGGCATCAAGAATATTTTGATGCTCATGATTGGTATCACTTTGGGTTTCTTTGGCTTCAATATCTTTAATTTTGCTGGATAAATCTTCTGTCAAACTGTGTGCAAGCGGGGTTAATTCTTCAATAATTTCATTTGCCGATTCGATTAGCTTGGCCCCTTGTTTGATGAGGAAGTGACAACCTTTAGCCAATGGTGAATGAATAGATCCTGGTATTGCCATAACTGGACGATTATTTTCCATCGTTTGTCTGGCTGTAATCAAAGTTCCGCTCTGCAAACCCGCTTCGATCACCAACGTCCCAAGGCTAAGGCCGCAAATAATTCGATTTCTTCGAGGGAAATTATAATGATGAGGCTTGGTACCTATACTAAATTCTGAAACCAATGCACCATTTTGGGCGATTAAATGGGCAAGTTCACGGTGTTTTGCAGGGTAAACGGTATCTAAGCCATTTCCCATTACGGCAACAGTAGTGCCTTTGGCTTCAATAGCGGCCTTATGTGCCGTTCCATCCACACCCAAAGCCATGCCACTGGTAATTGTTAAGCCACCAGCTGCCAAAGAAGAACAAAAAGAATAAGTGTTCTTTAAACCGACCGCTGTCGCATTCCGGCTTCCAACAACTGCCAACTGTGGTTGCAGTAAAACATTTGGATCTCCTGTGATATATAACAATGGAGGTGGGGAGTCGGAGTTTTTGAGTAATGAAGGATATAAATCATGAGTAATTGGCAGTATGTGATTATTGTCTTTTGCAAGCCACTCTAAATCATTGCAAATCATATCTGAATTAGCCTGATGTATCGCTTCTTTTGTTTCCTCATTTAGTTTAATGTAGTCAGGAAAACTTTTTTGCTTAAATATATTCTCAGCTTTTTCATGAACGGTGAGTAATTTTTTAATTTTAACAATGCCAAGACCCTTGATTTTATTCAATAACAACCACGCTTCACTATTATCCATCTGTTTTCTCCATTACTTCCAATAAAAAAGGCTCACAAAATGAGCCTTTGAAAATATAAGCCAGCTCAAGTTTAAGGAGCTCTTGCAAAGTCCAACAATTTGACGGGCCGATTACCTGACACTATTAAGGCATAAGAAATATGATCAAAAGTCTTAAAAATCAGAATATTCGACAAATATTCTTCGGGCAGAGTAACCATTGCTTTTGAGGGTCTAAAATAGGTTTTAAGGTCATTTTTTGGGTGCATGATCTCATCACGGATTTGCCTTTCTGGTCGATAGACTTCAAAAACATCTCCATGGCTGACTCCATCTACTGAACCACGACTTATAGCCACAATTTGAAATTTTCCAGACCTAAAATTTGCATTATTTAAGGCAACAATTCGAATATTGTCATCTTAAATCGTTGCTCCTTTGGGTTGAAAATAAGCATCAAATCTGACATCATTCAAAGGAATAATTAAATCCCCTTCATCAACTTCAAAAATATTTCCAC
>CAMZLQ010000169.1 GCA_947311585.1 uncultured Alcanivoracaceae bacterium | reverse complement strand
TACTTGAATTGCCTGAAACCTAGGTTTTTAGCGGTTTTATACAAAATCAAAACCATGCTAAGAACCCTAAACTTAGTGCCATTCAGTAGCGACCCCTTAAACTTTTTGCCTGTAAAAGTTCCTTTTTAGTATTTTCTTCTTAAGGATTTCTTTTCTGAAATTTATTAAAAATTTAATTGGCAAAAAGATAACGCAGAGAAAATGGGTAAATAACTTTATTAACATGATTTTGGCTATCTTATTACTCCAAACCTGCCTTCTGTTCCACTAATTCATTCATCAACCATTGGCGTATGTTTTTTTCTTTAGCAATCTCTATGGCTTTGTTTATGGATTTTAGGGCTGGGTTGCTTTTCTTTTGTTTTTGTAACAATCTAGATTGATTGGTTAGGGTTTCAAAGTTATTTGGGTCGCTTTTTAGGGCACGGTTTAATATTTTTTCGGCTTGTTTAAGTTTTCCTGCACCGATAAGACCTTCGATTTGTATGTTTCTAAATTCATCGGTTTGGTTGGGAAAATACTGGCTGAAAGCTTGTTCAATCTCTAGACGTTTCTTTTTGTCTTTAGAATGGGCATAAGCGGTATTGCGCATAAATCCTGCGGAGATATGAAAAGGGGTTTTGTATTTTTTTGTGACTAAATTGTAATAATCTTCAACCGCTTTTGAATTGCTAAATGAGCCACCTTTGGGTTTGTAATCCGTGAATAAATCCTGCAATGCCCAGCGATAGGTTGGTAAGCCCACACTGCCATGAGTTTCTTCTGGAAAATGTTTAAACTTCATGTTGAGTGAGCGGGGTTTGTTGTATAGCATCATTTCAACAAAACCATGCACGCCCATGCCTTTTTCATCAGCCAGTGATAGGTAATAATTGCTGTTTATTTTAGGCTTGTTGTTTTTAAAATATTTTAAGGTGTTTTTCTTAACCAACTCATCCTCCCACCACAGTGATGGACTGACTGCAATAAAGGTATCAAACTCTTTATTCGCATGCAACATGGCATAAGTGGCAAACAATCCACCAATAGAATGACCTGCTAGAATACGATAACTGTTGGTTTTGTAGTGACTATCAATAAAGCCAATCACTTCTTTATTTATAAATTCCATGGTGACATCAGCCGTGCCTTTGTCCTTGGTTTTAAATGGGGGCTTGGATTGTTTGCGGTAAGTATTGGTGCCTTTGCCTGAGATGCCAACGACAATCATTTCAGGAATATTGGCACTCACACTTGAGAGTAATTCGATTAATCCCGTGAGGTAATGGAAATTGTAATCTGCATCAACTAAGTATAAAACAGGAAATTTCTCAGAGCTGTTGTGGTTATAAGATGGTGGTGTATAGATCAAAAATTCACGATTTTGATTGAGAATTTTGGAGTCAAAATTAATACGTTCGCCGATTGAAATAGGTTGAGCAGTTGTTATGGTGGAAGTTAGGAAGACAAGCAAAAATGTTAAAACTTTAGTCATGGTTGAGATTATGTGGTTGAAAGCCTAAATTTTATCATGATTCATGACTTTTGTCCTAGTGTGTTTAGCACAAAAATCAAGTAGAATTCATGAGTTAAAATTCGACCTTGAACTATCGTGGTTATTCTAGGTCATAAAAAGAATAAAATAGAGGAAAAAATATGTTAGATAAATTTAATAAATCTACTTTACTGTGCTCTTTGGTCTTAGCTTCATCGTTTGCGGTGGCTAAATTACCAAGAGGAGTGGAAAAAGTAACCTCGGTGGAAGGCATTACCGAATATAAATTAAAAAATGGATTGCAAGTGCTGATGTTTCCAGATAATTCAAAGGAAACCATAACGGTTAATATTACCTACAAAGTGGGTTCAAAGCATGAGAATTATGGTGAAACAGGCATGGCTCACTTATTGGAGCACCTTGTGTTTAAAGGCACGCCTAAACACAAAGACATACCAAAAGAATTAACCGATCATGGTGCAGAGCCCAATGGCACAACGTGGACAGATAGAACAAACTACTTTGAAACATTTTCAGCAACAGATGAAAATCTTAATTGGGCGTTGGATTTAGAAGCCGATAGAATGATTAACTCTTTTATTGCAAAAAAGGATTTAGACAGTGAAATGACTGTTGTTCGTAATGAATTGGAAAATGGAGAAAATAGCCCTTTTCGAGTGTTATTGCAACGCATGATGGCGGTAAGTTATGATTGGCACAATTACGGCAAATCAACCATTGGTGCGCGTGCTGATTTAGAAAATGTTGACATTAAGAATCTGCAAAACTTTTACCACAAATATTACCAACCTGATAATGCCACTTTGGTGGTAGCAGGCAAGATTGATGAAGATAAAGTATTGGATTTAGTGAATAAATATTTTGGAAAAATCAAAAAGCCAAAACGTAAGATTCAAGCCCTTTATACAGCTGATCAAATTCAGGATGGTGAACGTCAAGTGACGGTTCGTCGCCCAGGAGATGTGCAAATGTTGGCAGCCATGTACCACATTCCGCCTGGCTCTTCGCCAAATTACCCTGCGGTGGAAATCTTAACGCAAATTTTGGCAGATCATCAAACTGGTCGACTGCATAATGATGTCGTCAAGAAAAAATTAGCCGCAAGTACTTTTGGCTTTCCCTTCCAATGGGCAGAACCAGGTATTGTGACCTTTTTTGCAGAAGTTTCAAAAGATAAAGACTTAAACAAAACGCAAGAGACTTTTTTAAAGACACTGGAAGGCATCAAGAATCAACCGATTACTCAAGAAGAACTTGATCGAGCCAAAGCCAAAGCGATTAAAGATTTTGAATTGGGTTTTAACTCTTCAGAAGGCATTGCTAAAAGCTTAAGTGAGTGGGTTGGCATGGGTGATTGGCGTTTAATGTTTTTAAACCGCGACCGCATGGAAAAAGTGAGTTTAGCTGATGTACAAAAAGCGGCAGAAGAGTATTTGGTTAATGATAACCGAACT
>CAMZLQ010000168.1 GCA_947311585.1 uncultured Alcanivoracaceae bacterium | reverse complement strand
GCACGGGCTTTTGGAGTTAAGGCAACGATTTATGTTCCTAAGGTTGCTAACCAAGGAAAAGTAGATGCGATGCGCTCTCTTGGTGCCGAAGTTATTTATTTTGGTGAAGATTTTGATGTGGCTCGCGATGGGGCTTTGCAAGCCAGTATTGATAATGGTGGTGTTTTTGTTGGGCCAACTGATGAGGTTTTGATTGAAGGAGTGGCGTCTTATGCTTTGGAGATTATGCAGGACTTACCTGATGTGGATGTTATTATTGTGCCAGTTGGTGCAGGCAGTGGCATTTGTGGAACTTCGATTGTCGCCAAAACCATCAATCCCAAGGTAAAAATCATTGGTGTGCAATCAGCTCAAGCACCTTCACAACAATTGAGCTGGAAAAAACATGAATTAATAGAAGCACAAATGCAAACCATTGCCGAAGGCATGGCAACGCGTGTGCCTTTTGCCAATACCCAAAAAATTATGCACGATTATGTTGATGATTTTATATTGGTAGATGATGCTGAAATTATCAAAGCCACCAAAACACTAATCGAAACCACACACAATTTAATCGAAGAAGCTTCCGCAGCAACCTTAGCTGCCGCTTTACAGATAAAAAATCAACTTCAAGGTAAGAAAGTTGTGCTGGTGATGACTGGTGGTAATATTTCGATGCAGAATTTAGCTAATTTATTTCAAAAATAAAACAGTAAAATACTAACCTATTGTAGGATAAAGTTAGGTAGAGCAAACATTTTTTTCAGAGTTGTTTTATAATAATGCTTTTAATTTTCAAAGGCAAATCATGAAATCTTTAGCGGTTTATTGTTCCTCTAGTGATGTTATTCATCAAGATTATTTTAACAGTGCACAACAATTAGGAAAACTGATGGCAGAAAACGCCGTTCAACTAGTTTATGGCGGTGGTATGGTTGGTCTAATGGGCGAGGTGGCTCGGCATGTCAAAAAACACGGTGGCACAACTTTGGGCGTGATTCCAAAAGCGTTAAACCTTGATAATGTGGTTAATGATATTGATGATGAATTGATTATTACCGATGGCATGCGTGAGCGCAAAGCCATTATGGATGAGCGCGCCGATGCCTTTATTGGTTTGGCTGGTGGCTTTGGTACTTTTGAGGAAATGTTTGAAGTGTTAACCTTAAAACAATTAGGCTACCACAATAAGCCCATTGTATTTTTAAATGTGCGCGGTTATTACAACAAGCTTTTGGAAATGTTCGAACACATTTATGCCGAGGGATTTGCCAAAGAAGAATACCGTCAAATTTATCATGTGTGCGATAGGCCACAAGAGGCGATGGATTACTTACAATCTTACCAGCCACCAAACTTACCTGATAAGTGGTTTGTCTAGCAGGGTTAATATTTAGACAGGACAATATGACAGTTGTATGACAATTGTGTCATTTTCATCCAAATGTTAACTTTTTATTAAAAATACAGCCTTTGAGGGCAGTGAATGGTTTCTGGTCGGTTAAAATAATGTTTTTTTAAACGATAAAGAATTTCTTATGGTTAATATTATTTCAGAAATGCTGGGAAAATCTCCAGTTCATCCAATTCAGGATCACATCAGTGTCGCTTATGAGTGTGCCGAAATGCTTCCTTCAATCTTTGAAGCTGCTAATCTAAATGATTGGGATAAAGTAGTCAGAGTAAACGAACGGATTAGAAATTTAGAGCATGATGCGGATAAAATTAAGATACAAATTCGTTCAAACTTACCTAAAAGTTTATTTATGCCTGTGCCGAGGCAAGATTTGCTTGAATTGGTTTTGGTTCAAGACAAAATTGCCAATATCACCAAAAGTATTGCTGGCATGATTAACCAAAGAAAAATTCAAATACCAACAGTTATGTACGATGAGTTTATGGTTTTTGTTAACTTGTGCGTGGATGCTGCCAAATTTGCTAAAAAGTCAGTTAACGAGCTTGATGAACTTTATGAAACAGGCTTCCGAGGTGCAGAGGTTAAATTGGTCCAAGAGTTAATTAATAACTTGGATAAAATTGAAACTAAAACAGATTTAAAACAACACGCGATGCAAAATGAGTTATTTAAAATAGAAAAAGAAATGCCGCCTGTTGATGTGATGTTTTTATACAAGCTCATCGACATGGTGGGAGCAATTGCTGATATGGCAGAACGTGTCGGTCGTCGACTTGAATTACTACTAGCTAAATAAGGGGAATCTTGCGTGGAATATCAAACAACTTATATTATTCTTGCCGGTGTATTCGGTTTATTCATGGCATGGGGCATTGGCGCCAATGATGTGGCAAATGCGATGGCAACATCGGTTGGCTCAAAAGCAATTACCATCAAAACAGCCATTATTATTGCGGCTATTTTCGAGTTTAGTGGTGCAATTTTAGCAGGTGGTGAAGTCACAAAAACCATTCGTAAAGGCATTGTTGACCCCGATACCTTTGTCAATTCACCTGAATTATTGATTTTTGGGATGCTTGCCTCTTTATTAGCAGCTGGCATTTGGTTACTCATTGCTTCAAAAAAAGGTTGGCCTGTTTCAACAACCCACTCAATTGTTGGTGCGGTTGTGGGATTTGCCGCTGTTGGTATTGGTTTTGATGCTGTGCATTGGGGTAAAGTTGGCACAATTGTGATGAGTTGGGTTGTTTCACCTTTGACCTCAGGAATCATTGCTTTTTTAATTTTCCAAAGTGTGCATGTGTTAATTTTACGAACGGATGACCCATTGAAAATGGCTAAAAGGTACGTGCCTTTTTATATCTTTTTAACGGCATTTTTCATGACATTAGTGACGATTAAAAAAGGTTTGAAGCATGTTTCAGATATTCATGTGAGTTCAAGTGAAGCCTATATCTATGCTGCAATCATTGGGGTGGTTGTTGCTGTTGTCGGTGCAATTTTTATCTCAAAGATTCAACCCGACAAAGCCAAAGAAAAAGAATTTCATTTCCATACAGTGGAAAAAGTTTTTGCTGTGTTAATGGTCATTACGGCAAGTGGTTTGGCTTTTGCCCATGGTTCAAACGATGTTGCCAATGCCGTTGGTCCTTTGGCTGCGGTTGTTTCTACCGCGCAAAGTGGCATTATTGGCAGTAAAGCAGCATTAAACCCATGGATACTACTTGTTGGTGGTATTGGTATTGTTATTGGGCTTGCCACTTACGGGCGTAAAGTTATCGCTACAGTTGGAACGAAAATCACACACTTGACGCCATCGCGTGGTTTTGCAGCAGAACTTGGTGCTTCCATGACAATTGTTATGGCATCATCAACAGGCATGCCTATTTCTACTACGCATACCTTGGTTGGCGCTGTTTTGGGTGTTGGCTTAGCAAAAGGCATTAGTGCAATTAATTTAAGCGTTGTGCGGGGGATTTTTGCTTCTTGGGTCATTACTATTCCAGCAGGTGCTATTCTTTCGATTGTCTTCTTCTTTATCTTAAGAGCTATTTTTGGTTAAGTTTTAATCGGCGATAAGTTTTGGGCTAAATCTTTAGCCCAAAACATCTCTTCTACACGCTGTCCCTTTGAAAAATTCTAAAACTTTGTTTCACTTGCATAATTTTTCTCGCGGGTTAAAATGGTTATCTATAAATCGTAAATGGCTATTAAATAAATGATGTTTCCTCCTGATGACGTTGAAGAACAGATTGCAAATATTGATCAGGCATGGACATTATTAAACAAAAAACTTCCAAATTTTAAAAGTCTTTTTCATGTCTGGAGCCTTTGGCATGAAAACATACTGATTAACCCTTCCTTGCATTCGGTTATTTCTGATGCACTTGTTGTCTGTTATGCACGAATGGCACTACGCAATGGCTCCCTCAATGAGCACCCTCGGGATTACCACAGTGAAAAACACATAGACGATTTACTTCTTCGTTTAATGGCACTCTCTGAGCTGCCTGAAACCGATAAAATACCGGACTATGGTTGGTCTATATTATCACTTTTTATGTGCAGTCATGATTTGCGCCAATCGGAAGAAAATCAGTCAAACAAAAACATTATTGGAACAAATGAACAAGCCAGTTACCTAGAGATTGAACGCTTAATGGCTTTGATGGATAGCAAAGGGCGGTTTCAAAATGCACACAAAGAATTGCTTAAATTTATGATTCACGGCAGTACCTTTAGTCAAGGCGAAGACAATAATGGCAACATTTATAACGGTAACTTAGTGGATGTTTTGCTCAAAAATATTGATTATTTTGAAGAGCATGATAAACAGTTGGCTTTTCTTGCTTGTGATATTGATACCGCCAATGTCGCTGCGCAATTGTTAGACTATGCGGATTCTAGCATTAATGTTTATAATGAAATTAAGGCTTTTTCGAAAACACCAATCAATGCCAAAAAGTTTTTTGGAGAACAGCAACAACAGTATTTTTTTGTCATGCAAAGATTCAATTCTGATATTGGTATTGTGGCATTTTCAAAACAAAAAGACAAAAATTCCCCTAAAATAAAAAAAGTCTGTCAAGCCATTATAGACTCAGATGACGCACTAACAAACGATGAAGTGGTGACACTTTATCGCCAACAAATTCAGTTGCTGGCATGAGTCAAATTAAGACTGTTTTTATTGTTCGACATGGTCATGCCACGTTTTCTGCGCCAACTGATTACTCCCGAACTCTTAAAGGTAAAGGCATACAAGCCATAGAGCGAACCACGCAATTTATTCGCTCACAATGCCTGACTCATCAACTCACACCAAAATTGTGTATCAGTTCTGCTGCAACACGAACCCTTGAAACGGCTCAAATTATTGCAAAGGGCATTGATGGTTTAGCCATTGAGGCGCATCAAGAGCTTTATGCAACATCGGCAAGTGCGTGGTTGACCAAGGTTGAAAACTCGTCATGCGACTGCCTTATTCTTGTGGGGCATAACCCAACCTTTAGTCAAATGGTTAATTATTTCTGCGGACACAATATTCAGATGAAACCAAGTGAATGTGCACTGATAGAACTTGAAATTAAAGCAGATGGCATTATTTATCCAGCAACTTTAATTGATTACCACCACTATGAATAAAAATCAAATCCAAAACAGTATTAGAAAATCCTATAACCATGTGCGTTATTATTTTATGCGCCTACCCAAAATCACCCGCTATTTGGTAATTGCCTTGATGGGGTTCTTTTTAGTGGGTCAATTTGTTGATTTATCCTTTTTTATCTTAAAGCGTTTTGGTTTAGGATTTAACCCAATCCAAATGGTCACTTATGCCTTTTACCAATACGACTTTATGCAATTGTTGTTTAATGTGTTAGCCATTTGGATGTTTGGTTACCAAATCGAAGAATACTGGGGGACAAAACGTTTTGCCACCTTTGTTGTTGTCACTATTTTGGGCACCGCCCTGGCTCATGTACTATTGGGTAGCTTATTTGCTGTGGGAATTTCAGGTCTTGTTTTTGCTTTATTGTTGGCATACGGCATGATGTGGCCAGAGCGAGAAATTTACCTGTTGTTACCGCCTATTCCTGTTAAAGCTAAATACTTAGTGATGATTTACGCAGGCATAATGTTTTTGAGCATTTTATCCTCAAGAGGAAATTTTTTGAGTAAAATTGCCTATTTGGCAGGTCCTCTTTGCGGTTATTTGCTAATCCAGTATTGGCGCGGTAAACCACCATTTAATAAAAACCCTAAAGTAAAACCAAAAAGCAAACTCTACCGATATAAATAAAATTACAGGTAAATCACATGACACATAAAATCTATCCCGTTGCACAAAATCTTTTATCCACTGCGTTAATCACCAAACAAGATTACGCCACTATGTATCAACAATCCATCGAAAACAATGAGGAATTTTGGCAAAATCAAGCCAATAAACGCTTAGATTGGATTAAACCATTTACCAAAATTAAAGAAACAAACTGGAGTGATAAAGCTGTAAATATTAAATGGTTTGAGGATGGTGTACTTAATGTGTCGCATAACTGCATTGATAGGCATTTAAAAGACAAAGCCAATCAAAGTGCCATTATTTGGGAAGGCGATGACCCAAGCCAATCGCAAAAAATCACTTACCAACAATTACATGATGAAGTCTGTCAGTTTGCCAATACGCTTAAATCACTGGGTGTACAAAAAGGCGATCGAGTCACTTTATACATGCCAATGATACCAGAGGCAGCCTATGCCATGCTCGCTTGCAGTCGCATTGGGGCGATACATTCGGTTGTTTTTGGTGGGTTTTCAGCCGAAGCTTTAGCTGGCCGCATGGATGATTGCGATTCGCATTACATCATTACAGCCGATGAAGGCATTCGAGGAGGCAAGAAAATTCCATTAAAAGCCACGGTTGATAAAGCCATTGAATTATGCACGGTTAAAGTTAAGCATTCGATTGTAATCAAATACACCCAAGCCGATACGCCGTGGAATGATGCGATTGATGTGGATTATTTTGCACTTAAACAAGACATGGCAACACGCTGTGAAATTGAACCCATGAATGCCGAAGACCCCTTATTTATTCTTTATACTTCAGGCTCAACAGGCAAACCCAAAGGCGTCTTGCACACCACGGCAGGGTATTTATTGTATGCTAGCATTACTCATGAGTATGTTTTTGATTACCACCCAGGTGATGTTTATTGGTGTACTGCGGATGTGGGTTGGATAACAGGGCACTCTTATGTCGTTTATGGACCGCTTGCCAATGGTGCAACCACGCTTATGTTTGAAGGTGTTCCTAATTATCCTGATGCTTCGCGTATTTGGCAAGTGTGTGATAAACACCAAGTCACTATTTGCTATACCGCACCAACAGCAATTCGAGCCTTAATGCGTGAAGGCGATGAACCAGTATTAAAAACTTCGCGAAAGTCTTTGCGAATCCTAGGTTCTGTGGGCGAACCGATTAATCCCGAAGCGTGGGAATGGTACTACCAAGTCGTTGGTGAATCGTGCTGTCCGATAGTTGATACCTGGTGGCAAACCGAGACAGGCGGCATCATGATTACCCCACTTCCTGGAGTGACCGATTTAAAACCAGGCGCCGCAAGCTCGCCCTTTTTTGGTGTGCAACTGGCTTTACTCGACAACGATGGCAACGAATTACAAGGCAACAACCAATCGGGTTATCTGGTGGTTAAAGATTCATGGCCCGGACAAGCTCGGAGTTTGTATGGTAACCACCAGCGCTTTATTGAAACCTATTATTCGCAATATTCTGGTTATTACTTTACTGGTGATGGTGCCATGCGAGATGAAGACGGTTATTATTGGATAACCGGACGCGTAGATGACGTTATCAATGTTTCTGGTCACCGCATGGGAACAGCCGAAGTTGAAAGTGCCTTAGTAGAACACGACTTAGTGGCAGAGGCAGCAGTTGTTGGCTTTCCACATGAAATAAAAGGCCAAGGAATTTACGCTTATGTCACATTGATATCTGGTAGTGAACCCAGTGAAGAATTGCGAGTCGAACTCATCCAAAAGGTGCGAGAAATAATCGGAGCTATCGCAAAGCCCGATGCTATTCAATTCACCCAAGTGCTACCCAAAACCCGTTCAGGTAAAATCATGCGCCGAATCTTACGCAAAATAGCCACAGGTGATACTGATGATTTAGGTGATACATCCACATTGGCAGAACCAGCCGTGGTTGAGTCTTTAATTGCTGGGCGGATAAAGGTTTGATAAGGGTATTGGTTTTAACTAATGACCTACGTTTTTCAGGTTTGAAGATGAGTATTGAGTGGGACAAATCCACTTACCTGCATTGATTAACAAAACAATCGAGCTTTTGCACTCTCGGTTTGTCACCAATGGCGTTGTGAGATTTAGTTAAAATAATCAAAACTTCTTTAAGAAACCACTAACATCTTGCAAAATTGCCGTTTTGAGCTATATTAGTCAGTGCTAATTTATAAACACAATCGCAGGGTAATTATGTCAGATTTAGAGAGAAGAAAATTATTAAAATTAATGGGTTTTGGAACAATGGCAGCTTCTGTGCCAAGCTTAATTTCATGCACGACCAAAGAGGCAGAAAATTCGCCAAAGGCAAAAGCCACAGCTGCTAGCAAAGATTTTTATGATTTACCGATGACAGGGGATGCACGTATTTTGCATATCACCGATGTTCATGGTCAATTAAATCCTGTGTATTTTCGTGAACCCAATGTTAATTTAGGCGTGGGTGATGCCTATGGTCGTCCTCCACATGTGGTGGGTGAAAACTTCTTAAAACATATGAATATCCGACCAAACACAGCCGATTCTTATGCCTACACCTATTTAGATTTTGAAAATGCCGCACCAAAATACGGCAAAACAGGTGGCTATGCCCATATCAAAACCTTACTGGAAAAACTACGTAAACAAGCTGGTGGCAAAGACAAAACCATTACCATTGACGGTGGTGATTTGTGGCAAGGCTCTGGGACTTCATTATGGACACGTGGTGTCGATATGGTTGAAGCCTCTAATATCATGGGATTGGATGTTATGGTTGGGCATTGGGAGTTT
>CAMZLQ010000167.1 GCA_947311585.1 uncultured Alcanivoracaceae bacterium | reverse complement strand
GGCACTCATTGCGGTGGTTGGGGTCTTTAATGTTGTCATAATCCATTTTTCAGTCAAATGGTGGTCTTCCATCCATCAGGGTAGCACCGTTTCATTAATGGGGAAACAACACATCACATGGGACATGTTACGTCCGTTGCTGGTTATGGCCTTTGCCACCAAATTTTACTACGGTTATTCCATGCTTAAACGCGCTCGCATTTACTTACTTGAGACCGAAAGTAACAAACGCTGGGTGCAGGATATTATTACGGAGAAAAAATCATGAGTGAATTTTTCAATATGGGCGGTTATGCCTTTTATGTCTGGACTTCTATTGGTTTGTTCTTTCTTGCTATGTTGATTGATTTTATCAGTTTGCGGATGAAAGAAAAATCAGTTAAAAGAAACATTCAATCCTTTTTAAGAAGAAAAAAGAACACGAATAAATAGTGATTTAAGCGGGTATAAAAAAACAAATTTGAGTGCAATTAATTAAAACAATTCACAATCTAACAACACCACAATTAAATTAAATGGTATACTATTATTTTTAATCAAATAGTAAACAACCTTTTACCATGGAAAAAGCTCAAAAAATATTAAAAGAAGTTTTTGGTTATTCTGAGTTTCGACACCACCAGAAAAAAATAATACAGACCGTTTTGGCAAGAAAATCAGATGTGCTTGTTTTAATGCCAACAGGCGGAGGAAAATCGCTGTGTTACCAAATCCCATCTCTCATCATGAAAGGCACGGGCATTGTCATTTCGCCCTTAATTGCCCTGATGCAAGATCAAGTAGAAGCCTTACAACAATTGGGTATAAAGGCTGACTTTATTAACTCTAGCCAAACCGTCAAACAAACAAAAGAAGTCAAAGAAAGACTCTTTAATGGTGAACTCGACATGTTGTATCTTTCACCTGAACGTTTGTTAAAAGAAGAGACCATTGATTTATTAAAATCAATTGATGTAGCCCTATTTGCCATAGACGAGGCGCATTGCGTCTCCGAATGGGGGCACGATTTTAGACGAGTTTACCAAGAACTCAAAATACTATCCAAGGAGTTTCCTGAAGTCCCCAAAATTGCACTGACTGCAACCGCCGATGAGAAAATAAAAAAGGAAATTGTCAAACAACTGATTCTTAAAGATGCCAAGACTTTTGTTAATAGTTTTGATCGTTCTAATATTTATTATGAAATTACTGAACGCGATAGTGGCAACCAACAACTGTATGATTTTATTAAAAAAAACCACCCCAATGAAGCGGGTATTGTCTATTGTTTATCCCGTAAAAAAGTAGAGGCTACTGCTGATTTCTTAAACAAAAAAGGACGCAAAGCACTGCCCTACCATGCGGGCATGAAATCCTCTATTCGGGCCGAATACCAAAAGAAATTTTTAGTTGAGGACGATGTTATTATTGTCGCAACTATTGCCTTTGGCATGGGGATTGACAAACCCAATGTCCGTTTTGTTGCCCATTTTAGCTTGCCAAAAAATATCGAGTCTTATTACCAAGAAACAGGCCGAGCGGGTCGCGATGGATTGCCGTCAAATGCGTGGATGGCGTATGGTTACCAAGATGTTGTCTTGTTGCGTCAATTCATCACAGGTTCAAATGCCGAAGATGCCCATAAACGAGTACTAAACAACAAACTGGATTCACTGATTGATTTATGTGAACAAAGTTCGTGTCGCAGACAAACTATTTTAGGCTATTTTGGTGAAGAGTTAAAAGAACCGTGTGGCAACTGCGATAATTGCAAGAATCCTCCTGAGAAAATTGATGTCACCGAAGCCGCTCAAAAATGCTTATCCGCTGTACACCGTACCGAACAACGATTTGGCATGATGTATTTGATTGATGTTTTATCCGGTAAAGACGATGAAAAAATCAAAAAGAATGGGCACGACAAAATTTCAGTCTTTGGCATTGCCAAATGCGAAACAAAAACCTGTTTACGAACTATTTTCAGGCAACTTATCACCCATCAATATTTGTATGTGGATGAAGATCAGTTCAATGCATTAACTCTAACCGATAAATGCAGAGGTTTATTAAAGGGCAAAGAAAAATTCTTTATTAAAAAAGAAACTAAAAAACCAGATTCACCCATTTCAAAGGAAAATGCAAAACCCGCTTATGAGCTTAAAAACTATGATTTGCCCTTGTGGGAAGCATTAAAAGAACTGCGCACTGAGCTGGCAACAGAACAAGGCGTTCCTCCCTATATTATTTTTAGTGATGCCTCCATGCTGCAAATGGTCAAAACTCGTCCAGCAGATCATGACCAGTTTAAATACATTACTGGAGTTGGTGAATTTAAATCCGAAAAATACGGTGGTCGTTTTTGTGAAGTAATCAATAAATTTGCCAACCAACAAAAAGTCAATGCACGTTTAAGCGATAACAGCAAAGAAACCATTTATCTCTTCAATCAAGGCAAAACTGCGGATGAAATCGCCAAAGAACGCGACATTAACTTAAACACAGTGTATTCGCATTTGGCCGATGCGGTTAAGTTTGGCACATTGAAGATTACAGATGCCGTGGGTTTACCTCAAGATGAGATTGATGAAATTATCCAAGTAGCAGAAATATCTGGTTATTTAGAAGACAACAAACTCAAACCGGTCTATGAAATGCTTGATGGAGAATACGATTACGGTGTTCTGCGATGCGTGTTAGCAGGTCTCTCATCGCATGATTAATAAAGTTATGCTCGTTGCCAAAGGAGTGGCAATGGGTGCTGCGGATATTGTTCCTGGGGTTTCTGGCGGCACCATTGCGTTATTGACTGGAATTTACCCACGTTTAATCAATGCCATTACTGGCTTAAACATACACTCACTGAAAGCCTTAACTAAGGGTCAATTTGGAGAGTTTTGGCGTTCAATAGATGGTCGCTTTATTTTGCCCTTGCTTATTGGTATCGCTGTGGCATTTTTAGTTCTTGCTCATCCCATTAAATATGCTATTGCCCACCACCCTATTCCCACTTGGTCTTTTTTCTTTGGATTAATTATTGCTTCTGCGGTTTTAATTATTAAACACATGACAAACAAAAACGCCATGAACTACGTTTGGTTGATTCCTGGAATATTCGTTGGCTATTGGATTGGTGTGCAAACATCCATTGCATTTGGAAGTGGCAATACAGCGGTACTCATCGCTGGAATGCTTGCTATTTGCGCTATGATTTTGCCAGGCATATCTGGCAGTTTTATCTTGGTGCTATTGGGCATGTATGAAGTGTTAATCTCTGCGGTTACCAATAAAGAGTACACAACTCTGTTAATTTTTATAAGTGGAGCAATAATAGGTTTAATCTTTTTCTCACGTCTTATCAAAGCAATATTATCAAAATTCTACCAACAAACACTGTTTTTTTTAAGTGGACTGATGCTAGGCTCTCTGGTCAAAGTTTGGCCATGGAAAATCACCCTGCACAGCTCTGAACAAGCAATTAATCACGCTAAAACAGTCACTAATGTTTTGCCGACCGATTACCCAAACCCCATGACGCTCACCGCCATTTCCATAGCATTGTTTGCCATTGTGTTGGTTTTTACTATTGAGTACATCGGCAAAAAGTTACAAGCAAAACACAATTAAATTAACTAAAATCCTCCTGAATAATAATATTAGAGCAGCTTATCAACTTGGGCTATGTGTTCTTTTATTTTATCATTTGATAAAAAACTACCCGTAAATGAATTTTTCACTAACTGCACAATGTCTTCTTCTGACAAATCCAAAGCTGTTGCCACTGCAATAAAATTATCATTTACATAACCACCAAAATAAGCAGGGTCATCTGAATTAATCATCGCATTTAAGCCTTTATCTAACATGGTTTTAATTGGGTGTTGCTTTAAGTCATCTACCACTTGCAATTT
>CAMZLQ010000166.1 GCA_947311585.1 uncultured Alcanivoracaceae bacterium | reverse complement strand
TTGTTCATGACGCCATCACCAATTTGGTTGGCATAAAAGACTTGGAATAAATATTGGATTGGTTCTTCTTTGCCTTCAAAAACGGTAAAAGCCGGTAATCCAAAGAGGTTGGTGCGGATGTCTTCAAAATAAAAATCAGTTTCATCCACTGGGTGAACGGTGCTGCCCCAACACAAATATTCATTACAACCTTGTGCAATTATAGGTGTGCCAGGGAAGCCAACACCAGCGGCATTAAATTCGGTAACTCCGTCTTTTCCTGCATACAAATGCACAGGATAAAATACCGAAGGATAATCTAATGCTAAGTGTGGGTCATTGGCAACTAGAGGAAACCCACTGACAGTGTGCTCACCTGATACGGCCCATGTATTGGAACCAATGTCTTTTGTGCCATCGTTTCTTAATTTATCTAAATCAGGATTACTTTTCCAAATATTAATCAAGTTGTCCACTAAAGAAATATCACTGGCTGAATATTGGGTAAAGTTTGAAGTGTCAAGTGTTGCACTTTTGTTTGGACTCTCTTGTTTGTCATTAGCTAAAACAATTCCACCAATGGATTCTAAAAACCCAGGAACAGTGACTCTATCATCAGGTGGTGCTGAACGGTATAAATCATCCATAAATAATTTTGTTCCATCAAACCCAGCAGCAGCTCCGACTTGTTGCATGGTGCCAATGGCAACAGTCCAGTCTAGTTCTTGTAAATCATTGGATAATTGAAAAGCAACCAATTTAGCAATGGCTAATGAATCTACTGGTCTCCATGGTTTAACTTTGGTAATTTCCAAGCCACTGTATTCAACGGGCAAATCGTTTTCTGCCAACCACGCATTAACACCATTAGTATAAGCGCGGAGAATTTCTTTGGTTTGTTCGCTAGCTGCTTGGTAAGAACGTAAAGCGGCGCGTTCAAAGCCAATGGTGCGCAGTTGAATGTCGGTTGGAATACCAGCAGGACCAACGAGTTCAGAAACGGTGCCACTGGCAAGTCGTCGGGTATAATCCATTTGGAATAAACGGTCTTTTGCATGCAAATAGCCGTACATATAAGACATATCGGCAATGGATGAAGCTTTTATCGACGGTACCGAAGTTTGTGGATACATGACTTCAACTGGATTCATTAATCCTCGTGTTTGTATATCTGTTTGAGCCGTAGCTGCTGTGTTAATAATTAATCCCAAAGCACTTATCACGAGTGTCTTTCTTATAAGTTTTTTAGAATAACTATTGGGTTTTGAAAATTTCATATTAGAGTCCCCTATGTTATGATTGATTTGGTTAAATTTAAGCGGTTTTCTTTCACAAAAATGCTCTAAATCTAATGTGACAAAAATTATATCACAATTACCATGTTTTTTTTGTTACAATTTTCAAGAATTTTTAAAAGGGTAAAAAAAATGTCAGAAAAAAATCATTCCAGCAAACAATGGTTGTGGCTTCTCATTATTGGTTTGGTGCTAGTCGCCATTGGAAACTTTGCAATTGCCGAACATGGATGGCTCAAAGGCATTATTTTAGGTATCGGTGGTTTAATTGTGGTGTTTGCTTCATCTGAGATGATGATTCATGCCGTTGATGGTTACGCCAAACGCAAAAAAATGAATTCATTTGTCGCTGGAACAATGGCAGGGTTGTCCAGTAATATTCCCGAGCTTGTGATGTTAGCATTTGTACTCATAGCAACACCACGGGTTGGATTTATCGTTACTGTATTAACTCTGCATGTGGGAGCCGCCGCCTTTGGTTTGTATTGCGGAATATTGCCAAGAAATGTAGAAGGTAACGCAAAATTGCCCAAGCCACTTGTGGGTTTAAGTACTGACTTATATGCCGCAGCTGCGGGTGTTTTCTTTAGTATTGGCGTTATCATGTTATTAATGAAAGCCTTTACAGGCACAGCCGATGCCAGTGCCGCATTAACAATATCAGATTTGTATGTGTTTGGTGTGATACTCTTGCTCATACAAGTTGTGGCTGTGACTCGATTAGTCAAACGATTTTCAAAAGAGCACAAACCAGAATCGGCTGATGATGTGCCAGTGGAACAAAATGAAGACGGGCATTTAATGTCCATGGGAACTATTTTTGCCTTTGGAGTGACAGGTCTTGCTGTTTCTATTATTGGTGGTCATGCAGTGGGTGAATTTGCAGGTATTTTGGTGCATAAACTTGAAGCGGCAGGCTATTCGCAAATGTTTGGTGCAATAATTTTATCGGTTTTTGCTTCCGCTGGTGCATTTGTGATGATTGGAACGGCTCACTTTCAAAAGAAATATTCCATTGCCATGGCAAATGCCTCAGGTGCTATTACTCAAGTGCCATTTTTAGTCTTACCCATTGCCATGATAATTTTAGCCGCTTTAACGCAATTTGGAGTTATTCCTGCTGTCAACACATCAGGAGGAGTTATTCCTATTGATATTCATACCACCAGTGCAATATTATTGGGGTTTCCCTCTATGTTGGTTTTATGGAAAGCGGTGCAAGACGATGGAGAAGTTAATTGGGTAGAAACAATGACCATGATAGCGATATTTATGTTGGTCATTTATTTGTTAGTCGCTCATGGTTAATAGTAATCCACAAGCTTAATGTTGTCGATTGCTTAATTCTTGGTCAAGAATTGAGCAATCTCTGCTGGGTTGGCCGATTGTGTGTTGATGATATTCTTAAAGCCTTGTTTTTTGGCTTCTTGAGCAATGCGTTGTGAGGCGCAGGCAATGGTTTGATTTTGTAGGTGTTGCCACGTTGTTGACGATACGAGTTGTTTGAGATTGTTAATTGTTGTGGTGCTTGTTGCTAAGGTAATGAGTTTGTTGGTTTGCTCTACTTGCTTAAGTATTTGCTTATCAATTTGTGGTAATTGCCTTTGGTAGACATTAATTTGTTGTAATTCAAGGGAGTGAGAATCTGCAAACTCTTGAATTTCTTCACGTCCGTTCATTGCAGTAATGAGCGTGATGCTTTTGATGTCTTTTAAGTTCTGTAATAATTCAATAACACCTTGAGAATTCTGTTTTTCGGGCACCCAAATATCTGCGTGGCTATGTTGCTCTAAAATTTCTGCGGTTTTGGTTCCAACAGTTATAACGGTGTTTTCTTTTATTAATTTTAACTGTGGGTAGAGTTGATAAGCAAAAGTTACCGCATGTTGACTGGTGAAAATGAGGGTGTCATTTGTCGAAATTTTATTGAGTTTGGCAATAACTTCATTGGGGTTGTCGGTCATGGTTATTGCTATACAGGGTAAGTTAATCACTGAAAAGCCATTGTTTTCGAAAATCTGAGCGGTACGCTGGCTGGAGAACTCCGGTCGAGTGTTAAGAATGGTGGTTTCAGTCATGAGCCAAATCTAAAATTTCTTGTGCCCCTTTTGCAAAAAGGGCTTGGGCGATATTTTTGCCTAATAACACAGGGTCATTGCTTTCATCTTCAACCCGTATGATTTTTGAACCATCAGGATGGGCAACTAAAGCCTGCATCTTGATGGTATCACCATGGACGATTGCAGATGCGCCAATAGCCGATGAACAACTGCCTTCAAGTTCTTTATTCATGGCGCGTTCGGCGTGGATGCATTGTGCTGTGCTTTCATCATTTAGTTGAGAAAATAATTCAATTAAATCAGTACGAGTACTCAAACATTCAACACCAACGGCTCCTTGCCCAACAGCTGGCAACCAGTTTGGCGGATACATCTTGGAGGCAATGCGATCATCCATTTTCATGCGCTCTAATCCCGCTGTTGCTAAAATAATGGCATCGTATTCGCCGTTATCAAGTTTCTTTAAACGTGTTTGCACATTGCCTCGCAAGGCTTTGACTTGTAAATCTGGACGCAAGGATAAAAGTTGTGATTGGCGGCGTAAACTGGAAGTGCCAACCACGGCATTTTGTGGCAGCTCATCAATGGATTTGTAGGTGTTGGAAACAAAAGCATCGCTGGCATCATGGCGTGTAAAAATACTGCAAATAGTAAATTCATCAGGCATAGCAGCGGGCACATCTTTCATGGAATGCACTGCAATATCTGCCTGACTGGCAAGCATGGCGTGTTCTAGCTCTTTTAAAAACAAGCCTTTACCACCAATTTTATCCAATGTGACATTGAGTATTTGATCGCCTCGAGTGGTCATCGGCAACAGCTTGGTTTTGATGTATGGAAATGTTTTTTCAATTAAATCGGCGGTAAATTTGGCTTGCCACAGGGCAAGAGGAGATTCACGCGTGGCAATGGTTATTGTTGTTATTTCTTTTGTCATTGAATTATTTATTCTCTTTGATGAGTTTTTTGATTTTGCTTAGGTTTCTTCGACTAATTTGGGGTTGTTGTTCACAATTCAATAAATTAATAAAAGGTTTTGACTCTTTTATCTGAATTCCACATACCTCCGTTTTATTGACTAAGGCATTTCGGTTAATGCGAACAACATGTTCACCCAAAAGAGACTCCAAGGACACTAATGAATGCTCAATTACAACCATACCAAGACAGCAATACATATAAGTGGTTTTATCTTCTGAAATAAAATAATAAATATCATCAATGCTTAAGCTCACTAAATCCTTACCGTAACTAAAGGAAATTGAAGGAGTGTTGTCGGTTGGAATGATTTTATCCAAGGCTTGTTTTAATCGTTCTTGTGAAACGGGTTTAAGTAAATAGTCGCTAGCGGATAAATCAAAGGCTTTTATGGCAAAATCATCGTATGCTGTGCAAAAAATCAGAGCAGACTCGGGTGATAATTGTTTGATTTTTGGAGCCGCTTCAATGCCCGTAAGAACTGGCATTTCAATATCAAGAAAGATAACATGTGGGTGATTTTGTCTGGCAGCTTCAATGGCTTTGACACCATTTGAAGCCGTAATTATATTTGAATACCCCAAGTGTTCTAACATCTTTTGCAAGCGAAGTCGTGCAAGAGGTTCATCATCGACAATTAAAAACTTCATAAGGGCAACTGAATTGTTGCCACAAATTCACCCTTGTGGCCTTTGGTTGTTAACATGGCTTTTGCTGAATATTGCAGCTTAAGGCGTTCCCTAATATTAACAAGAGCCATGCCATTTGAGTTTGAATTGGTTCGTGTGATGTAAGGATTGGTAACAGTTATTTTTAACATAGACTTATCTGAATGTATCATTATTGTAATTAACCCGCCTTCTTCTAAAGGTTGGATGCCGTGAATAATAGCATTTTCGACTAAGGGTTGAATAGATAAGGTTGGAATCATTTGGTTTTCACAGGATTTTTCGCAAAAAATGTCAAAATCAAGGCGTTCATCCAGTCGCAATTTCTCAATCGCTAAATATTGTTCAATCCATTTGAGCTCTTGTGCTACAGAGATGGTTTGATCTTTGTAAGTAAAAGTTCGACGCATGAGACTTGAGAAGTCGGTGACGGCTTTTTCTGCCCGCTGCGCATCAATGGATATAAGAGAAGCAATAGAATTAAGACTGTTAAATAAGAAATGCGGTTTTATTCTGGCTTGAAGAGCGCCGATTCGTGCCTCTGATAGCGATTGAATTTGTTGATTGTATTGATCTTGGATATAAAAGTACCGAATTAACGCTAAACAAATGATAATCGAAGCGATAGTTAGTTTAAAGTTTATAAAGTTAACTGCGTTTTGGTCATCAAATAAGTTAAAAGTGAGTTGTAAATCTAAATAGCCAATGAGTTGAGCCAAAACAGTGGTAATAATTATAATCAGAAGGGTTAAGATTAAAACCCCCGCGGCAACACCTAATTTATTAAAAAATGAACGTAATTTACATAGGGTAATAAGGATAATAATGCCAACAAGTTGAGTCAATAAAGTTAATACGGATAGTTTTCGCAGGTATTCAAAATCAAATGACAAAAAGCCAAAAGAATAAATAAAAACAGCAATTTGTAGCACCACAATAGAAGTAAAAATTCGTAAATTGTTACAAAAGTCAGTAAGCCATGAGGATTGGGTGAAATTGGTTTTTTGCATTAAACTTGGTGTTTTTTAGTAAATTTAGTAAAAATACGGCTATTTATTTTTAAATTCGTTTACGACAGTAGTCGTTGTTGCTAGAATTATACAATGATTAAGTTCTATTTGAAAATATTTGTCTTGCTTCTGATGTTTCTTGCCGTAAATTCTTACGCCCAAGATATTGGAAGTTGCGATGGTTTTGCCTCAGATGATTCGGAGAAGTTGCCAATGAGCTCAGAAAAAGCGACAACTGATAACGCCAACAAAAAAGACTCAAAAAACAAAGCCACAAAAAGCAGATCCAGTTATTTAAGTTCCTTTAAATTGCTGATTCCACACAGTGCCACAGATTAATAAATCCCAAATCCCTTATACGTTCTAAATGGTTTCATGTTAAAAACATTCCAGCAACAATTATATAAGGACATCCCTTTAACTCGGGATATGTCGATGAAGATAGTTGACTTTAATAACGATCAATTAATCGTACAGGCACCTTTGACGCCAAATATTAACGACAAGGGCAGTGTTTTTGGTGGCAGTAGTTCCGCTTTAATGATAATTTCTGCTTGGTCGCTCATTAAACTGACCTGCAATAGAAACGCTATTGAAGCTGACATTGTTATCCATAAAAATGAAACACACTGGAATAAGGCAATGCACCAAGATTTAACCATTATTGCCGTATTTAATGAAGTTTATGACTTTTCTTACATAAAAGAAAAGGTAAATAAAGGGAAACACCATCGTGTTGGCTGTGAAATTAAGTTAGTTAATGCAGAAAATGTGGTATTTAGTACAATGAAAGCAAAATATGTCATAATTCCTCAAAAAAAGGTATAACCATGAAAAAAATATTCTTCCTCTCTGTAGTGCTGGTTTTTTCGTTAAGCTCATGTGGCAGCAGTAAATCAACAAAAAAACGCAGTTTAGACGATACCTTGTATCAGTATGCAGCATCCATCAGGTGGGCAAATTATGATGCGGCCTTGCGTTTTTTAGACCCCAAAAACAAAGCCATTGTGCCAACACGATTTGAGCTTGAAAAGCTAAAGCAGTTTAAGGTCAGTCGTTATTCGGCCTCCCCCATTACGCCTGGCTCGTCAGAAAATGAAATCCTGCAAGATGTCGAAATTCAACTCTATAACATACACACTAATCGAACCAAAACGATTTATGACCACCAATCATGGCAATTCAACGAAGAGTTAAAGCGTTGGTTGTTGACTTCTGGGTTACCCAAGTTATAAATAAGGTATGGAAAAAATAATTATTGAGCAGATTGCTGTTGATGCAATTATCGGCGTTTATGCGCAAGAAAGAATTAACAAGCAACCGCTACTGATTGATTTAGAATTGCAGTACGATGCATCTCAGGCGTGTGAATCAGACAACATTGATCATGCATTAGACTACCATAAGATATGTTTAGATACTTATGAGTTTGTTAAAGAATCGAGGTTTCATTTGTTAGAAGCCTTAGCTCAAGCCATTGCTAAGCGCGTGTTGATAAATGAAAATGTGTTTTCCATTCGTGTTAATATTTCAAAACCAGAAGCTTTAGAACAAGCTCATACGGTGCGATTTGAATTGGTTCAATTCCAATAGAGTTGTTAATTCGCCCTTGGTAAGTGTAGCCTAAATACATGAAAAGGCTCTTTTCTTAAATATTCTAACTTGGCATTATTGGATTTACACATTTCTCGGCAAATAAACAAACCCAACCCTGTTCCTTGAGTATGCGTGGTGAAAAATGGGGTGAATAGACTCTCTTCAACAATGGCATCAAATGCATCACCTCGGTTTAGAAAGTCGACAAGGATGTAATGCTCCTCTTGTGAGACTTTAATTACGACAATGTTTTCATCACCGTGTTTAAGGGCGTTTTCTGTTAGGTTCCAAAGCAATTGCGAAAGGTGTGAGTTGTCAAATTTAATCCACGCTTTTTGTACCCTGAAATCCAGCATTAGTTGATTCTTTTCTATGCCGTTTTGTTGAATGTAATGCTGCTTAAAAGCTGTTATTTTATGACAAATATCAATGGTTTTTTTATCAGCAACATGATTTTTTGACATCATCAAAATGTCTTCGATAATGCGGTTAGAACGTTTAACTTGGTGGATAATTATGTCAGTGAGCTCTTTATCTTCACTGGTGATTTTATCCGATTCTTTTAGCAATTCTGAGGCCGAATAGATGGCTGCTAAGGGGTTTCTTATTTCATGGGCTATGGTGGCTGAAAGTTGCCCAAGGTTGGCGAGTTCAATTTGTTGTGATTTTTTATTGAGTTGTGACTGCTGATCTAAAATTAAAAGACGCGTGTGTGACTGCTCTTGGAGAGTAACCAGTTTGACCAACAAATCATCGCCAAATAAGGTGATTTTAAACTCATTTCTACCTTTAGAATTAGCAACAACGGACTTGATTAAGGGCATAGGTAGTTTTTTGTCAGTTTGTGAGCGAATAATTTCTTGGGCAATTTTATTAATGTGTGCAATATTATATTCACGATCAAACACAACCACCCCTGAATTCATTTGATCAATAATTAACTCATTAATTTGTGAAAGGTTAATGATTTTCTTTTTTTGCCTTTGAGTCAATAATAAAGATAAATTGTAAGCTTGTGATTGACGAATACCAACGAACGCAATGCCAAAATATATTAAGGCATAGAGAAATATAGTAGATAAATGAATGTGTCTGTAATCAAGTTTTAACAGGTAGGGTAAAATTAGCAATAAAGCTGTTGCCAATAAAGGCATGGCAAAGATAGAAAAGGACTTGTGGTTGAGGATTGAAAAAGAGCCAATTGTAATAACAGGGAGTAAAACCCAACCATTCTCTAAACCATTAAATAATAGCGTTAAGGATAAAATAAAGGGCAAATCTAAAATTAACGCAAATAAAGCAACAAAGAGAGAATTTTTTTTTGTAAAAAGCGAAGCCATCCAAATAAGAATGGACAAACTTAAATACAGGGCAGCAATCAATTGAGCAATATCAGAGCTATAAGAAACCCCAACAACACCCCCAACTTTTTTAAAAATAATGGAAAAGAAAAAGAAGCTCAGTAGAACTCTAAATAAATTTAAGTAACGAACACTTGTTTGTTCGTTACTTGTTAAGTTTTCTGATTTACTTGCCATTTTTTGGGTAAGTTAAATCTTCTTGGCTAAAGGCTTTGGACCACAGTTTTTTGCCATCAACATCGTAAGATTCAATGGTTAAAACACGTTCTTTGTTTTTGCCAGTAAAATTTAATTTACAAAAGTTCTTCACGCCAACAAGTGTGTCTTGCATTAAACTGGGTTTCTTGCGTTCACCATCCAGCCATTTTTCATGAGTTCCAGCCGTAAATGGAGAACAAGTCAGTTCATACAAAGGGTAGGTGTTCTTTCTGGGTATTTTCAACATTTCCGTGTGGTGTTTGTCACCACTTAAGAAAACAACCCCTTCTATTTTTGCATCATCCAACCACTTTAAAAAGGCATCGCGCTCAAAACGGTATTTATCCCAACCTTCCCATTTGTGGTAATCATTAAGCATTTGATTGCCACCGACAATAAATTTGAATGGTTGACGAGATGCGACCAATTGGTTTTTTAGCCAAAGTATTTGTTCTTTCCCGTACATAGCCTTGTCAGCTCCGTCCGGAAGGCTTTCGTTACTGCGGTGGTATCGGTCATCTAACAAAAAGAAATCAACATCGTTAAAACGCACTTTTGTAAAGGTTCCTGGTATTTCAGGCATGCCATAACTAGGATTTGCCCATATTTTCTTAAAAATATCGAGACTTTTTTGTTTGTGAATAAAATATCCGCCACTGTTATCAGGGCCAAAGTCGTGGTCATCCCAAATCGCGTAGTTTGGAAATTTACGAAAAATGGCTTGTAAAAAATCTCGTCCTTTGTCTTTGCTGGCACGGTATATCATGTTTTGTTCGGCATCAAAGTCCACTTCACGATAATACCAGTTATCACCCAGCCACAGCATCATATCGGCGTCTTGCTTGGCAATGGTGTCAAATATCTCAAAACCGCCGCCATAAGGCGTACCAGCACGGTCGTGTGCTTCTTCGTTTTCAAAATTACACGATCCCGTTAACACAGAAAAATCAGGTGCATCGTGATGCCACATCCATAAATCTTGGGTTTTAAAGGTGAAAAATTCCCCTCGCTTTTGTATCGGCTTATTGTCAACCCATAGTTGATAATGATAAGTCAAATTGGGCTCCAAACCCAATAATTTAAACGTGTGCATATTATAGGCATCAGCCGTTGTTTTGGCAGTTAACAGATGGGTATGTTTTTTATTGCCTTTTTGCCAGTATTTAATTTTTATTTTGGTCGGCTCAGTAGTTTCTAGCCATATATTGGCTCCTCGCAAAGCGGTGTGTCCGAGCATTGGGCCTGATTTTAGAGTAGCGGCCAAAGAGCATGAAGAGAAGATGATGAGCAAAGCAAGAGGTCTAAACATAATGGTTTTATTTGATAAAATGACTTTTTAAAACGATAGTATCGCCTAATTAAGCTAAAAATTATAGAATTGTTTTGATATTTAACGAAACTTTCACAAAACTCTTTTACGATACGCCCACGTATGCGAAAATACGAAAGATTTGAAACGGGATTAGGATATTCACATTGCGTTTCATGAAGATTTTTAACTTAACTTAAATTTAACTAAAGAAAGGGTGCTTTTAATATGAAAAATAATAAGCGAATAACATGGTTAGCCATCTCATTACTGATGAGTCTGTTAGCCGTGAGCGTATCTTACGCACAGAATACAGCTTCAGCCATTCGTGGTACGGTAGTTGATTCTGAAGGAAATGCTTTAGCTGGCGCTACAGTTGTCATCAAAAATACGACAACAGGCGCAACTAAAACATTAACAACGAACAGTGAAGGTAATTACCAAGCACGTGGTTTACGTGTCGGTGGTCCTTATACCGTCTCAGTAAGTAGTGACGGTTATGCTTCAGGTAAACAAGAAGATATCTACCTAACGCTTGGTGATGTTAAGTCTGTTGATGTGGCTATTGCTGCGGATTCAATGGATCTTGAAGAAGTGGTTGTATTTGGATCTGTAACTCAATCAGTTTTTAGTGCTGATAATATGGGATCTGGTGTTTCAATAGGAACTGAAACGTTGGAAAATGCACCTACAATATCACGAGATGTTACTGACTTCTTAAGATTGGACTCAAGAATCAACCTGAGAGAATTTGGCGGTTTTTCGGTATCTGGTGTAAATAATCGTTCTAATAACTTTTCAATTGATGGTGTGGGTGCAAACGATCCATTCGGCTTGGAGGCTAATGGATTTGCTGGTCTAGGTCAGCCATTTAACTTGGATACAATTGAACAATTAAATGTTCAGCTCTCTCCCTATGACGTGACTCTATCAAACTTTACTGGTGCTAGCATTAATGCTGTTACTAAGAGTGGAACTAATGAATTTACAGGCTCGCTGAATTACCAGTATGGTGATGAAGGCTTTACTAGAAGTTTAAATGAATTCACTAATACTCAAATCAGTGGTACTTTAGGTGGTCCAATTATTAAAGACAAATTATTCTTCTTTATTGGAGCTGAAGACACTTCAAGAACGACAGTTGCAAATTCATCTGGAGTACCTGACTCAGTTGTACAATCTGTGAGTGATGCAGCTCGCGATGTTTATGGAATTGATATTGGTTCGTTTGCATCAGTTGGAGAGCTTGACCAAACTAAACAAAATTTATTATTAAAAATTGATTGGTTAATCAATGATAATCATAGAGCTTCATTGAAATATAATACAAATGAAGATAATAGCCCAAGATTGAATAATATTAGAAGTAATCGTCGTTCCTTTGATTCAAACTGGTACACAAATCACTATGAAACTGAAACTTATGCATTTAACTTGTACAGTGATTGGTCAGACAATTTCAATACAGAATTGCGTGTATCAACTTCACAATACGATAAAATTCCACAAGGTATTTCAGGTGGGCCCTTGTCTACTTTAGCTCAAGTAGAGATTCGAAATGTTGGTCCTGACAGAGATAGGGTATACTTTGGTCGTGATAGATTTAGACATGCAAACTCTTTATCAACAGAAACCAATAACTTTTATTTAGAAGGTAACTATTATCTTGGAGATCACACAATAAAAGGTGGTGTGGATATACAAGAAAACAATATTTTCAATACTTTTTTGGCTGATGCGTTAGGAAACTATTCTTTCAACAGTTTAGAAGATTTTATAAATGGTAATGTTCGTAGTTTTAGATACAATATTGGTAATATACCAGGGCAACCATTTCCTACTGCAGATTGGTCTTGGACAAACACAGGTATATTTATTCAAGACAACTGGTTGGTTAATGACAAGTTAACAGTTCAATATGGTTTGCGATATGATAAACCTTCAACAAATGATAAGCCTTTATTAAATCCTGGTTTTCAAGCTGCATTTGGTAAGAGTAATCAAAATGTAGTAAATGAAGGGGTGCTTCAACCGCGTATAGGTTTTAACTATGATATGAGTGACGATCTTAATATGCAATTACGTGGTGGTATAGGTGTGTTTAGTGGTGGTGCTGCAAATGTATGGCTCTCAAATCCATTTTCAAATCCAGGTGGCAATGTGAATAGTTATAACATATTTGGTTATGATGGTGCTTATATACCAGAAGGCTTTAGTCAAGTTGAACCTGGCAATGCGAACCCTCCTCAACAAAATGTTGATACATTAGCACCTGGGTTTACTTTACCAACAGTAATCAAATCTAATATTGCTTTAGATGCAGAACTACCATGGTATGGTTTGCAAGCTAGCTTTGAATATGAATATACTAAACAGAAAGATGGTATTTTTTATAGGAATATTAATCTTGGGGCTCCAACGGGAACTCTTCCGGATGGTCGTTTAAGTTATTATGCTGACCCTTTAACTTTTTCAGGTTCAACAGCAAACAGTAATCCTGACTATGGAAACGTGATTGAATTGAGTAACTCTGGTAGAGGTGATACTAAACGTGCTACGATTAGTTTAGAAAAAACTACTGAGCACTTTTATATAAAAGGTTCTTATACTAATACTTCTACTTCAGAAGTCAGTACTGGGACTTCTTCCCGAGCCATTTCAAACTGGAACAATCGCCCATCATTTAATCCAAATGCTCAAGAAACAGGCATTTCAAATTATCAAATTGGCAATGCATTCACAATGCAAGCAAGCTATAATAATAATTTCTTCGGGGATACTATTACTCGTGTAGATTTATTTTGGAGCTCCGCTGATGGTGAGCCGTACTCTTATACTTACAGTGAAGATATTAATGGAGATGGAGTAGACGATAATGATTTGTTCTATGTGCCGAATGTTGGTGAATATGTTATGGCAGATCCTTCACAAGCAGCAACATTTGAAGCCTTCTTAGTTGAATCTGGGCTTGATCAATATCGTGGACAAATTCCAACTAGAAACTTATTTAAAGCTCCAAGAATCAATCAATGGGATATTAAAATCTCTCAGGAACTACCTGCAATGGGAAGATTCAGAGCTAAAATGTTTTTATCAATTAAAAACTTAGGTAATTTATTAAATAAGGATTGGGGTCAAGTTTATACTGGACGAAATGATGGTATTAATATTGCCAATATTACTAGTTATGATGCTCAAGGTCGTGCAGTAATAGATTTTACGGGTCGAGACACTGTACTGGGTAACCTAAGTAGACGTACTGTTAATTCTCAATGGCAAGGTCAAGTTGGTATTCGGATAGATTTTTAATCTAACAAATACTTAACTGAAATAAAAATAAAGTCTGTGAGTGAAAACTCACAGGCTTTTTTTTAACTTAAAATATAAGGGATAGTACCCTTTTAGTGTTGCCATATGTGACAAAAACCATCAGGGGCAGGGACTTTAGTCCCGTTGTTTTAAAAGACGGACTAAAGTCCGAACCCTGCAAACTCCTATTATTCTCAAGAAACCATTCGTATTATTTCCATTTTTCCCTCGCTTTGCTTGGGAGAGATAGACAATTAGAAAAGTTAATTTCATGTTAATTTGTCAAAATAAAATTCATTAAGTTGTTATTTTGCAAATTCCTTCACACTTTTACAACAGATTAGTTGGTAAATTGGCTTGAAGGTCTTGCCTACTTGCCTTACTGTTTTAAAAAGCAGGCACTTTTAAAGTGAGAAAAATTATGAAAGTTTTAATTTTTAGTTTATTTTTGGTGTTTAGTTTTACATCTATTACAAATGCTAAAACTGGCTTTGTTCTAGAAAAAAGTAAAAATATATCAACCTTATCAAAAAACATTGTTAATTCGAGTCTCTATTCTGGAGGATATCAAAGTTGCATTGATGATTGTGATGCTGAATATGATTATTATTGTTCTGGAGCTAATGCACAGTCTTGGGAATGTGAATATCTAATTGATGAATTATATGCTTGTTACGATTACTGTGACTCTTCCTATCCATAACTAAAGAAATTAACATCTTAATTAGAGATGTTTAAAGAACTGGCAAAAAATCTGTAAAGGTGAGAATTTTTACAGATTTTTATTTTTACGAATATCAATAAACCAGTTTAAGCAAACAAGCCATTAACAAGGATGAAAAACTATATTAACTCTGCTAGATAATACCGCTCATCAGTCTAATCCTATTGGCTCTTGGCAAGGCATCAGCATGAAGGTTTATCCATCATATATCAAATGCTGATAACGCAGTCCAAGAGCCAATAGGATTAGACCTTTGATTTATATTTCAACAAGATAGGGAGTTAAAGAAATCCCCACCTCAGCGTTGCAGCCTTTATCAAGGGAATAACCATTAATTGCAGGCTATGTCTTGATATGGGGATTTCTTTAACTCCTGATGAAGGGTATTTTCTAACAGGGTTAATAATCGGTTAAGCAATCCAAGCTCTATTTGATGTAAGCTGAATTCAGCAAAACCTGGCAGCTTAAATGAAATGAAGATTTTACTAAGCACCTGTCTTAATAGTAGGGTACAGCTCTCATGGAAATTAACTCTAACCTTTTTTATTATTCTTGGGCTTTGAAGGTAAAGATGGCATTGCGGTCAAAGACTTTTTCGAAGCCTTTATAGGGCAGTGGTTCGGCTTTCATGATGGCATCAACTATGGACTTTTTGACAATTTCACTGGCGTTACAGGGTGAGGTGATGGTGACATTAACTACGGCACCGCCAGGGATTTGACGAACCTTTACGCTGCATTGCATGTCCTGCTTGGTTGAGGCGGGTTGGCTCCATTGCTGGTAAACGGCAGTTTGCACGGCATTTATCCACAATGACATGAGTTCGTTTCTTTTGTCAGCTTCAGATTTTCCTTTGACTGTGCCTGTTGTGACTGGGATATTAGTCTCTGTTGGTTTTTTAGTTTTGTTAGCCAGCGCCTCTAAATCGCGTTTGGCTTTTTCAAGTTTTTTTTGATTTTCGCGCTTACGCTTTTCTAAGGCTTTTTTCTTTCGCGTTCTTTCTTGTTGTTCTTTGCGTTCTTTTTCTAAGGCTTTAGTATCAATTTTTGGCTTTGCCTTTTTTGGAATAATTGCAGGTTTCTTTTTTATTGGTTTTGGTGGTTTTTTCTCAACCTTTTTTGGTGCTTGTTTCTTTGGAGGCGTAACTTTTGGTTTTTTGACTTCTTTCTTTTTAACTGGCTTACTTGTTTTTCTTGGTTTTCTTGGTTTTTTACTGCTCTTTTTAACATTCAATTGCGATACATCAACCATAATGGCTTGAATGGTTTGCCCTTTAATCGGCTTTGATTTGAACTGAAATCCGCCAAATAATAGCAAGCCAATAACCGCTGTAATCAAGAGTGCCGTATATAAACTGGCAAGAAATTTTATTCGGGTATCAAGCATGGGTTAAAATGTTATTTGTCCATTGATACAGGGTCAGAAATTAAGCCAACTTTCAATGCGCCAGCTTTTTGTGCCACCACTAAAGCTTCGTAAGCACGACCATAATCAACTTTTCTGTCTGCACCAATTAATACGGGCAGCTTTTTGTCTGCGCGTAAGAAAGCAGCTAATTTGACTTCAAGTTGTGTTTCATCAATGGCTTCAAACTCTCCGCCCTTGCTTAAGAAAAATTGCCCATTTTTATCTATGTTGATAATCACTGGCTCAGTTTCAATTGATACGGTGTTGGCATTGGACTCGGGCAAACTCACCTCAACGCCTAAATTAAGTAAAGGCGTGGTAATCATAAAGATAATAAGGAGAACCAAGGTGACATCAATATAAGGTACTACATTAATTTCTGCCATGGCTTTTCTGCGTCTTCTCACGATTTAACCTCCTGCTTGACGGTGTAAGATTGTCGAAAACTCTTCTTTAAAAATATCATAAGAGCTATACAATCGTTCCACTTTAGCATTGAAGTTGTTGTAAAAAATGACTGCAGGAATGGCTGCAAATAAACCCATGGCTGTCGCAATAAGTGCCTCAGATATCCCTGGTGCGACCAATGCAATAGTCGCTTGAGTGACATTGGATAAAGCATGGAATGAAATCATGATGCCAATAACGGTTCCAAGTAAGCCTATATAAGGACTGATTGAGCCGATGGTGGCTAAAAAGGGCAGGTGTCGTTCAAGTCCATCCAATTCTTTATTGAGTGCAATACGCATGGCTCTATCGGCAGATTCAGTGGCTTTGACCTCGGATTGCGAGGCTTTACGCGAACGTAAAAATTCGCGAAATCCTGATTCAAATATTTGTTCCAT
>CAMZLQ010000165.1 GCA_947311585.1 uncultured Alcanivoracaceae bacterium | reverse complement strand
GTTTGCCTTTATTGCGACGCATTGCTCCATACAATGCCTATACCGAAGGCTGGGCATTGTATTCGGAAAAAGTTGCAGCCGAAATGGGCATGTATAAGAATGATCCATTTAGTGATTTGGGTCGATTAAAAGCAGAATTATTTCGAGCGGTTCGGTTGGTGGTTGATACGGGCCTGCATTATAAAAAATGGACCCGAGAACAAGCCATTAAATACATGGCAGAAACTACAGGAACGGTGGAATCAGATGTGGTTGCCGAAATAGAGCGCTACATGGTCTGGCCTGGTCAAGCTTTGGGCTATAAGTTAGGGATGATAAACATCTTACGGCTGCGTGATAAAGCCCAAAAACAATTGGGTGATAAATTTGATATAAAGGCCTTCCATGATTTGATTCTGCTAGGAGGAGCCGTGCCAATGAGCGTCCTGAATAGAAAAGTTGAAGAGTGGATAAAGGCTCAGAAAAAATAATTGCATTTTCATCGTTTTCATAAGCATTGAGTGAAAGGATTCCTGCTCTCGCTGAGGCTCGGCTGGAACGACAGAGGATTTTATGTTATAAAAAACCCCATCCAAAAGAATGGGGTTTTTTATAAAACACAGATTAAGTCTCTTTTAAAAATCGCCAGCTGCGCCTTTTTCCATCACTGCTAAAATCGTTTCTTTAACTCGCGACGCTTTTTTAAACAATTCAGGAGGCAGTGATTCTCCACCATGTAAAATCATATCCATATTCATCGAATACAAGGCAAATGTGCCGTCTTTGCGTTCAACCATTGAGACACGGCAAGGCAAATATGCAGAAATAAAGACATTATAATCCACCATTAATCGTGCAGTACGTGCATCACAAAATTCAAATATTTTTAAAAAACGTTGTGGTTCTCCTGTTTCTGCAAAGACCTGTTCGGATAAAGGCAACTCCCCAACAATTTTCATGTTCATGTCATTGGCAACTAACTTCATGGATTCTTCAGCATCTTCCTTGGTTACGCCTTCGTCAAACTCTTTGACCCAAACAGTCGCTTCTGCTGTGACGCGTGATTTTTTAAGCTTAGTCCACATCTCCCAGTAAACTTCCCCTGCTTTTGAATCAAATGATTTAAAAGTTTTGTAATCATCACCAAACTTTGACCATCCGTATATGCCGCCGCCAATAGCAAGCACGCCAACTAGGGCTAAAATGTTTATTATTAATCTCATATTATCTCCTCTCTTGTTTTATAAATATCGTTGTAATAAACAACTTATATTTAAATTATATATTTAATGTTTTGAACTTTCGCCTTCAAGAACAAAACCACCATTTTCGGCTTTAGCCACTCCAGTAAATTCAAAAGGGGATCCTTCAATTTGAGAAAGTTTTAATGTGTAGGTTTCACCCTCTTCCACTTCTAAATCATCTGCAGCCGGCAAAGTGATTTTTGCTTGTGCCCCAGTTTTACCACCTATCCCAAAACGCGTACGCACAAATTTTGAACCCCATGCCATTTTAAATTTATTGTCAATATTGTCATCTGACATATTTGCCATGGTAGAACCGCTCCACATTGCCACATTGTCACCAAACTCATCTTTAAGCTCTGCTTTTATTACATAACCCTTTTGTGTATCAGGCCCTGCGTTAACATAACCATAAAAAGAAAGCGTTCCATTATCGTTTACATGAACATCAGAAATTTTTATATTTTGGTGATGAAAACCAACTCGTGGTTTAAGTTTGCTAAATGTTGCACCATGAAGAGAGTTATAGAAGCCAACGATAAACAAAAAGGTTAAAGCTCCAATCCATAAACTCATTTTCTTTAATCCAACATTACTAATTGGGAATGGGCCTGAGAACAACCAAGGAAAAATTTTCCATTGCCCCATCTTGCCATTGGCTAATTTATTATCAATTGAATAATAACCAGCTCCAGTTATATAAACAGCAGCAGAAATACCAAACCCGAAAGATGCCATTGTCCACTCATCTAGACAGGTAGAACCCATCCATCCAAAAACAAGCATCATACCTAAATTAAGAAGCATGCCACCAATAGCTGCAAAACGCGTTGCAAACCCAAATATAAGAGCCAAGCCAACAGCCAATTCCGCAAAAGAAAATAACCACATAGCAACATTCATCAATTGAACATTTTGAATAACATCAACAAGCATATCTGGCATATAGGAACCAGGATAAGCAGCAACAATTTTATTTCCAACAAAATTTGCATGATCTACATCTAATTTAAAATGATTGCCATCAGTAGGTGCTACGGCATAAATTGCTCGGCGTGAAAAACCGCCCCATAAAATAAATCCCAAGGTAAAACGAGTAGCAAGACTTGCTAAACCCATCTGACCATAACTATTTTTAACTTCACTACTGTAATTGTTATTTGACATAATTCCTCTACTTTTTTATATGTTGTTTTAATTAAATACTGAAGTATATCATATATGCCGTTGTTTAATATTGGTTTTTCTGTAATTTTTAAAATACATGTTTTGATAAGGCAATAAAAAACCCTCAAAAAATATTTGAGGGTTTTTTACATTAACAAAATGTATGTGGTTTGAAAATTTTAAATCTAAAATCCATCTTGATAAACTTTTGACTTATCAAGTTTTTTGCTAGCTGGAAAACCTCCTTTCTTCCAACCTGGACCCATTTCAGAACCTTCATACCCATCAATCATAGTATATGCATTGGTAAACCCAATTTTTGATAGTAATGTAACAGCTTTACCGCTTCTACTACCAGAACGACACATTAAGATTATTTTTGAATCTTTTGTGTATCCATGTTCTTTCATGTAGTCTTCTAAGTACGGCAAGAAATTACTGTTATTTGGCAATTTAAATGTTTGCTTCTTTTTGTCCCATGTATCAAAATCCCCCGTCAACATGTATGGAATATTTGCATCAACCATTGTTGGCATGCCCAAAAATGCTATTTCAGCTCTTGTTCGCACATCTAAAAACAATATTGAAGGATCTTTTTTTAACATTGCATAAGCTTCTTTGGCTGTAACATACAATTTTAATGGCGTTTGTCTTTTACTTGCCATTGTTTCTGTTGTTTTTTCTATTTTTGTTGTTTTTTCAACTTTTTGAGTTGATGCACACGATGCTAGAAATAAAACACAGCATACTAGTATTAAATTAATTTTTTTCATATTTTGGTATCCTCTTTTTTTAAATATAGGCATCTCTATTGATGCCTATATAAATGTTAAAATAAGTGTATTTAAATAACTTATTTGTAAATTGGTTATTTTACTTAAACTTTCCTAATAGGTGAATCATAAACAAATCAAAGTCAACTGGTGAGGTTGATTGTTGATTTACTGTATCAGCCCATGTTAATCCCAGCGCTAATTTTTTACCTAAACCAAAGTTAGCTTTTAAGAATGTTCCCTTTGTATCAGTTACGCCACCAGCAAAATCACTGCCATTCAATGCGCCAATTGTTGCATCAGCTTCTGTATCAATATAGGCATATCTTACATCCCAATCACCGAAATTCTTAACTTTTCCATATTTGAATCCCACTGTCCATGCATCACCGAGCTCATCTGCAGCAGTATTCGAATAAAAATGTGTATATAATGATAAAGGCTTATCTGCAAATTTTGTTTTATATTCTAGAAATGCTTCAGCAACATTAAAGTCACTTAAATATCCACCACTAGAATCAAGTTTATTTCCAAATGATTTGCCTTTATACAAAGGAGTTGCACCTTGTACGCCGACAAAGTCATAATAACCAACCCCTGCAATTAACTTACCATTCGTCAATCCAAATTCATTATAAATCTGACCCGCCATAATATATGCGTCATCTGCAGCTTTTCTTTCATCTAAAACAAAAGTCATTAAGTCTGCATGAACACTGCCTTGGTCATAGCTTAAAGTAAAGCCTTCGGGTGTTAAGTCACCATCCCAGAGCAATTCATTTTTTGACGCTCTGTAAGCTGGTTTCTTCATTTTACCTCCAAACAAGGTAAAAGAATCTGTTAATTTGTATTTGAAGCTAGCCAAATCTAAGCGAACATCTTTTGAAGTAAAGCCACCATCGTATGTTTGGTTTGTAGATGTTGGGTTGTCTGTTCCTGTGGCAATACCTAATAAAAAGCTAAATCTTTCGTTGACTTGCATATCCATTTTAACACGCATTCTTACACGGTTTCGTTGACGAATTTCACTGCCTCTTTTATCAATGTATTCATATCTTGTACGAATATCCCCTGATATTTTCATCTTATCTGCCCAGCTTTTTTTTGTAACTGGATTAGCGGCAACTTTCTTAGAAACTTCTTCTTGTTTCTTTTTCGTCTCTTCGGACTTAATTTCTAGTTGATTAATTTTCTTAGACAATATTTGAATTTGTTGCTTCAACATTGCAATCTCATCGTCATTACTTGCATAAATCATTTGAGAAAATGTTATTAAAGTTAAAATAACTAACAGTTTTTGTTTCATTCTTTTCATACTCCTCTACTTTAATGTAATTTTAAATTGAAAAATATTGTATCAAATAAAAATTTAATTCGCACTAATTTAGCTAATATTTATTCTAAACATTAAACAACAAAGATGTGAAGGCTGTTTTAGTGAGGTTATAATTAACAATTGAAGCCATAAAAAAAGGGGGTTACCCCCCCCTTTTTTTTTCTTAAAACAATATAGTCATTTTTATTCAACAGACTCTTCTTCCATAGAAAGAAAGACAGTGTTGGCATTTAGCCTATTGACCGCGTCAAAGGCAGGAAGTTTAGAAAACTCACTCCAGTCCACGGCCTCATAAGCGTCAACAAATTCTTCCATATCTTCTACAGCTTGTCCCATTACCTTACGCATAAAAACCAAATAGTTTTTGGTTAATTTAATGGCTGCCGCAGGATCTGTTGATGCATCGCCATGACCTGGCACAAGAACATTTAAGTTTAGACCTTTTTCCATGCTAGCCAATGTTTCCACCCATTTCTTGGTGCTTCCTCCGCCTATGAATGGTACGCGTCCACCGAAAATAATATCGCCAGAATAAAGTACGCCATCTTCTTTAACCAAT
>CAMZLQ010000164.1 GCA_947311585.1 uncultured Alcanivoracaceae bacterium | reverse complement strand
CATAGAACACCAATGGTTAGGCAAAGCTTTTTCAGTTTGGAATCCAAACCCATACATAGAAGTATTGGGCGATTTAGACATCAATAACCGTGTCGGTATTGTATCCTTTAATATAAAAACTAAACAAGGTAAGTACTTGCACCCGAAATTTGTGACGGTTTTACTCAATGATTTGTTTGGCATACAATCCAGAGCAGGGTGCTCGTGTGCAGGTCCTTATGGGCACCGATTATTGCATATTGATGAAGCAACTTCAGAATCTTACCGAGAACTTATCCAAAAAGGCTTTCACGGCATTAAACCGGGTTGGTGTCGCATTGGTTTTCACTACGTTATGGATGAGGCGGATGTTGACTTTATTATTCAGGCGGTTGAGTTTATAGCCCAATATGGTGAAAACTTTTTGCCGTGGTATGATTTCTGTTTAAAAGAAGCCTGTTGGAAACACATAAAAGAAACCAATGATTGTCCTGAGTTGAGCCTCGATGAAGCTTTTGTAGAAGACGATAGTGCCAATTCGAATCCGGTTCCAGTGGGGTTGCGAAAAGGTTTGTATGCTCAGTTCTTAACCGAAGCAAAACAATGGGCAGATAAAGGCAAAGATTTACCGCACAGGAAAACCAACTATTTTGATGAGGTTTGTCACCTTAATCAATTTTTGGTTTAAATAATGGTTAAACACGCACATAAACCTTTAATCGGAGCTTTTTGGATGATTTTGGCAGGGTTGTGTTTTGCCATCAATAACACAGCAATCCAGTACATGAGTACAAAATTAGGTTTGCACAATACTGTTATTGGTTTTTTCCAATACTTTATTGCTTTCATTGTGATGTTGCCTTGGTTGATTAAATCAGGTTTGACATCAGCTTTGCAAACAAAACGATTAGGATTACACGTTGTGCGAGTGCTTATGTCTGTTATTGGAATTCAGTTATGGCTTTGGGCGTTGGCATGGCCAATTCCTATTTCACAAGCGATTGCTTTACTAATGACTTCACCAATATTCGTTACCATCGGTTCGGCACTTTTTTTAAAAGAAAAGGTTGGTATTGCTCGTTGGATTGCGACACTAGTGGCAGTTATTGGTTCGGTGATTATTCTTAATCCATGGGGTGATGACTTTATTTTTGCCAGTTTGTTACCTGTTGGCGCAGCCTTCTTTTGGGCTATTTATTCCCTTATGGTCAGGCATTTGTCTGACACAGAAAGCACAGGTTCAATGGTGGTTTATTTGTTAATTTTGATTGCTCCATTTAATTTCTTTTTGGCTTTGCCGAACTTTATTGTTCCCAGTCAATCGGGTTGGTACTTGTTGTTAGCATCAGGTGTGGTATTGGCATTGGCTCAATGGTCATTGGCTCGAGCTTACGCCAATGCAGATGCTTCTTTTATTCAGCCTTTTGATTTAATTAAACTTCCATTAAATGTTTTTGCAGGTTGGATGGTATTTGGTTATGCACCAGCAGGTAACTTTTGGTTCGGTGCAACTCTATTGGTCGGTGCAACTATTTTTATACTCAATAAAGAAAAAAACTAATGAATTTCAGAAGCGATAACGAAGCACCAGTCAACACAACAATCATGCAAGCAATAGTAGCTGCTAATTCTGGTTTTGATGAGTCTTACGGCTATGATTCTTATACAAATAAGTTGCAACAAGAAATGCAAAAATTATTTGGCTGTTGGTGTGAAGTTGTGCCTTTAACCACAGGAACAGCAGCAAACTCATTGGCGATGGCATTAACCACACCAGCCTATGGTTCTTTACTGTGTTATGAGTCCGCTCACATGATGACGGACGAATGTGGAGCGCCAGAGTTTTATTCTGGTGGGGCGAAATTAATCGGTATTGGTGGAGATGAAGGAAAAATTAATACAGGTAGTTTGGACAATTACTTGGCAGGGGTTGGAGTTCATGGTGAGCATGAATGTTTAGTCTCAGCAATCAGTATAACTCAAAGCACGGAAGCAGGCACTTTGTATTCGTTACAAGAATTAAGGCAAATCAAATCAATAAAAGAAAAGTACGGTTTATTATTGCATATGGATGGCTCGAGGATTGCTAATGCCATTGCCTCTTTAGGTTGTACTGTTGCAGAAGTTACTTGGAAATCAGGAGTGGATTTGCTGTCTTTTGGAGCCACCAAAAACGGAGCGATGATGGCTGAAGCGTTAATTATTTTCAACCCTAAAATTGCTAAAGAAATTAAACGCATGAGAAAAAGAGCAGGGCAATTGATTAGTAAAATGAGGTTTGTTTCTGCACAATTGTTGGCATATTTGAAAGACGATTTATGGTTGCAACTAGCTACCCACGCTAATCAACAAGCACAATTGCTGTTACATGCATTAAAATCAAGCCATGAATTTATCTATCCGGTGCAAGCCAATGAAGTATTTTTACGTTTAAGCCCAAAAGCCATTAGGCAACTACAAAAACAGGGTTTTGAGTTTCATGTTTGGCCTGGCAGTCATGATATTATTCGTTTAGTTTTCTCTCATGCAACGCAATCTAAACATGTTGTTGAGTTAATTGAAGCATTAAAAAAACCACTCTAAAGTGGTTTTTTTAATCATCGAAATTTGGGTTAACGGCGACGAGAACGTCGCAACATCCTGTTTCTTACACGACTGCTTAACTCTTGGTTTTTAACTTTTTGCCAATCATCATAAGTGAAGTTTTTGTCCTGTGCATATACAAGACGAGTTTTGCAAAAGTCTTTGTATTCCATTATTTCATCATAAATTTCATCAGCCGTATTATCAATGATAATACAATCATCTAGGTAGCCAATGCCAGGGATATTGTCAGGAATAATATCGTCTTCATCAACGAAATATTTAATTGTCGCATTTATTTTTGATAAATTATCATCAGAAACATGCCACACATCATCCTCAACCATACGAATCATGGTTCCTAAAGCACTGACTTGATCGAGTAAATAAGAATCTTCTGTACTAGCGCGAACATCTTTCATTTGCTCTTTAGCTTCTTTAATATCCTTTAAATCAATATTAGTACCATGTTGTTGGATAAATTTATTGAAATGATCTTTGACTTTATCATCAATATCAACTGTAATTGTTACCATAATTTTGAACCTTTTGTATTTATGTTGTCTTTATTATAACTAGTGCCTGACCGAGAAAGCAGTAATCTACTGCGAAAAAGCTGGATTTGACCAAAATATCCCATTATTCTCGTCAAATAGCGAGCTATTCTCCTCAAATAATGAAATATTTTGCTTCAAACCAGACTTTTCCTCGCTACGATTCCTTTCTCGGTCAGGCACTAACTAATTTTTTAGTTAAACCTGTAATTTTAATTTGTTTTTTTAAAAAGCACGGATAAATCATTATTTCATCTGTAAAAGAGATATTAAAGTCAGTAAAAAAGGGTTAGAATGTTTACAGACTGTGAAAGTATTATGTGGCGAAAGAAAAAAACACATGGAATGTTTTTTCACGCAAGCCGCGAAGCGGTAAGTATCAGGACGATACGCATAAAAATGAGGATAAAATTTGCGTGTG
>CAMZLQ010000163.1 GCA_947311585.1 uncultured Alcanivoracaceae bacterium | reverse complement strand
TGACAATGGCTGTTCAGGGTCGGTAGGGTGGTATTATGGATTTGATGGAGCCACACCTTCAGATAGAATTGCTTTACTGCCAGTGCTTCTTCATGAATTAGGGCATGGTCTAGGGTTTCAAACTTTTACAAGCAATCAAACAGGAGCCTTTTTTAGTGGAAGACCTGACATTTGGACTAATTTTCTATTTGATTTAGACCAAAATTTATCCTGGAGAGATTTACCAAGCAATGCAGCAAGACAAGCATCGGCCATTAATGACCCAAACCTTGTATGGACTGGCCCCAATGTTACTGCAGAGTTTCCAAATGTTCTTGATAATCCAAACCAACTTACTGTTAATACTCCAGCAAGTATTGCAGGAAATAACCCCGCACAAGGTGCACAATACGGTCCTGCTGTACCCAATACTGGTGTGACTGCTAATGTTGTTTTAGTCAATGACAATACAGGAACGACAACGGATGGTTGTGAACCCATTAGTACAAATTTAGTTAACTCTATTGCGCTTATTGACCGTGGTACGTGTAATTTTACCGTGAAAAGTATTAATGCTCAAAATGCTGGTGCTATTGGTGTTTTAATTACAAACAATGCCGCTACTGGATTGCCACCAATGGGTGGAACAGACCCGCTAGTGACTGTTCCCTCAATAGGGATTTCAATGGCTCTTGGAGATTCTATTAAAACAGAATTGTTATCAGGAAATGTTAATGTAACGATGAATTATGATTTGACTGCCTTTGCAGGAGCTAATAGTGGTTCAGTTCGTTTGAATGCTCCAGACCCAGTAGTTCCAGGTTCTTCTGTTTCTCATTGGACGCCAGATACCTCTCCCAATCTATTAATGGAGCCTGCAATTACAGCGACAATATTTGATCAAGTTGATTTAACCCGTGAACTTTTTATTGATATTGGTTGGTCGGTAGTTCCTCCAGTTGATTTGGGAATAATCTTTAAAGATAGTTTTGAGAATTAAATTAAAAAGGAATTTTAATAAAAAATATTAACTCAAAAAAAAGCCCATACTTTAAAAAGGTATGGGTTTTTTTTGTAGAGATACCGACCGTTATTTTGTATCGGTGTCTTTCATCTTAGCAGAGTCACCTGCTTTAACGATGGAAAAAATATCACGTAGCCAGTATTTTCTTCATGGCATTGTTGACTTGTACACTGATAGCATCGTTTTGAGGGTTTAAAAGCGAATCTTTTGATTCGCTTTTAAGAGTTTGAGGTTTGTGGATTAAGACTTGATTTTGACTGAGGTGGCTACAATTTCGTATATCTTTTCTGCTAAGTCGCCTGCGCCATCCTCTTTTAGGTGTTTGCGCATTTTTTCATTCATCATTTTTGATTTGAGTTTTCCGTAGACTTCAGCTGTTCCTTGCGTGTCTTTTGGGATGAAAAATGAGTGGTGGTTAAAATCTACTCGTGCAGTGACACCGTTGCTTTCCAACATCATCCAACAACCACTGCCTTGACAGACTTTGCCGATGTTGCCTGTAAATACCATGTCTTCGCCGATAATCATTTCGTGTTCTGCGATGGCTTTTTCAATGTTCATCTTTTCTTCAGTGTTGGTCCATTTATTGCCATAAACTTTTGCACCATCAATGACTTGAGTGACCACAACTTTTTTTTCTTTGTGTTCTTTTTTTGCTTCTTGGTTTTGTGCGATGCTTACTGTAGCGATGACCAAATAGGTGATTAAAAATAATTTTTTCATGTTGTAATTGTTTGTAGTTAAAGCTTTATTATACTTTGATTGGTCAATAAACAAAGAGAAAGAAGTTATATTCTGTTTAAATTATAAGGTATAATTGCTAATTCTTGAAAAATATTAAGGACAAAACATGGATTTATTTACAATTGAAAACTTGCTAACTTTATTAATGTTGACCTTATTGCAAGCTGTTTTAGGGTTTGATAATTTGCTGTACATCTCTTTAGAGTCGCAACGCGTAGAAAAGGACAAACAGGCTAAATTGCGGAAACTTGGAATTGGTATTGCTGTGGTTTTGCGATTGGTGCTACTTTATGTATTAATGAAACTCATCCAGTTTTTTCAAGATCCTGTTTTGGAGTTTGATTGGCAGGGGGTGGCTGAAGGTCACTTTAATATTCATGCGATAATTGTTTTATTTGGTGGTGTTTTTATTATGTATACTGCGGTTAAAGAGATATGGCATATGCTTTCATTAGAAGATGAAATGCATGAAAAGGTCAAGCCTCAGTCGTTTAATAAGGTTTTGACCATGGTTGTTATCATGAATTTAGTTTTTTCATTTGATTCCATATTAAGTGCCATGGCGTTAACCCAAAATTATTATGTTATGGCAACTGCCATTATTATATCATCGGCACTGATGATTTGGATGGCTGATGGCGTAGCAGCTTTTTTACAAAAAAATCGCATGTACGAAGTGCTTGGTTTATTTGTCTTATTTATTGTTGGCATTATGTTGATTAGTGAGGGCGGACATCTGGCGCACCTTAAATTTTTCAATTTTCCTATTACGCCAATGAGTAAAACCACTTTTTATTTTATTTTGTCTATTTTGGTGATTGTCGAAATCGTACAAAGCAGGTATGCTAAAAAGTTATCGCGCTTAAAAATTGAAGAGAAGCAAGATTAATGCAAGAAGAAATATTAATCAAATTAGCCGTTATTGGCGTTTTGGGCTCGTTGGCTCAGTGGTTTTCTTGGTGGGTTAAACTCCCTTCCATTTTATTTTTACTCTTGCTTGGTTTTTTAGTTGGACCAATTACTGGTTATCTTAATCCCGATGAAGTCTTTGGTGATATGTTGTTTCCGATGGTTTCGCTTGCTGTTTCTGTGATTCTTTTCGAAGGGGCATTGACACTGAATTTTCATGAAATCAAAGGGCTACAACAGGTTATTCGACGTTTGGTTTCAACTGGAACATTGATTTGTTGGGTAATTATTGCGCTTGCCACGCATTATTTAATGGGTTTTGAATGGCAAATGTCGTTCTTGTTTGGTGCTTTGGTTGTGGTCACGGGTCCGACCGTGATTGTGCCGATGCTGCGAACGGTGCGTGTGAACAGTAAAATTGCCAATGTTTTACGTTGGGAAGGCATAATCATTGACCCAATTGGCGCATTGCTTGCAGTTTTGGTCTTTACCTTTATTGTTTCATCTCAAGCAGGTGGCAATGAGCTTAGTCATGTTTTTATGGTTTTTACAAAATTAATTGTTATCGGTACGGTGTTAGGAATTGTTGCTGGTCAAACCTTAGGCATGATTTTAAAACACCATTTGTTGCCTGAATATTTGCACAATATATTCACATTAACATTGGTGTTTGCAGTATTTGGTTTGTCCAACCATTTTGAGCACGAATCCGGTCTTCTGGCGGTGACGGTCATGGGCATTTGGTTGGCAAACATGAAAGGCGTGCACATTGAGGAGATTTTAAACTTTAAAGAGTCTTTAAGTATTTTGCTTATATCTGGCTTGTTTATAATTTTGGCGTCCCGTATTGATTTCCAACAAATCAAGTCATTGGGTTGGGCATCACTGGGTGTGTTTTTGATGATTCAGTTTTTTGCTCGACCGATAAAAGTATGGTGGTCAACCTTGGGCTCAGACTTGCAATGGCAAGAAAAAGTTATGGTCTCGTGGATTGCACCACGTGGTATTGTCGCTGCTGCTGTTTCTGCTTTGTTTGCGATTAAACTTGAGGCGATAAATTACCCCAATGCCGATTTGTTGGTGTCATTGACCTTTATCATTATTATTACTACGGTCGTTTTTCAAAGTGCTACAGCTCGTCCATTGGCTAAAGCATTGCAAGTGGCAGAGCCTGAAGCATTGGGTTTGTTAATCGTTGGTGCCAATCCTGTGGTGCAAGCCATTGCCCTGGTTTTACAAAAAGAGGGTGTTGATTTTGTTATTGCCGATAGCTACTGGCAACAGATTAAACAAGCGCGCATGCAAGGTTTTAAAACATACTATGGCAACCCTGTATCAAAACACGCGGATCAACACTTGCACCTCATTGGTATTGGACATTTGTTGGGCATGTCAATGAATCGCCACCTAAATACGTTGGCAGCCAAAAAATACGCCGCTGAATTTGGCAAGAAAAATATTTACACGCTTAAACCCAATGTTGACAAAAATAAAGATTCAGAAAAACACTTAAGCACGATTGATTTTCGCGGTCATATTTTATTCGGCGGCAAAAGCTATGCGCAATTAGCCAGTATTTTGTCTCAAGGTGGCGTGGTTAAATCCACCTTAATGACTGATGAGTTTACCTTTAAAAATTACCTTGAAAAACATGGCAGTCGTGTTATCCCGATCATCGCCATTTCTCCCAAAACCAAACAGGTCAAAATTTTCTATCAAGGCAATGAATTTAAAGTCCCAAGTCAATGGGTTGTTGTAGGGATGTTTGAATCTGAAAACTTTGTTAAATAAGGTCGTTGGACTTTAAAAACTTAACTGTATCGGATAATGTTAGATCAAATGCTTTATTACAGTAGTTGAGTTTTTTTTTGGCTTTTGCAGAGTCGCATGCATATAAATCTGAAATCAGAGTTACTGACTCTGGTGTGATATCAGGTTCTTTGTTGGTTATTCTTGAAATAAAATTCTTTGTTTTTGCCAGTGTCATCAATAAAAAGTTGGGGAGTTGTCTTTTTGTAGCTTTGACATTGAGTATATCAGCGACTTTATTAACAAATTGTTTAAAATTCATATCGGTTCCACCCAACAGGTAATTTTCTCCCGATTTTCCTTGATGATAGGCCTGAATAATACCCGTAGCTACATCCCTCACATCAACAAATGAACCTGCGCCATTGGGAATGCTGGGTAATTTTTTTTCTGCAATCATTTTAATCAAACGCGCCCAATTGTGTTTATCCCCTGGTCCAATTATGTGAGTGGGATTAATTATGACACAATCCAGCTGTTTATTATTAAGCACTAGTTTTTCAGATAATGTTTTGGTTTTAACGTAATTAATCCAACTTTTTTCATCCGTTTTTGGCATGTCTTCTGTGATGTTTTTGAGCTGTGTGTGAATGCCAAAAACGACTACTGATGAGATGTGGATGAAGCGTTTGACGGTAAGGCGAGTTGCCAAATCCAGCATGTTTTGTGTGCCATTGATATTGGTAGTTGTTTGCCTATCATTGTTTTTAAACCACGTATTGGTACTGGCAGCGGTGTGAAATAGGGCATCAAGTGTTGAAGGCAAGTATTTTTCAATGGCTTTTGGGGCAAGAATATCGCCTGTGATCATAACGAGGTTTTTATGTTTGATTGCCATTTTTTCTTTATTTCGGCATAAAGCATAAACCTGCCAATTGTTATCGAGCAATTGTTGGCACAAGTGTTGTCCTAAAAATCCTGTCGCACCCGTGATGAATGCAGTTAATTGTTTTGTTTGTGGCATTTTATTTAAAAACTCTTTACTTAAAGGGGCTATTATAATTGAATACACGAATGAAAGGGCATACGAATCAATACCATTTAAAACAGACCATCAAATTATCAATTCCGCTGGTAATCAGCCAATTGACCAGCATGATGATTGGCGTTGTGGACGTGATTATGTCTGGGCGTTTGGGAACGATTCCTCTGGCAGCTGTTTCCATTGGTGGCGCAATCTGGGCTATCGGTGTAATGGTAGTTTTGGGTGTGTTAATGGCGACACCGCCTTTGATTTCAGAGTTAGATGGAGCCAATAGGCGTGATAAAATTGGACCACTGGTTAGGCAGCTTATGTGGTTGGCATTAATGATAGGTTTTGTTTTTTTCTTTACTATTCGAAACCTGACTCCGCTTTTTAAATTGTTTGGAACGCGCCAAGAGGTGATTCCCTATGCTATTGAATACTTACAGGCCATATCGTGGGGCATATTGAGTTTTCCTTTCTTCTTAGTGTTTCGTTACGTTGCTGATGGCTTGTCGCACACGCGCATGACCATGTATATCAGTTTTTTGGCTCTTGCCTTAAATATCCCCTTGAACTATGTGTTGATGTTTGGTCACTTTGGTTTTCCTGCCATGGGAGTTAAGGGTTGTGGTTATGCTTCTGCCATTGTGTTGTTTATTCAAGCACTCACTTTTGGTATTGTGATGGCAAAACATCGCTGGTTTAAAGATTTGCGTATTTTTTCACACATTGAAAAGATAAACACAAAAGTCATAACCAAAGTGTTGATGTTAGGGTTGCCAATTGGTATGGCTTTGCTTTCCGAAGGGGGCTTTTTTTCTCTTGTGACGATGTTGGCATCTCGCTTATCGCCAGAGGTTATTGCCGCCCATCAAATTTCTTTAAATGTGGCATCGGTTCTTTTTATGGTGCCTTTGGGAATCTCAATGGCGATAACCGTGCGGGTTGGTAACGCGTTGGGGCGCGGTTCAAAAACAGATACTCGGCGAGCAGGAATGGTAGGGATTGCTTTGATTTTTGTGGTGCAACTGTTTTTAGCTGGCTTTATGTTTTTATTTCCTGAGGTGGTTATTGGCTTGTATACAAAAGATTCTGAGGTGATAAAAATTGCCTTAGTGCTAATACTGTATGCAGCTATTTTTCAATTATCTGATGGCATTCAAGTGGCTGCAGCAGGAGCACTGCGTGGTATTAAAGACACCAAGTTCTTAATGTATGGAACACTAATTTCCTTTTGGGTTTTTGGGCTTGCAGCTTCCTGGTGGTTTTGTTTTGAAAAAGGCATGGGAGCTGCTGGATTATGGATTGGGCTGATTATGGGTTTGTTTGTTGCTGCGATTTTAAATTTCATTCGCTTTTATCAAAAAACCAAGAGTGGCATTTAGCTCATTTCTTGCTTAAAATACATGAGAATAATTAGCTAAGTTGTTGATTGCAATTTAAATTGAGTGCGTAACATTTTTTTACAAAAAAAAGCTTTTTTCCCTTGTCAAAAATTAATCAAAACAATCTTAATATTCAGCTTGATTTCAGATGGCTTTATCCTATAAGATACCAACCTAAGCTGTAATTTAGTCAAAATAGAATAAAGCAAGAAAACTTTCAATTGTGGAAATGAAAGCAAAACTTGATACCAAGAACCCCATCACAAAATTTTGATAAAATCAGCTTAAAATCAAACCAATAAAATAGAGTTATGAATAGAGGTTTTTCAGAAGACTCTATTTCAAATAAGATGAAGCAGGCGGAGTGGTAATGCAACAAACAGAAACACAGGGTACGAACAAAAACACACATCAAGACATGGCTTCAAAAGTTGAAGCACAAAAAGTCTCACCTTCGGCACCAGGGGAATACCGAGTCATTCGAAGAAACGGGACTATTACAGGCTTTGATGCTTCAAAAATTTCAGTGGCAATGACAAAGGCTTTTTTGGCTGTAGA
>CAMZLQ010000162.1 GCA_947311585.1 uncultured Alcanivoracaceae bacterium | reverse complement strand
TATGAAGGCACGACATTCTTCAATAAGGTACTAAGATCCGTTACACCTTGGTTTACAAAATCATCACCACTGATTACATCAACTGGAACAGCAGAATCAGTTGCAGAACGAGCAGCACGGCGTGAACCCAATACTACCACTTCTTCAACATCATCCGATCCATCTTGAGCAAAAGTTTGTGATGAAAAACCAATTGTTAACGGGGCAAACATGCTTAAAAATAAAGCCGTTCGTTTGTTAAATTTTGTTTTCATTTTTATAGTCTCCCAGACTTGTATTAATTTTTTAGTTAAGTTATAAATTTTTTACGAACATTTAACATTCGTATCGGCTAATATAACAGCATGAGAACACATGTCAAGCATCAATTAAATTTTTGCTAACAATAACTTTTTTTAATGCGGCGTTTTAAATCTGCAAAGCCAAGCACTAAAAAGCTCATAATATATATGAGCTTTTGTTTATTATTGCGATTCCTCTTTCTGGACTTACTTTAATCTATCTATTATTGCATCCGTGAAATCAGATGTTTTTGCAGAACCGCCTAAATCTCCTGTTAAACGGTCTTTGTCATTTAGCACACCACGAATAGCTTGACGAATATTGATGGCTTTGTCGTGCATACCCATGTGCTCCAACATCAAAGCTGCTGCCAGTATCAATGCGGTAGGATTTGCAATTTTCTTACCTGCAATATCGGGAGCAGAACCGTGAACCGCTTCAAATATAGCCGATTCTGTGCCAATATTGGCTCCAGGTGCCATTCCTAATCCACCAATGAGTCCAGCACACAAGTCTGAAATTATGTCTCCAAACAGGTTTGTTGTGACAATAATATCAAACTGTTGAGGGTTCATCACCAACTGCATGCACGTGTTATCAACAATAAGTGTGTTAAATTCAATTTGAGGATAGTCCTTTGCGACTTCTTCTGCCACTTCCAAAAATAAACCCGATACCGTTTTCATTATATTGGCTTTATGAACAGCAGTGACCTTTTTGCGATTAGCTTTAACCGCTATATCAAATGCATAACGAATTATATTTTCACAGGCTTCACGTGTTATGACAATTTCTGCTTTTGCCACCGTTCTATCTTCATTGATAAATTGACCTTCTTGGCGGTAAGCCCCTTCAGTATTTTCTCTAACAGTTATAATATCAATATTGTCAAACTTTGACTTGGTTCCTGGAAAGGTAATAGCTGGTCGTATATTGGCATACAATTTAAAATGGCGACGCAGTGCCACGTTAATCGAACTAAAGCCTTTTCCAATTGGCGTAGTCAGCGGACCTTTTAAACAAACTTTGTTTTTAGCAATTGTCTCCAACGTATCTTCAGGCAATAAATTGCCATGCTTCTCCAATGCCATCAAACCCGCATCCACGTGTTCGTATTCCAACCCAGCCCCAACGGCATCTAATACGCGCAAAGTGGCTTCCATAATTTCAGGACCGATTCCATCTCCATTAATAATAGTTATTTTATTACTCATATATTTTCTTTTTCTGTTGTAAAATCACCCACCATTATACTAGTTATCTCTTTAAATGAATAAGAAAATTGTTGCAATTACCTCATCACGAGCCGATTATTCTCACCTCTATTGGGTATTGAAATTATTAGAACAAGAAAAGACCATAGATTTAACAATTTTGGCATTTGGGCCCCACTTATCACCTAGATATGGTGACACATGGCAACAAATAGAAAAAGACGGCTTTACCAATGTTAAAAAAATCGAGTGCTTGCTTTCATCTGATTCCGATTTGGGCATGGCAAAATCCCTGGGACTAGCGACCTTGAGCATTGCTGATTATTTATCCGAACTCAGACCAGACCTCATGTTGCTTATTGCTGACAGGTATGAAATGTTAGCTCCTGCCAATGTCGCTTTAACCATGCGTATTCCCATTGCCCATATAGAAGGTGGCGATGTCTCCGAAGGTGCAATTGATGATGCGGTACGCAATGCCTTAACTAAAATGAGTCATATTCACTTCACACCAACTGCCAAAGCCATGGCTCGTGTGTTAGCAATGGGAGAAGAAGCTTGGCGAGTGCACCAAAGTGGTGCACCTTCATTAGATCATTTACACAAAAGCATTATTCCAAGCAGAACCAAAATTAGACAACGGTTTAAACTGAATGAAAACAAGCTTATTGTTGTGGCATATCATTCTGTTACTTTGTTTAAAGATTCTGCAAAGGAACAAGCCGATTTGTTCTCTGCTTTATCCAAAAGAAAAGAACAAATTGTTTTTTGTTTTCCTAATGCAGATGCAGGTTCTTACAAAATCATTAAAAAAGCGCAAAACTTTTGCCAAAAGCACTCAAACGCTCAAATTCACCACAACTTAGCCGCTCAAACGTATTGGGGATTGTTAAAAGTTGCTGACTTAATGTTGGGCAATTCATCCAGTGGCATTATGGAATCACCCTCATTAAAGTTACCTTGCATCAATATTGGCATTCGACAATTGGGGCGAGAACAAGCCAAAAACATTATTGATGTTAATGCTAATGAGCATGAAATTGGTCAAGCCATAGATAAAGCACTCAACACTGAATTTATTGAAAGTTTAAATGATTTAGTCAATCCATACGGCGAAGGCAATGCCTCAGAGTTAATCAGTCGCGTTTTAACCGAGTTGACAATTGATGATAAGTTACTCTTTAAGAAAAATATTTTATGAAAAGCTACCCATTAGCCCAACCAGAAATTACAAAAGAAGACAGAATTGCAGTCAATGAAGTTTTAAAAACCGCACACCTGTCTCGCGGACCACAAGTCCTTGCATTTGAAAATAAATTCAAAGAAATGGCGCAATCCAACTATGCCAGCTCCGTGAGTTCTGGCACGGCGGGATTAATTATTGCTTTGCAAGCTCTTGGAGTCTCTCAAGGCGATGAAGTTATCACCGTTTCATTTACTGTACCTGCGACAGTAAACAGCATTATTGCAGTGGGTGCAAACCCTAAAATGGTTGACATTGAAACACAAACTCTAGGCATGTGCCCACAGGCTTTAAAACAAGCCATAACAAAAAAAACCAAAGCCATTATTGTGGTTCATGCCTTTGGCAAGGCGGCAAAGATACTTGAAATTATAGCCATTGCCAATAAGGCTGGCATTGCAGTTATAGAGGACGCCTGCGAGGCTATTGGCAACAAGCTGAAAAACAAACCTCTTGGAAGCTTTGCTGATATTGGTGTATTTGCTTTTTACCCCAACAAACAAATAACCAGCGGCGAAGGCGGCATGTTGGTAACCAACAATAAATCTCTTCATCAAAAATTTGAACTCTTAAAGAATCATGGGCGAAGCATGAATGGCGATTTATATGACCAAGTCAGTTTTGGCTGGAACTTTCGTCTAAGTGACATCAATGCAGCTCTAGGACATTCACAAATAAAAAGACTTAAACAAATAATAGAAAAACGCAAAAAAATTACCGAGCATTACCAACAACATCTCGACAATACTGACGGCATTACTCTTCCACAATTTTCACCTCAAGAAAACACATCCGCATGGTTTGTTTATGTTGTTTTAATTAAAAACCCTGACTTGATTAAAGAGAAAATGACACAGTCAAACATACAATGTGGGCGGTATTTTTCTCCTGTGCACTTGCAACCTTTTTACAAAAAATTATTTCCCCAACTAAAACTCATACAGACCGAACGGATTGCCAATAAAACTCTTGCTCTTCCTTTTTATACCCAATTAACAGCAAAAGACATCGCATTTATAAGCAACACTCTATTAAACTGTATGAATTAGCCCGTTAGTTTGTTAAAATGCTGTTAATTTAACAACACCAACACATTCAGTTTATTATGAAAACAGCTAAAAAAAATACACTCTTGACCGCAATTCTTGCTACTTTCGCAGCTAGTGCACAAAACACTAACGAACTTCAATCTCTTGACCAAATAAACCTTGCCTATTCAGGGGATGAAACGCGTCTCGGCATTGGCATTACTGAAAATGGTGATTTTATTGGCGATTTTCTCAAGTCTTTTAACACCACTTACCGCTCCAACTGGATGGCACAAGGTTGGTATTCAGACGGTGCAGGGGGACTGGAGTTAGATTACCACTGGATTTCTGCAGATAGCGAACAAGTATTAATTGATAAGGCTCAAGACTATAAAGTCAACAAACTCTTTTTAGCACTTGATCAAAATACATTTGATGACCGCAAACTCACAATTGGTGGTGGCAGAGAATCTGAAGATTTGTTTTGGAACATCAATGCAAGCAAAGCAACAACAGGACGCAGATTGATTAGCGATGTTTCCGTATTTACCAATGACATTATTGTTGGGACATTAGGCACTCACGTAACCAATCAGGCTCGCACAATTGAAGACATTACCCGAATTTACGAACAACCCTATGATTGGGGTTTCGGCGGAAGATTGGGCAAATATTTTGATCATAACCTAGTTCGCCTTACGGGTGGATTAGATTATGAAACAGGCGATTTTAGTTCAAATCAATTCACCGCTAGCATTGATGTTGAGAAATATTTTGCCAACACAGGACATTCTCTTGCATTGCATGTTGAATCACTCAATAAAGACGGTGATTTCGTGACCGATAAAAGTGATACCCGTGCTTTTCTCATGTACCGTTACGATTTTGGCAAAACGTTCCAACCAACTGAACGCTACGAAGAGGTCAAAGTAGTGGATGAGGTCGCTTTAGCCCGACTAAAAGAAGAAAGACGCACCGTGATACAAAACAAGATTGACTTGTCATCAATGGCATTCTTCAATTTAGACTCCGCTGTATTACGTGAAGACACAAAAGCCGCATTAGCCGACGTGGTTAAACAAATCAAGGCATTAAAATTGGGCTCTAAGATAAATATTGTTGGGCACACCTGCTGGTTGGGAACCGAACAATACAACCAAAAACTCTCTGAGAAAAGAGCCAAAGCTGCGCAAGATTTCTTTGTTGAACAGGGAATTAACATCAGCGATATTCAATCATCTGGCAAAGGCGAAAGCGAACCTGCTTTTGATAACAACAGCTCTGACATCGCCAAAAACAGGCGCGTTGCTATTAGCTTTTTATCCTTAGAAGAAGACTTCAAACAAGGAGAAGTTGCAGCCAATGAAGTGCCTGTCAAATGGATAAAACAACCCATAAAAACAGCACCCTCATGGTTAGCACGTGCTCTTCGCAACCCTGCCAAACATAAACGCACTGTTGATGTTTATAAGTTTGAGGAAAAAGAAGCTATTACAACCTTAGGGGCAGTGGTTGAATTAAATACTGCACCAGCTGCTAATAACGATGCCCTCACAGTATTGAGAAATTCAAATGCAACTTTGATTGATGTATTGACCAATGACTCTGACCCAGAAAACGATGATTTATCCATCACTGATGTCACTCAGCCAAACAACGGAACAATTGTCAATAACGGCACCTCACTTACTTACACTCCAAATGCCGGCTTTATAGGAGAAGAAACAATTCAATACACAATTGATGACGGACATGGTGATCAAGCCCAAGCTCAAGTTATCATCACAGTAGAAAACAACGCTCCTGTAGCGACAGATGACTCCGTTATTGCAACAGGAACAGATCCGTTAATAATCAATGTCACCAGTAATGATTCTGATAGTGATGGTACAGCATTAACCATTGTCTCGGTTACACAGGGTCAAAATGGTTCTGTCAATATAAATTCTGATGGCACAGTCACTTACCAAGCCAATTTAGGCTTTATGGGCACCGATTCATTTACTTACACAATTGAAGATGAAGACGGTTCGCAAAGTACAGCTACTGTTACCGTAACTGTAGAAGAACCTGCCAACAGTGCACCAATTGCTGTGGATGATCTTTATTTAGTGCCTATTAACGGTGCTTATGACTTTAATCCAATCGATAATGACAGTGACATTGATGGAGACACATTAACTATTTTATCAGTTGACACTTCACTCTTAAATGGCACGTTAACGTACGATGAAAATGGTACAATGCATTACCAAGCACCTTTTTTATATGCTGTAAATGACGTTTTCACTTATACCATTACTGATGGCAATGGCAATACAGCAACAGCAACGGTTATTATGTGTGTCGCGGATTAATACATGACAGATAAATTTGCTGTATTAAGAAAAAAATACCTTTCTAGCTTTCCTGCAAAGCTAGAAAGGATTGAAGACGCTCTGAATAAAAAGGACATGAAGCTTATTCATGACCTCATTCATAAACTCAGAGGCTCAAGTGGTGGTTATGGATTTGATGAAATCTCCGTTCATTGCAAAAATATAATGCAGCAACTGCATGAATCAAACAACAAGACCACAAAAGACATCGAAAAAGCGATAGAAGACCTCTTGGTTTTGCTCTCGACTGCTAAATAGTGCCTGACCGAGAAAGAAGTAATCTACTGCGGAAAGGCTGGATTTGATCAATATATCCCATTATTCTCGTCAAATAGCAATCTAAAACAAATACTGATAACGCAGTCCAAGGGCGAGTAGGCTTAGACTGTAGTGCGGTATTATGCCGCAGGGTTAATAACTACAGCAACCCTGTGTAATTTAGTTGTTTTTTTATCACTTTCGTAGTTTCCTAATCTGATTTTGAGCTACAATACTAAACCATTACTTTAGTTGTGTGTTTGAAATTTTATGAAATCAATAAATCCTATACTCCCTATTAAAAAAATAATTTTATTCTTGAGCCTAGTTATTTTTATCGTATCTTGTGCCACCTCTCCCATGGGCAGAAAGCAATTTATCCTTATTGGTGACAATGAAATGAATAAGATGGGTATTGCCTCCTTTACTAAGATGAAAACCTCAAGCAAAGTGTCACAAGACCAACAAGCCCAACGTTATGTGCGCTGTGTTGCCAATGCGATTGTTAATGAATTGCCTGAACAATGGCGTAAACAAGCTTGGGAAGTGGTGGTTTTTGATGACAATTCCGCTAACGCTTTTGCATTACCTGGCGGTAAAATTGGGGTACACACTGGATTACTGAAAGTCGCAACCAACCAAGACCAATTAGCCACCGTTATCGGTCACGAAGTCGCTCACGTGTTATCGCGTCATGGAGCGGAACGAGTCTCGCAACAAATGGGACTGGAAATTGCCATGCAAGCCACCGATGCCATTAGCAAAAACAAAATGCAAAACCAAGGTTCGCAAAGGGCCTTAATGTCCGCCTTAGGGCTGGGTGCTCAGTTTGGTGTTTTGCTACCATTTAGTCGAACTCATGAGAGTGAAGCGGATTTATACGGATTAAAACTCATGGCAAAAGCAGGGTTTGACCCTCGCCAAAGCATCAATCTCTGGCAAAACATGTCCAAAGCCAGCGGTGGCAAACGCCAACCTCAGTTTATGTCAACCCACCCAAATCCAGAAAAACGCATTGAAAAACTTGCCAACTTTATGCCACAAGCACTGGCATTACAAAAACAAGCTCAATTAAATGGCAAAAATCCTCGCTGTCAATAAATTAAATGCTGTGGTATGTTTTAAAACGTCTACTTGGAGCCTTCCCAACCTTAGTGTTATTAATTACTATTGCTTTTTTTCTCATTCGCATTGCGCCAGGTGGACCTTTTGACTCAGACAAAGAGCTTCCTCCCGAAATTTTAAAAAACATTCAAGCCAAATACCATTTAGATGAACCCTTGCCCAAGCAATACATCCGATATTTATCAAACATCGTTCAAGGAGACTTTGGCCCTTCTTTTGCCTACAAAGACTTTACCGTTACCGAACTAATAGCCAAAGGTTTTCCAGTATCCTTAACTATCGGTGGGTTGGCTTTGTTGTTGGCAATAACAATCGGCATAAGCTTAGGCACGCTGGCAGCAGTTAATCAAAACACGTGGCTAGATTATGCACTTATGTCATCTGCCATGACTGGTATTTCCATCCCTAATTTTGTGGTTGCCCCTTTATTAAT
>CAMZLQ010000161.1 GCA_947311585.1 uncultured Alcanivoracaceae bacterium | reverse complement strand
GCACAATGTATTAGAAGCGGCTGTTTTTAAACTGCCCGTATTAGTTGGTCCAAATACCCATAACTTTGCAGAAATTACTCAACTGTTACACAATTGTGGGGGTTCGTATTTGGTAAAAAATTCAGACGACATTATTCGTCACATGGAAGAACTTATCCAAAACCCACAGCAACGAAAGAAAATGGGCTGTGCTGCTTTGAAATTAGTTGAAGAAAACAGAGGGGCCGTTGCATTAACAATGAAATTAATAGCCAATGCGATGGAGAACATTCCACTCGATCAAGACATGCAGAATCGCCGTTATGTAAGCACTAAAAGAGAGGAGTTAACTTAAATGAGCATCATCTTTGTCATGGTTGTCATGAGTACATTGTTATTGGGTTTTGCAATTTGGGCTTTTTTTTGGGCAGTAAAGAACAATCAATTTGATGACCTCGATACACCCGCTTATACCATGCTAGATGATAAGGACAAGAAGCAAGCCGACGAGGAAGAATGAATTTACTGACTCCTTTTTTAATTGGTCTGTTCTCTAGTGTGCATTGCTTGGCCATGTGCGGTGGTTTATGTGGCGTTTTTTGTCGCAACAATCCCACGCCTAAAACGATACTGTTAATTAATCTAGGAAGAATCACCACTTATGTGATTTTAGGTTTAATCTTTGCAGGCATCGTTCAAGGGCTCGTCATTCAACTGCCTCTAGCACAAATTGGCTTTTGGATACGTTCCTTGTTAGGTGCTGTCTTGATTTTTTTAGGTATAAGAATCCTGCGCAACAAAAGCAGCCTTCATGGCTTTTTTGAAAACAACCTTATTTGGCAAAAAGCAAAAAGACAACTGCATAAAATCACTAAGAAAAATTCAACACTCGCTCATTTTAGCAAAGGGTTAATTTGGGGTTTAATTCCATGTGGGTTACTTTATGGCGTTTTACTAGCAGCGGCCACTACACGTCAGGTATTTGAGGGAGGGTTATTTATGCTGGCATTTGGTTTAGGCACTCTTCCCTCTATGTTTGTTGCTGCAGGGCTAATAAAAACCTTTGAAAAAAAACTGCAATCCAAATCATTAAGATACAGTGCGGGTTTATTTATTATAATAATAGGGTTATGGAGTTTATTGTCGCCATGGTTTAGTCATGAACTCATCCCCAACCACCCTGTTTTCACAACAATCATTGCATTTTTGGATAGTTGCACCCCTTAAATTGACTTGTCACCAATAATAATTCTTAATTTTTGAGCCGTAATTTTGAAATCTTGGTTAAAAATCTGTAAAATCACACGGCTATGTATACGCACCTTACTGGCTTCAAGTTGAGAATAGCAAATAAGAACGATTAAATTTGTTCTAATATTGGCAATTGAACACAGACCTCGAAGAGCCAAAGGTAATTTTGACTGGAATTTTCGATCAAGTTCTCGCAAATAGTTCGCATGTTTAAAAATTTTTGGGAGCTCGCTTCCTGAATTCAAACAGTAGTTTATTGGTGTTGGACCAGATTTATTGTGCATGTTTTAATTGTCACAATAGATAGATAAGAAGGCAAGAAAAAGTTTATGAAAAATATAATTGTATTAAAACAAAATAAAACAGGCACGACCAGTTATGATTTGGCGGACTCAAAAATTCGTCAAAAAATTATTGCTGCGTTTTCTTTGCTTGTTGTTTTTGTTATTACGATTGGTCTTGGTCTTGGTTATTTGTTTTTCAATAATTCAACAATTGAAAAAAATTTGGAACTACAAAATATTCATCATCTTGTGCAGCAAAAAGAACTCGATATTCAACAATTTAAATCAGCAGTAAATCGTGATTTAGATGCTTTGGCATTGCAAATAGGTGGTTTATACGCACAAAGCATGCGCATAAATGCATTAGGACAACGCTTAACCGAAGAAGTTAAGCTAAAAGATAACGAATTCGACTTTAGCAAAGAACCAGGTGTTGGTGGTGCGGGTTTAGAGTTAACCAACCAAGAAAACACTCCAGCAGATTTGTTCGCGAGTTTATATTCAGTTAAAGCAAGTTTTCTTCAACAAGAAGAACAATTAACCCTATTAAATAAGTTGTTAGAGGAAAAAGACCTTGATAAACAAATAAAGCCTTCAGGCAAACCCATTAAAAACGGCTGGGTATCCTCACGATACGGAGCCAGACCCGATCCTTTTACGGGCAAACAAGCTTTTCATTCAGGTCTTGATTTTGCTGGCAAGCCAAATTCTATCATTCAAGCTGTAGCTGATGGTGTTGTTATTTGGTCAGGAAAACGTGGTGGGTACGGCAACTTAGTCGAAATTGACCATGGTGAAGGCTTTGTTACACGTTATGCTCACATGAAAAAAACCTCGGTCAGTGTTGGTGAAAAAGTGAGTAAAGACCAAGCCATTGGAATAATAGGAAAAACAGGAAGAGCAACATCAGAACACCTTCATTTTGAAGTACTTAAAAATGGACATAAAATTAACCCATGGCCCTTTTTAGCAAAAAAATAAGTCATTTTGCTTGAAAAAATAGTCACTATTACCATTTACACTAACTTAAACTAAACAAAATAACCGGCAATGTGCCGAAGAGACATTTATCATCATGATACTAAATTCATTATTCACTAAAGTTTTCGGCTCTCGAAATCAAAGACTCATTAAACAACTTCTTAAAACAGTCGATAAAATTGACGCTCTGGAACCGAAATATCAAGACATGCGTGATGGGCAATTACAAAGTCAAACACAAATTTTAAAAGAACGATTAAAAGAAGGTGAAAGTTTAAATGACATCTTGATTGATGCCTTTGCCGTTGTGCGGGAGGCTTCTGTTCGAGTCATGAAGATGCGCCATTATCGTGAACAAATGATTGGAGGCATGGTTTTACATGACGGTAAAATTGCTGAAATGCGCACAGGGGAAGGAAAAACACTGGTTGCAACTTTACCTGCTTATTTAAATGCTTTATCTGAGAAAGGTGTCCACATTGTAACCGTTAATGACTATTTGGCTTCGCGTGATGCAAAATGGATGGAACCGTTATATAACTTCTTAGGCATGGAAGTTGGCATTGTTGTGCCTGACATGTCACAAGAAGAAAAACGCAAAGCCTACGCCGCTGACATCACTTATGGAACAAATAACGAATACGGATTTGATTATCTTCGTGATAACATGGCATTTTCATTGGAAGAAAAAGTGCAAAGAGAACCTAATTTTGCCATTATTGATGAGGTTGATTCCATTTTAATTGATGAAGCCCGGACTCCATTAATTATTTCAGGACAAACCGATGATTCGCCAGAACTTTATCACCGCATTAATCGCCTAACCCCAACCCTCGAACCCTCAACTCAAGAAGCGACAGAGGTTGAAGGTGGAATGTCGGCTTTGATAGCACAAAAAGAAGAAGCAGCAAAAGAACCTGATGGCGATTTCACTATTGATGAAAAAGGCAAACAAATTCATTTAACCGAAAGAGGCATGGAAAAGGTTGAAGAATTATGTAAAAAAGACGGTTTAATTGCAGAAGGAGAGTCATTATACGATTCTAAGCATTTGCAATTAATGCACCACATCAATGCCGCATTACGAGCGCAACACCTTTACCAAAAAGACGTAGACTATATTATCGAGAATGGCGAAATTGTTATTGTCGATGAATTTACCGGTCGAACGCTTGCTGGAAGACGTTGGGGTGACGGCTTGCACCAAGCGGTAGAAGCCAAAGAAAACCTTGTGGTGCAAAAAGAAAACCAAACATTGGCATCGGTAACTTTTCAGAATTATTTCAGGTTGTATCCGACACTATCGGGCATGACAGGTACAGCGGATACAGAAGCTTACGAATTCCACACCATTTATGGTTTAGAAGTGGTGGTTATTCCAACCCACAAACCGATGCAACGCGATGATCAAGGGGATTTGGTCTTTTTGACAATGGAGGGAAAGTTTAAAGCCATTATTGAAGACATAAAAGAATGCCATGAAAAACAACAGCCTGTCCTCGTTGGCACAGCGTCCATTGAAGTATCAGAACTCATTTCTAAACAATTAACTAAAGAGAAAATTCCACACAATGTGTTAAATGCCAAACAACACGAAAAAGAAGCACTGATTGTTGCCACCGCAGGTAAGCCTGGTTCCATAACTATCGCAACCAATATGGCAGGGCGTGGTACGGATATTGTCTTAGGCGGAAACCTAGAAATTGAATTGGCTAATTTAGGAGAAGAAATTTCTGAAGAGAAAAAACAATTAGCCCGTGATAATTGGCAGTCAGTTCATGACAGTGTTATTGCCAATGGAGGCTTGCGAATAATTGGAACAGAACGCCACGAATCACGGCGAATTGATAACCAATTACGTGGTCGTGCTGGTCGTCAAGGGGATCCAGGTTCTTCACGATTTTATATTTCTTTAGAAGACAACCTTATGCGCATATTTGGTGGCAACATTGCCCAAACCATGCGTAAATTTGGCATGGGAGAAGATGAAGCCATTGAACATAAGTGGATTTCTCGAACTATTGAAGGCGCGCAACGTAAAGTTGAATCACATAACTTTGACATTCGTAAAAGCTTACTGGAATATGATGATGTCGCCAATGACCAAAGGCTTGTTATTTACCAACAACGCATTGATTTACTCGAATCAGAAGAAATTAAAGATTTTATCATTGCTATTCGCGAAGAAGTATTTGATGAAATGATTCACCAGTATATACCTGTGGAAAGTGTTGAAGAACAATGGCAAATAGCAGAACTTGAACAAGCCTTGCGTTCTGATTACGGAATTGACCTAAATATTCAACATTGGCTCGATTCGAATGAAGACATGGATGAAGATGAGTTGGTCGAGAAAATTCATAAAAACATCGAACGTTTTTTCCGAGAAAAAGAAGCGCTAACAGGATCTGAGACCATGCGTCAATTTGAAAAAGCAGTCTACCTAAATGTTTTAGACCAATTATGGAAAGAGCATTTGCTTGCCATGGATCACTTGCGTCAAGGCATTGGCCTGCGTGGTTATGCCCAAAAACAGCCGATTCAAGAATACAAAAAAGAGTCTTTTGAACTGTTTACATCACTATTGGATAGAATCCGAGTAGAAGTAACAAAAATTATTGCACGTGTCAAAATCCAACAAGATGATGTCGATGAAATGTCACAACACGAACAACAACAAATGGAATACCAGCACAGTGCAGCAGAAAATGCCACACAACCGCAACAGCAAAAAGAACCAGCTCAAGTAGAAACTTTTGTTAGAGAAGGCAAAAAAATTGGCAGAAATGAAGCCTGCCCATGTGGCTCGGGCAAAAAATACAAGCAGTGCCACGGTAAGTTAGTATAGTTGCTCAAATAAAACCATTGAACGTTGTTGCCTTGGTGCTTGAAAACCACCAAGGTGAAATTCTAGTGGCGAAACGCGCAGAACACAAACACCTTGGCGGCATGTGGGAATTTCCTGGAGGGAAAGTTGAAGAAGGAGAAACGCAACTGCAAGCACTGATTCGTGAAAGTAAGGAAGAAATTGACTTTGATTTACCAACTGCTGAACCACTAATTACCACCATTCACGAATACGAAGACCTCATTCTTAGTTTAGATGTGTGGTACTACAAAGCCAACAACCCCAAAGTTCACCCCAATGAAGGGCAACCCCTTAAGTGGGTTAAACACTCTGAACTCAAAAACCTAGGAATGCCCGAAGCAGATAAACCAACCATCAAAGCGATTGAAAATATCACTTCTTCCTAGCTCTTGGGTGTGCCTTGTCGTAGACCTTAGCTAAATGTTGAAAATTGAGGTGAGTGTAAATTTGGGTGGTTGATATATCAGCATGCCCGAGCATTTCTTGAACCGCTCGTAAATCTTCGCTTGATTCCAACACATGCGAGGCAAATGAGTGGCGTAAAAGGTGGGGATAAACACGTTCCCACAAGCCTTGTCTTTGTGCCCAATATTTAATCCGAGCTTGAATGCTGCGTTGTTTGAGTTGTGTGCTTCTTTTGGAGATAAATACAAAGCCCAGTTGTTCACTATCCCAAATTTGGGCAATAGAGTGCCACTGATTGAGGGCTTTTAGTGCATATTTACCAACGGGAATAACGCGTTGTTTGTTTCCTTTGCCTAAGACGGTAATTAAAGCTTGGTCAAAATCTAAATTATACCAAACTAAATTGGATAATTCACTCAAGCGAAGTCCAGAGGAATAAAACAATTCAATAATGGCTTTATCGCGAATAGCAATTTCGGACTCTAAGGGAATATTGACCAACCTACTGATGGTGTCGACATCCAATACCTCTGGAAGTTTGTTTGGACTTTTGGGCGTTAGCACCAAGGCAGCGGGATTGGATTTTATGCCCTTATTTGCTACGATATAATCAAAAAAACTGGTGATTGAACTGCGGTAGCGGGCTAAGGATTTGGGGCTTATTTTGTTATTGTACTGCGCAACTAAAAACTGACTCACGTCTCCTTCAGTCAAATCTTCAACTTTGAGCGGCGCATTGTGTTGTTGGGTATAGGCGATAAAAGCATCCAAATCACGATGGTATGCTTTTAATGTCAAGGCTGCCAAATTTTTTTGGGTTCGACAAAAATCTAAATAATTGTTTTTCCATGAATTAAGGTTCATTATCTTACGATTTGGATGCGGGCAGCGAAGTAAACGTTTTATTGAATTTTCGATCTAAAATTTCACTTAAACGGGCGAGTAAATCCGTTGACATTTCAGGATTAAATCGACTTTCATCGAAACTGGCAAATACCAATAACCCTTTTTCTGCCTTTTTGCCAATGGGCAAAATGACACTTGAACCCACCTTCTGAGCCTGTTTACCAAAAATGAAATTGAGTTTTGACTTTTTTAAGCGACCACAAATGGGCTTGTCCTTTTGAATAAATTCGGCAAATATTTGGGCAAATTCACTCTCTTCATCGGCACTAAGAGTCTTAACCACTGTTGATGACTCAAGACCATCATAAGTGGGAACAACAATTTTGAATAAATCCGAATCAAAAGAATGTTTGACAAACCGAGCAAAATGTTTGGTGACATTGGCGATATGTGAAATTTGACACAATTGCAAGGTGAGTTCAAAAACCTGTGCCATGGTTTTTTCATTTTCCTCAGCATAACCAATCAATTGATTTAATTTATTCTTTAATTGGTTGTTTCGTTCTTTTAACACGTTAACTTGATGATTAATTAAGCTTGTGACTTTGCCGTTACTGTTCGTGACTTTTAAGGCCTCCAATTGTTCGGGGTGTCGAATAAAAAAATCCTTGTGTTCGGTTAAAAAATGAATGACTTCTGTGTCTGATAAGTGTTTCTCACTCATAAAGTAATTTCTCCAATAAATACGCTTTGCGCCGGACCTGTTAAATAAATTGTGTTTTCTTGTTGATTATATTCTACCATTAATTCCCCTCCAGGCAACACGACATTGACTTTAGATTCTAAATTACCTGACTGCATTAAAGCATAGGCAGCAGCACACGCACCACTTCCACAAGCCAATGTTTCCCCTGTTCCTCTTTCATGGACTCTGATCTTTATTTTTTTTGCAGAAAGAACCTGTGCAATTTCAAAATTAATGCCCTTGGCATACTCTTTTGTAAATAATTTAGTCATGCTTGCTAAATCACACTTATTGACCTCATCAACAAGGGTAACCAAGTGAGGGTTACCAAAATCAATCTCGTGGCACTTTTTATTATTTATCGTTTTATTTTTTACAGATTTCACGCAACCCATGTTGACTCGGACTTGTTTATTGGTAAGAATTTCAGAATTGACAATCCCAGCAAGACCCGAGAGTTTAAACTTTGTTCTGGTTGGGTTTTGATTATGCAAATAAAGACTTAAACAACGTTGACCATTGCCACACTGTTCGGCTTGTGATCCATCGGGATTGAAAAATTGATACGAGGCATCGCAAGTTTTATCTTTCGATTCAGACAAGAACAATAATTGGTCAAACCCAACTCCAGTGTGTCTATCACTTAGTGCAGCAATCTCATGCTTCGACAACTCTATTTGCATAAAACGGTTATCAATCAACATAAAATCATTACCAATTCCATGCATTTTTACAAAAGGAATGGTTAACATTTAGTCACTTTGCTCCTTTTTATTGTCGTTAGGTTGAGGGTGATACAAATCTCCCTTGTTGCCACAAGAAGAGACGAAAAAACACAGCAAAGAAATTAAAGTCAGTCGTTTTAAAGCATTCATTAACAGCTTCCATTGTAAATAGGTGAAAATACCATCAATACTTCAATTTATCAATAATGAAATGTTTTAAAATAGCATTAAGTGAATTAAAATTAACATTTATCTTTACTCATTTTATCCTATGAAGTTTTTCTTATCCTTTCTCCTTGTTTGCACCCTAGCAACAAAATCTTATACAAAAGAACCTTTATTAGAGTTTAATATTGAAAATTTAACTCAACTTGCATTAAAAAACAGTTCTGATAAAGTTTTAAATGACTATGCACTCTATATTTTAAAAAATAAAAAAGTTAAAGAATATTTTAAGTATAAAAAAGACAGCCAGAAAATCAATGAACTTGTTAAAAGAGAACGAAAGCTCATTGATGAATCATTAAAATCAATACAAAAAAAAGCAAAACTTGTTTATAAAGTAAAAACAAATTATAAATCATTTGATGAAAAAATAATGCAAATCAACCTAGGAAACCAATTTGCAGGAACTAAACAGTCTGTTTTTCGTGCCTATGATAAATTTAAGGGCTTACCCAGTTATTTTATTCTTCTAATACCCAATTTAGCGATTCAAAACGCCATTAATGTAAAAAAAGAAAACATGGATCGCAGACAAAAGTATTTACGAAAAACCAGCCAAATTAATAGCAAGAACATTTACGTTGAATTTATTCTTTCCTTAGAAAAATACCAAAACCAACAGAGCTTTCAAACAGTTATTGAGGAAATTATGATCTATACTTCAGACAATAAAAAATCACTTATTGGTTCTGCAGTAGAGAAGAGAAATCATAGTAAGTTAATAAATGAATGGTTATTATCTGATGGATTTACCAATCCTCTGGTTGGCATTCATGCCTTTCAATTTGCACACAACCGTTTGCAAGATCAACTAAGCAGTAACGAAGAACTTTCAAAAATTTGTAAAAAAACAAAAAAAATAGGCATTCACCAAGTCATCATTTGCACTAAACGCTTTAGTTCAAATACAAACCTTATTATTAACTATGTCGGTGGTAAAGTTGCACAAATAGATTTAATAGCCACTAATGACATTACACAATCTGAAATCAATATGATTCAAACGAGCATTAAGAACTACTTAAAACTACCGCAGTTAAATATAGAATATAATGTTGCAAAATGGAGTGACTACAATGTAGATTTTACCCTTTTTTCCGATGCTTTTAAACACAAGAAATCACAAAGATCGCGTTACTCTACTTTATTTGAAATCGAACCATCAAAAGAAAATCGAGTGCTTATTTTATCTATGATGGCACATAAAACCAAAAAATTCCTAACGGATTTAGGGGTAAAACTATGACTTTAGAAACAATTGAAAAACAAACCGGTGATAAGCCTAAACTTGCAATTATTTGGATGCATGGCTTGGGAGCTGATGGCAATGATTTTGCTCCTGTTGTGCCACAGTTTAATATACCTGATTTGCCAATTAAATTTATTTTTCCACACGCCCCCAAAATTCCTGTCACAATAAATGGCGGAATGGTTATGCGGGCTTGGTATGATATTACCATGATGGATATTGGTAAACACGCCGATAAAAAAGGCGTTTTAAACTCTGCACTATTAATAAAAGAATTAATTCAAGAGCAAATTAAACAAGGATTTGGCTATGAACAAATTATTTTAGCGGGCTTTTCTCAAGGCAGTGCAATGGCGTTGCATTTAGCAACAACCCTGTCTCACCAATTAG
>CAMZLQ010000160.1 GCA_947311585.1 uncultured Alcanivoracaceae bacterium | reverse complement strand
TAAACGCTTAATCGAAGGTTATGGAGACTTTAAACCTGTTGCCAATACTTCTTTTAAGACCCCAAAGAAAGTCAAGGCTGTATTTGATGTCTATACTTCAAATGATGACAATGAAGAACTCAACCGTGGCATCAATACCGTAGCACGATTTTTAAATATGCACATTGATGCTGGCGTTAAGAAAAAGAACATCAAGGCCGCTTTAGTCATACATGGAAAAGCCGGTAAAGATATTTTAACTAATCTGGCTTATGATAAACGTTATATCACAGACAATCCAAATGCAGAACTATTAAAGAAACTTCATGATGCGGGTGTGCAAATCATAGTTTGCGGTCAAACTGTTGAATTTCGTGGTTATAAACGCGATGAAATATTAGACTTTGTTGATGTATCATTATCTGCCATTACTGCATTAATTAGCCTGCAATCACAAGGCTATCAATTAATTACTTTCAATTAACATGAACGAATTAGAAGACAAAATAATTGAAATCGAAACCAAACTCGCCTTTGCTGAAGAATCCATTGAACAACTCAATGATGTCATTGTTTCGCAACAAAAAGTATTGGATAAATTAACAAGGCAAATACAGTTATTGGATAAAAAAATTGATGAAGAGGCGCAAAACTGGCAACAAACTAATCCAACAGATGAGACACCGCCGCATTATTGAGTTTTTTTGCCTTTCGTCTTGTTTTAAAAAAATTCTGCAATAATTGCGCACACTCTTGCTCTAAAACACCACCGAGTGTCTCTACTTGGTGGTTGTGGTAGGGTTTATCAAAACAATTTTCGCAAGTCCCCGCCATGCCTGTTTTCTTGTCGTAAGCACCAAATACCACCTGTTTAATTCGCGCATGAACGATTGCACCCACACACATCATACAAGGTTCAAGTGTGACGTATAATGTGGTTTCAACTAAACGGTAATTATTAAGGTTTTTCCCTGTATTTTTTATGGCTTGAATTTCGGCATGTGCCGATGCATCACTTTGGCTAATGACTTGATTGTAACCCCTACCGATAATTTGATTTTCTTTAACAATAATCGCGCCAACAGGCACTTCACCAATTAATTCAGCTTGTTTAGCGCAGTCTATAGCTTGCGACATCCAGTATTCATGACTGGGCACGGTTCTTTCTCCACACATAAATTGCGATAGATAATATAATCAATGGAATTAACAACAAAAAAACCACACTTAAAACAACTAACTGCGTTTGACTTAACACCAATTGAGTGTTTTTATTTATCTGTACAGGAATATTAATGCGATTATCGTGGTATAACAACCAATCAACGATGCGATCAATCATGCTTTTATTGGCAACAGAATTTAGGTATTGATTGCTGATAAAATCACTGTCTCCAACAACGACTAGTCGACTGTTAGGCAACTGTTGAGCCACAGCGATGGTAGTGTTGTTTTGAGCTGATATAAATGGCGTTGCATCATCAAGAACAATTTCCTTAGCCTGAGCAATAAAAATCGGTTGATTAAAATTCTCAGTAATGGCATGAATAGGAAAATCTGATAAATAGCTGCTGTCTTTACCCTCAGAAATAGTTATTTCATTGCCTGAAAAAACGCCCAGAGCCAACTCTAACTGAACTTGATTGCTATTGATGTCATCGAACCATAAAATACTGACTCCTGATTCCATTAACCCAATAAGATATTCGACTAGTGGGCTTTTTAATACATCAACTGGATTTGCCAATACTAATAATTTCACATTATCGGGCAAGACTAGGCTTTTATCCAATGGCATACGAGCAATATTAAATCCACTTTTTTTCAAATGAATCAATAACTGAGATAAACCTGTATCGGACTCATCTCCAATGGTTTTCATGCCATAACGTTCAGCGAAAACCACCCATTCATCGCTTTGATTTTGCAACCTTAACAGTGCATTGCTAATGGCTGATTCGGACAATTCGGTTATATTTATCCTTTTTAATTGGCTACCATCCTGATAAGAAAGCACCATTTCTCCTTGCATGGTGATGGAGTTTTCTTTCACCTCACTTGGGTGTTGGCTGGGATCAAGAAACTCAATAAGCATGAATTTATTTACCTTTTTATAAGGCAAAAGAAAACTTTTGATTTTAGTGGCAATTACTGAATTTTCACGACTGAAAATGGTAAATTTTACTGGCTTTTGTTGTTTAATTTGTTGGAGTAAATGCACAGTTTTAACGGATAATCCCGATGATTTATCAATCACGAAAACACTGTTTTGTTTTTCAAGCACAACAAAGACAATCATTAGCAATAATGCAAATGCCAACACTACAGAATACATTTTTAGAATACGAAAACTCATAAAACATACCTCTTATGCATTACCCTTACCCTAATGACCAACAAAAACAAGGCTATTCCAAAAATAAAATAAGCCAATGAAGCGATGGGGATTTGGTTTTTACTGAATTGAAAAAAATGATAAAAGGGAGAAATTATTTGCAAATAATTTTTACCCCACTCGGCACCTAATCCGCTTTGAGTTACTAATAACAAAGCCATCAATACCATCAACGAAAGTAAAATGGCAAAACCAGAATTGCCAAGAAAACTCGAAATCATCATCGTTAAAGCAACCATCCAAAACATCAAAAACACCAAACCAAAACACATCACCACAATTGGCATCCACGGACTGCTGCTGATAAGGGTTAAACTAACGACTGCTAATAAAGCCGGCAATATAAAAAGAAAACAAACCATTATTAATGCCAGGTATTTTTGCCAAATAATTTTAAATTCTGATTGTTGTGCCAAATGCATTAACGACCAGCCGTTATTGTGACTTAAACGGGCATAACTCAAACCTCCAATTATCGAAGTAATAAAAAGCAAAATCTTCGCTTGAGATGAAATAAATGGCGTCAAAATCCCTTGAGTAATTGTCGGCGCATCACTCATGCCTGCAAATTTTACTTGCAAAGCAGTAAATAACTCAATAGATAGCAAAAATGACCAAGCACTTAAAAAGGCAACCAAACACAGTATCAACCAAATAATCGGAGAACGTAAATAGTACTTTATTTCAGATTGAAACAAACTCATAACAACAATCCTTTGCGGGTATGCTGCAAGTAGAGTTCTTCCAAATCTGTGCCATCTTGCAGGATCACATCATCCAGTAGTTTGCCTTGTTGCATAATCAGCACACGGTCACTGACCATTTGTGCTTCTGCTAAATAATGGGTCGACATAACAACAACTATCTCTTGCTTGAGTTTTTGAATGATATGGCGAAAATCAATTATAAGGTGTGGATCCAAGCCATTTAAGGGCTCATCCATAATTAACAATTTGGGCTTATTAATCAAGGCTGCCGCTAAATTAAGGCGCTGTTTATAACCCAAAGACAAGCCTTTGCACCGTTTATTGACAACTTCTTGAAGCTGGCATTGTTCGATTAACTCATCGTTGAATACAACTTTTTTAAGAGTAGCAATTAATTGCAACTGCTCTTTTACCGTTAACTCAGGCATGAGCAAGGGAGTCTCGGGCATGTAACCAATTAATTGCAAATAAGCTTGGCGTTGCAACTGACTATTTTTTCCCATAAATTCAACCGCCCCATCAGTCGCAAATAGGCTCGCAGACATTATTTTTAACAAGGTTGATTTACCTGCGCCATTGGGTCCTAATACAGTAATAGCTTGCATTGACGACACATCAAAGCTCACCTGATCTAAAATGAGGTGATTATTGAAAGCAAACGAAATATTTTTAACGGTTAATTTGGTATTTTCCATACGCTTAAGTACGCGATTAGTTCTCGACTCATGGAGTAAAAGATATTATAGTATCGCTTTTAATATAAATAACCATAAATTTATGAATATTTTAACGTTTTTACAGCAAGGCATACTCAATTTATCCCTACTTCAACTTATTATCACCTTATTAATCGTCACCCAAATCACCATTTTAGCCGTTACACTGTATTTACACCGCGATCAAACGCATCGCGGATTGCAATTGCACCCAATTATTCGCCACTTCTTTCGGTTGCACTTATGGCTAACAACAGGCATGCTTACCAAAGATTGGGTTGCCATCCACCGCAAACACCACGCAAAATGTGAAACACAAGACGATCCACATTCTCCACAATACTATGGCATCAAAACTGTCCTTTATTCTGGTGTCGAACTCTATACCAAAGAACGTAAAAACAAAGAAACCTTAGAAAAATACGGCAAAGGCACGCCTAATGACTGGCTTGAACGAAATATTTATACGCGTTTTCATTTTTTAGGCATTTTTATTATGCTGTTAATAGATGTGGCATTATTTGGAGCCATTGGCATCACCTTTTGGGCAATACAAATCGTTTGGATACCGTTCTTTGCTGCTGGTGTGATTAATGGTTTGGCTCATTGGTACGGTTATCGCAATTATTCTACCGAAGATTGTTCCACCAATATTTCACGTTTTGGTGTCGTTATAGGTGGAGAGGAATTACACAATAACCACCACGCTTTTCCCTCTTCATGTAAGTTTGCTCATAAAAAAGGCGAATACGATTGGGGCTGGTATGTTATCAAGGCATTAAGCTCTGTTGGACTGGCTAAAATCAAAAAAATAGTGCCAGAACTGGAGCAATCTAATAATAAAAACTTGGATTTAGAAGCCGTTAAAGCCATGCTAACACACAAAGTGAATTTACTGCAAGTCTATGTAAAAGAGGTTATAAAACCCGCTATTTCGCAAGAGTATGATTTGCGCAGTAAGCAAATTAAACAATCTTCTGATAAGTTTTTAAACTCCATGTCTATTGATTGGCGTTTTTTAGATGATGAAGCTAAAGAATTGTTTAAACAATACATCCAAACTTCACCAACAATCGAAACTATCATTAAATACCGCGATGAATTAAAAAGCATTTGGGAATCCAATGGCAAAACTTCCGAAGAAATGATTGAAGCCATAAGAATTTGGTGTCAAAATGCTGAAAAAAGTGGCGTAAAGGTATTGCAAGATTACGCACTGAAACTACAAACTTATCGCCTAAAAGGCGTTTAATTTGTTATCCAAGTTGTATAAAGTCCTACTTTTATTAGGGCTTATCATTGCATCGCATTCATCTCATGCTTGGAATGCCGCAGGACATCAATTAATGGCGGCTATTTCTTGGGACTTAATGACGTCAAAACAACAAAATTATTGGGTTGATATTCTCAAATACCACCCTCGGTATAAACAAGACTTTAAACAAAATATTCCCAAACAAGTCAAACGAAACCCTCTGTATCTTAATGAGTGGATATTTAGGCAAGCGGCAAGATGGTCGGATTTACCCAGAAACTTTCACTCAGGTTTAAAAGAAAAATACCACCGTGGCTCGTGGCACTACATCAATTACCCTTTGTATTTAGATAAAAAAATCAACACAAAATCCTTAAATCTTAACACCAATTTCAATGGCGAACTGCATAAGCATTTAAATGTTATTCAAGCACTCAAAGGAAACCTAGCGATATTATCCAAACAAGGAGCAACCAAAAGGCAAAAAGCCATCGCTTTGTGTTGGGTTTTGCATTTGGTTGGCGATTCTCATCAGCCTTTGCACAGCACGGCACTGTTTGACAAACATTATTTCCCAAAAGGAGATCGGGGCGGGAATTTAATCCAAATCAAAGGGCAAGGACGGGTGAAAAACTTGCATTGGTATTGGGATTCTCGACTAGACAACACAACATCTTTTAGAATAATTGATTTGAAAGCAAGAAAACTCACAAATAAACTTGGTAAGCAAGCAAGTAACCAACAAAGACAAGCCATTAATAAGTGGTCAAAAAAAGCCAACAAATTAGCACTCAAGTACGCTTACACGAAAAAAGTCCTCAAAGCGCATAAACAAGCCAAAAGAAAAGGACAAAAACAACCAACCATTTTAATCAACACAGACTACGACAAAAATGCACGCAAAATTGCAGAAAATCAAATCACAGATGCAGCATACCAATTGGTTTATCTGTTATCTTCTTTGTCGCCTTCTTGAGCTAATAATAAACAAAACAATGCCAGAAATTGCAGTAACTAAGGCAATGAGTGAAAATATTTTAATCAACCAATTACCAAAATCATCGCGTGTTTGGTAATCCATTGTGTGTAACATCCATAAAAAATCAAAAATTCGCCACGAGTTATGGCGAACAGCCGTTAACGTGCCTAACTTCGTTGAAACATAAAACGTCGGCGACTCAGGGTAATCGTAGGTAATTGCCCACGCAGGCATTGGTTTTTCACGGTATTCATGGTGTGCATCAGTTTGGTTAATCAGCTCAACCGAGGCTATAGGTGCATCAAAATCCTTTGCCTTATTGGCAATATCAATGGCATTTTGCTGACTTAGTTCAGGCATTAATTTGCCAGAATCTCCATCAACCAAAGACGTTTCTATGGCATTGTGAGTCGTTAAATAATTTATTCGGTATACTGGTTTTGATAAAATTTGAATAACCTGAATTGAATTAAGTGATTTAAAGTCAGTTAAAACAGTCAATGCTTTTTGCACTGAAACCTTTGGACTTCGGAGGCTCTCTTGCACAGATTTCCGCAGATAATCCCCATGAATATCATCAATATCATTCCATGTAAACCATATTCCACCAAGTGTCCAAGCCAATAATTGCAACGCAACAATTAAACCAATGTAGCGATGAGCCTTTCTTATTAATAATTTTTTATTCATAATTTTTCTTCTTTGTTTGGTTTTGGCTGACTGAGAAACTGGTTAGCTTGATTCCAAAAAAACCACAACTCAGGGGATTAATTAATCATATCATTTAAGGCTAACTCCATTAAATTCGTAGAGATATTTATATTGATTCTATCACAAGGATTCTGAGTTGAGAAAACACTTTCACAATAGCTTCTGTTGGTTTTTTTGCTTTATAGACTTTTCTCGCTTTGTTAAACCCAGTTTATTTTCAATAGGTACAATTGTACTTGATATTTTTATATATTTTGGTACTATTATAGGGCAACTTGTTAATGGATATTGCAAAAATTTGACACTACTGGAGTAATCCCTCCACAAAAAATGACCGATTTGACCAATCACTATTAACAACAGTTGCATTTATTCAATTTTTAATAAAAATGGAGAAGTAAATGAAACTCAATAAATTTAAGCCAACTTTAGGCACAAAGACAGCACAGCACAGCACAGCACAATTATACTAAATACAAAAAACAATATTTTAGTTATGTCTTAAAAAAAATTAAAATACCATCCTTTTTCTCTTTTACAAAAATCATGGGGGCAAAAACCCTAACAAAAGGGACGTTAATCTCATTATGCTTTATTACTATTTCTTTTCTTATATCAAACCAATCCCTTGCAAAAAAAGTAAAACCTTTACCACAAATCATAGGAATAAACTCACCCCTGCGGATAGCTGATAGCTATATTATCACTTACAAGGAAAGTGCAATTCAAACCAGTTACGAACAATTGAATCAAAAGAAATCATCAAAACAAGTGACGATAACTGATGTAAATGTAAATTTTTCTCAATCAATAGCAACTAGCTCAGCAAGTCAACTTACAGCCATTTATGGTAATTCCATAAATGGTGCAGCATTGATTAATTCAAATCAAAGCACGATACAAGGTTTATACAATGATTCACGTATTGACAAAATTTATGCTAATTTATCAATAAATCAGAATGCTTATAATGACTCTCCACAACCACAAGCACCTTGGGGACTGGATAGGATTGATCAAGTCAATTACCCACTTGATGCAAAATATCACTTTTCAAATACAGCTCAAGATGTGCATGTATTTGTATTAGACTCAGGAATCGATGAAAGCCACCCTGAATTCAATGGCAGATTGATCGATGAACACGAATTTATTGAAATCCCCTGTTCTACATATATTTGTGCTATACGTTATGAATTAAGGGGGGCAACCGATAACAATGGGCATGGAACTCATGTGGCAGGGATAATTGCAGGTAAAACCTACGGTGTAGCAAAGGATGTTATACTACATTCCTATAAAATGCTTGATGTAGATGGAGGTTCTTCTTTAGCTCTTTTGATAGATGCATTAGATACACTCTATGATGACATTTCATCACATAACCTGTATCCAGCTATTGTAAATATGAGTTTTGGGGCACGCTTTACAGTCGGCACTCTTAACGACCCAAAC
>CAMZLQ010000159.1 GCA_947311585.1 uncultured Alcanivoracaceae bacterium | reverse complement strand
GGAATGGCATCCAAGTTACGCAATTGTTTTATTGCTTCACGTACCATACGTGCTAAATCCCGATCTTCAGTTTCTTGTAAATCCACTTCATGTAATGCTTGCACTTTGACTTGAACTTGTTCGAGCTCTTTGCCCCATATTTCCGAACGGGCTTCAAAGAACTTTTGTGCTGGTTCAAACAGGGCTTGTTGCACTTCTCGAAACTGCGTGTATAGCTCTTGATTGCGAACTGGATAACGATCGCCTTCTAACTTTTCGTGGTCTTCCATGTCCTTCCACCGCTTATTGGCTTGCTTCATTTTTTTCAATAAAGCATCAGGATGAACACCCTTGCCAACCAAGTCTTTGAGTTCTTCAATAATACGAATGCGAATCTTGTCATTACTCCATGTTTGCCATTTTCGCAATTCTTTGAGTTCATTCCAGAGGCTGTCAAAGGCAAATTTATTGTCTTTAATTAAGGGGTGAAAACCTGCAATCTTTTTATTTGTTGCAATTTTATTAATGGCAATTTTGGCGTTGGCTAATTGCCCATCTTTAATAAGTTTTTGGGCTTTGCTAATTCCTTGAACTGCATTTTTTGCGGCTTCGTCACGCAAAGCTGCCGAATTTTCAATGCGTTCTGCCAATTTTAGCATGGCATTATCGAAACGATTTTTCAAGGTGGCAAAAGCGGCATTATTTTTTGCTCTTTTTGCTTGCTCATCCCACATTTGACGGAATTCTTTTATTTGGCTGGGTTGGTTGTATTTGTGTTTTAATGCGGCATCGAGTTTATCTGCCACTTGCATTAGTTTTTCTGGCAATTCTTTTTCTTTAGTTTTGGTGTCTCGCAGTGCTTTAAGTTCTGCTAGCGCGTTTTCAAATTTTTCTTTTTGTTTACCATCTGCATGGCTTAAGTCAAAACCTGAATATTTGCTGATTTGGGTTTGAATGTGCTCCCAAGTAGAATTTTGAGCGTTTTTTATGGACTTTTTTAGCTCTTCAATCTTACTGTTAATGCGTTGTTGTCTTTGCTGATTTAAAAACTCATCGCGCTGTTTGGGATCAAAGGTAAGACTGGCTGTGCGGTACGCTCCTTCAAAACGTTGTTTGAAATCATCCATTTTACTTTTTGAATTTAGTTCGTCCCACTTGGCTTTAATGCCATCAACATCGGCTTTGCTGGATGTGCTTGGGTTGTGGATAAGCTTTTCCATTGCTTCGCATAAGTCCAATGCTTTTTTAGCATTGATTTTTTTAATATCTCCGTCATTTTCCAATTTGGCTTGGATAACCTTAATGATGGCTTTATCCTTATTTTTAACCAATTTCAACACGCGCTTAAGCGTTGCTGGTTTGTCAATTTTTGCTACAATAATTTGGCGTAAATCTCTATCGGTTTCATTCACCAATAAATCGCCAAGTAAGCCCTGTTTACTTATTTTATCAATGCAATAAGTGCGAATTTCTTTATTTTTTGAGTTAAGTGCAGCCAGTTCAATGCTTTTTACATCATCAATGGTTTTGATTAAGTCTAGTTGCGTGTCGTCTTGTTTTTTGGCAAACCAATCTTGCATCATTTTAAACGCTGCATTTTTGACTAATTTACTTTTATCATTGTGAGCTATTTTAGCGATTAACCGATAGTCTCTTAGGCGTTTTAAGGCAGCTGTTCGAACCTTTTCTGATGAATCATTTTGGGCTATTGATCCAAGCTGAGCCACCAGCTCCTCTGATATATCATGAGCAACAGCATTTGCTCGTATGCTTTCGTCATTGTTTTTCCAGTTGGGCTTTTTAAATAGGTTAAAGATACTCATGCGACTTTCCTCATAATATTCTGTTCGATAAACAGCAATTGTTTCTCCGCGTCATTAATAGTGTATAACTCGCGGGCGATAGATTGTTGATTCACTCGCTTGAGGAACCAACCAATATGTGATCTTGCAATCATCATGCCTTTGTATTGACCATAAAACTGGTGAAGATTTTCCACATGCTGGTACATGGTTTGGATAATTTCTTCATCGCTTGGTCGGGGCAAAAGTTCCCCTGTTTTTAAATAATGCAGGACTTCGCGGAAAATCCACGGATTTCCTTGTGCTGCTCGTCCAATCATAATGCCATCACAACCAGTATGTTCAAAGACATATTGCGCTTTTTGAGGTGAATCAATATCTCCATTGGCAATAACGGGAATATCAATATTCTGCTTAACTAAAGTGATGTGTTTGTAATCGGCAACGCCTTTGTATTTTTGCACGCGTGTGCGACCATGGATAAATAAGGCTTGCACACCGCAATCTTGGGCAATTTGTGCAATTTCTAATGCATTGATGCTGTTATCATCAATACCAAGTCGAATTTTCAAGGTTACGGGGCAATCAACAGCCTCAACCGTGGCTTGCAAAATATCCTTAACTAAATCAGGATGAGCAAGCAGTGCAGAGCCGCAAGATTTTTTATAGACTTTTTTTGCAGGGCATCCCATGTTGATGTCTATGATTTGCGAGCCATTTTGCACATTAAATTGAGCTGCTATGGCAAGTTTTTCAGGATCAGAGCCTGCAATTTGCGTAACAATTGGCCCAGGCTCGCCCTCATGGTTTAAACGAAAACGGCTCTTGGCTGATTTTAGCAAGGATAAATCGCACGCTAACATTTCCGAAACCAAATAACCTGCCCCCAATTGACGACATAGTTGTCGAAACGGTCTGTCGGTGACACCACTCATCGGTGCCAAAGCAATCGAGTTTGGCATGATGTATGGGCCGATTTTCAGGGTTGGTAAATTCAATTACTTAGTATTCTTGTAAAAGTGATGAATTATACATGATGTTAAATAGGTTTTGATAGGCAAACCCTATCAAAACCCATGACTAAGCTAGAAGTTTAGACTTCTAGAAAAAATAAATTATTTTTTTTCTACTTCTAATCGATAAGCCGAGTGACAACCAACACAGTTTTGCATAAGTGTAGATAACTGTTCTAAAGCATAATTGCCATCTTCAAGTGATTCTGCATCCAATGCTAATTGATCAAATTTTGTATGGGTATCAAAACCGAGTTTTTTAAAAGCGATGGGCAATTTACCCATTAGCGTTCCGGGTACTTCTGCTTGAGCCGCACGGCCTACTTTTTTGGCAGCGATCGCTGCTTTTTCTAAGTCATCAGCGGCAACTGCTGCAATAATTTGTTGAGTGCTTCCCAAAAAACCACGCATTTCCTCAAGTATCAAATCTTTTTCAGCATCTGTCATGAGAATCGTTATTCGACCATCGACACTGGTTGTTGTACTGCCTTGAATGATAAATTTATAACCTCCAAATGCAATTATTGCTAATAATACAACTATAATAATTAATGCGGGTTTGTTCATTTTTACCTCTTATGTTCTTAAGCCAACGCCCTTTTTAAGCATGTAAAGGCATATTATAGTCAAGACCACCACAAAAGAAATAATTACCGTATATGCCGTGTAAATATTGACATCACTGACTCCTAAAAAGCCGTATCGAAAAGCATTGACCATGTACAAAACAGGATTAAACTTCGAGACAGACTGCCAAAAAGGCGGCAATAATGAAATCGAATAGAACACTCCACCAAGGTAAGTCAAAGGTGTTAGGATAAATGCAGGAATGATAGCTATGTCATCAAATTTGGTTGCATAACAGGCATTAATAAAGCCGCCCAAAGCAAATACAACTGAGGTTAAGACTACAGTAGAAATCACTATCCAAATATTGTAAACATGTATTTCTGTGAAAAATAAGGCAATAACTGTGACAATACTTCCCACCATTAATCCGCGAGCCAAAGCACCAAGTACATGACCAAAAAGTATAACCCAATTAGGCATGGGCGAAACCAGCATTTCTTCAATATGTTTGGAAAATTTTGCTCCAAAAAATGAAGAGACTATATTACCATACGAATTGGTTATCACCGACATCATCACAAGGCCAGGAACAATAAAGGACATGTAGTCAAAACCACCCATCTGCCCTATTCTTTTGCCAATCAAGTTACCAAATATAACAAAATAGAGCGTCATGGTGATAGCGGGTGGCAAAATTGTTTGTGACCAAATACGCAGAATGCGAACAATCTCCTTACGTCCAAGGGTGAACAATGCCGTTAAAGTTTTGCTATTCATGCCGATTTCTCCTTGTTGTTATCTTTTTGTGTCATTTTGAAAAACAACTCCTCTAAGCGATTGACTTTATTGCGCATGGATAAGACTTTATAGCCTTGGGCATCAATTTTTTTAAAAACATCATTCAATGCTTCAGATTTTTTGACGTCTAACTGG
>CAMZLQ010000158.1 GCA_947311585.1 uncultured Alcanivoracaceae bacterium | reverse complement strand
TTTTCGAGGTATATTCATAATAAATGCAATTGATTGCTTAAGGTAAAACCGATTAATTCATCGCTGTAATTTCGTGAAAAAGCCATCACTTTAAACTTTTCGCCCATTTCATTGGGCAGGGTGAGTTTTTTCAATTCGGTGGTGTTTTGATAATAGCTTTTGTAATCGTTTTGGCTATCACCTAAATGGTTTTGGATGCCTAATGCCATGAGAAAATGCGCTTGTGTGGTAAATCCATCAACATCTAAACCACAACTATCACCGGCCTCTGCCAATGCAGTAAAATCCACAAAGGCGGTCATGTCCTGAGTGCCTATGTTTTGAAAATAATTGCAATTAGCTTGGTGTTGGTAAAAGCAAATTAAAGTTCCCTCACTGCGTTGAGGATGATAATAGGCGTTTCTTTCGTAACCATAATCAACAAAAATCACAACGCCTTGGTTGAGGTTTTGGGTGATAGAATTAAGCCAACTGTTCAAATGCGGGATAAATTCCGAAATATAGCCTTCGTTTAATACTAAGTTTTTATCCTCAATCTGTTTAAGTTGATTTTTAGGGAATTTGCCCCATGTTTTTTGAAAACCGCTGTCCCAAGTCACTTGCATTTGTTGGTATTGGTTATTGTGAAAACGAAACACTTCAACAGGCAAAGCATCTACCACTTCATTAGCAAAAACAATACCATTAAATTTGTTCGCTAAAGGTTGAGAAATCCATTCTACTAATTGGCTTAAATGCTTGGGTAATTCATGAATTTTTGTCACTTGCCTTTGTTGCAAATCGGCACTAACCTCTAAGATATAATACTTTTCAGGCAAAGCCTTTAACTTATCAAGTTCCACCAAACAGTCGTAAGCAAATTGACCTGTTCCTGCCCCAAGTTCGAGAATAATAGGGTTATCAAGACTTTTTATCACTTGTGAAAACTGACTTGCTAAACTTTTGGCGAACAAAGAACCCAGCTCAGGAGCGGTTATGAAATCCCCTTGTTTTCCAAATTTATAATTGCCCGATGAATAATACCCAAAACCCGGGCAATACAAAGACATCTGCATGAATGTGGCAAAACTAATGCTGCCAGTTTCATGGATTTTGTCCCTAATTATCTTTTGCAATGCTAAAGAGTGTTGTTCTAAATCAGTTTGAGGCATAAAATAAGCTCATGAATAAAGTTATGTTAATTACAGGTGCAGCAGTGAGAATTGGTGCTTACATCACACAAGCGGCTCATCAAGACGGTTATGATATTGTCATGCATTATCGTTATTCGAAGGCACAAACGCAAGATTTGCAAAACAAACTGAACCAAATTCGCCCAAATTCTTGCATCAGTGTGCAAGCGGACTTTGATACACAAGTCGATTTTAGTGGCATTATTAATGTTATTGAATCAAAATTTGGGCGTTTGGATGTGTTGATTAATAACGCATCGGATTTTTTTCCAACAAATATGGATGAGTTAAATGAATCCGATTACAATAAATTATTTAATAGCAATGTCAAAGGCCCATTATTTCTCTCCAAAGCGTGTTTGCCCTTATTAAAAAAAGCCAAAGGAACAATAATCAATTTGGTCGATATTCATGCCGACAAACCGTTAAAAAATTACCCTGTTTATTCCATGGCAAAAGCGGCCAACAAAATGATGGTCAAAGCACTGGCAAAAGAAATGGCTCCTGAAGTAAGGGTTAATGGCATATCACCAGGTTGTATACTTATGCCATTAGATGAAAATACTTCCTATGATAAAGACGATATAATCAGCCGAACGGCATTAGGCAGACAAGGTAGTGAACATAACCTTTACCACGGTTTAAAGTTTTTGATTAAAAATGATTACATCACAGGTGAAATTATTAAAGTTGATGGCGGTAGAAGTTTGCATATGTAATATTTCTAAAAGTTTCGGGTCATTAATGATGGTTTAAAAAAAATTTCAAATGTTTTAAAACTAATGTATAATAAATAGGCTTTAAAGACGGGTGTCTTTAAAATCAATATCAAAAACAAGGAGAAACACATGAGTATCGCAAGAATTACAGAAATTACAGCTTCATCAGGCAAGAGTTTTGAAGACGCTGTAGAAAAAGGCATTGCTCGCGCAGCAGAAACCATTCAAGGCATCACGGGTGCGTGGGTTGAGTCACAAAAAGTTACGGTAGCAGACGGTAAAATCGATCAATACCGCGTTAACATGAAAGTCACATTTATCTTAAAATAGGAGTTAAAAATGAGTGTAGCACGTATTACAGAAGTTTCGGCTTCTTCATCAAAAAGTTTTGAAAAAGCCGTTAGAAACGGCATCAAACGCGCCACAGAAACATTAAGCAATGTTACGGGTGCATGGGTTGAATCACAAAAAGTAACCGTAAAAGACGGTAAAATTGATCAATATCGCGTCATTATTAAAGTGACATTTATTTTGAAATAACGTTTTTTCAATTTTTTTTAAAAAAGGCAAATAGCGTGATTTGCCTTTTTTTTGGTCATTAGTAAAGCTGTTACCCTAATTTATTGCCTTTTATATTGGATAATTGTACCATTTGGCTATGAAAGATAAATACAAAAAAGACCACGCGAAGGTTAAAACGATGCCACCTCTCATACCGTTATTTTTTATTGTGATTGCTTGGTTGCTTAATCGTTTTATTTATCCTTTGTCAATACCTGTTGATACAAGCATTCAAACAATAATTGCTTATCTGCTCATAGCAATAGCCAGCATTTTGTTTGGTTTTAGTTTGTATTTTTTCTTTAAGACTCGGCAAAACCCCGAGCCGCACACACCAACCAATGCTTTGTACACAGGCGGGATATTTAAATTGACTCGTAATCCTATTTATTTGGGGTTTTTGGTGGCACAAATTGTTGTTGCGATTAAATTGAACAATCTTTATGTGATTTTAACTCTCCCTTTTGTTTTTTATTTGTTAAATAAATGGGTGATTGACCCTGAGGAAATTTATTTGGAAAATCTTTTTGGGCAAGAATATCTGGATTATAAAAATAAGGTCAGAAGGTGGCTATAAATGAGTGCAACTAATGTCAAGAATAGTGAAATTGAACACTTTAATTCACAAGCGTCGTTTTGGTGGGATGAACAAGGTCCTTTTAAAACTCTGCACCATATTAACCCAGTGCGCACCGATTACGTTAAGCAATTTGTTGATTTAAAGGATAAATCGGTTTTGGATGTGGGTTGTGGTGGTGGTGTATTTTCAGAAAGCATGGCAGCGAGCGGTGCAATGGTAACGGCTATCGATTTGGCTCAAGAATCTTTGGAAGTGGCAAAATTACACCTTTATGAAAGCGGTCATAAAATTGATTATCAGAATATCAGTGTTGAGGATTATGCAAAACAACATGAGAACAGTACAGATGTTATTGTCTGCATGGAGATGCTAGAACATGTGCCCGACCCTCAATCGGTTGTTAATGCATGTGCAAAAATTTTAAAGCCCGGTGGTTGGTTGTTTTTATCCACCATTAACCGCTCTGCAAAAGCCATGATGTTGGGGATTTTTGTGGCGGAACACGTCATGGGATTGGTGCCAAAAGGCACGCATCATTTTGATCAGTTCATTAAACCCTCTGAACTAGCAGCTGGCATAGAAAAAGCAGGACTGGAAGTTAAAGATATCTGTGGAATGAAATACAATCCTGTTTCAACCAAAACATGGTTAGAGCAACACGATGTTTCAATAAATTACCTTGTTGCGGCTCGAAAGGGCTAACGGTGAAAGGCTTTTTATTCGATTTGGATGGCACTTTGGTGGATACAGCCATTGATATGTTGCACGCCTTAAAGTTGCTTGCTCAAGAAAACAATATTGAAATTGAACCCAACCATGCCCAATATAAAGAACTCATTACCCACGGCTCACGAGCGATTGTGGAGTCCATTTTTGGAAAAACAGACCAACAGACTTTTTTAAAATTACAAAAGCGTTATTTGGAAATTTACCAAGACATACTCACACAAGGTTCTTGTTTGTTTGATGGGGTTGAGGGCTTTATTCAGGCTTTAGACAAGCAAAAAATTCCTTGGGGAATCGTCACCAACAAACCTCACTATTTAGCCAAACCACTGGTTAAATCACTTAAGCCATTAGAGAATTATGGTATTCTTGTTGGAGGAGACAGTACAAAATTCTCTAAACCGCACCCACAACCCATTAATACGGCAATCCAAATGCTCAAAATCAACCCAAAAAAAAGCTGGTATATCGGTGATGCATTATCTGATATTACCGCAGGCAATGCTGCCAATATGCAAACAGCAGTTGCCTTGTGGGGCTATATCGGTGCAAATGATTCCCCCGAAAAATGGCAAGCAACAAAAACAATCCAGCAACCCTTGGAGTTGTTTAAGTTATGAAAATTCTGTTTGTTTTAATTTTTTCCGCCTCTGTTATGGCTCATCCCCATCACCACTCAATTGCCGTTTTCGATTACAACAGTCAAAGCCAGCAATTGGAGTTAAGTTTGAAAATACTAACAGAGGATTTTGAAAAGATAAACAAAGACCAAAAGGCCTACCTGTATTTGCAAAATCAGTTAAAAATTGAAGCCAATTCAATGACACTAAGCACAGATTTTCAAGGCAGAGAAGAAGACCATGAGTTTATGTGGTTTTATTATACTTTTGATGTCGAATTGACGCCTGGAAACAACATCATAAGTATGAAAAATACAGTTTTAAAAACCGTTAACACAAACCAATTTAACACCGTTAAAATAACCCTTTTTAAGCAAACTCTAGCGCATAATTTTTTATTGGACGATGATAACTACAGTTTTATATTTCAATAACACCACCTTGTAATCCTCCCGTGTGAAGAATTACAACCAGACTTCCTGCTTTTATTTGCCCCTTAGTGATTAAATCATACAAAGCAAAGAACGATTTTACATTGTAAATTTTATCTAAAGGAATGTTTGTTTTACTGCTGAATTTTTTTCCAAAATCAAAGTAATCATCTGTTAACTTGGCATAACCTCCTGCATGGTAATTAAAAAATAATTGCCAATCAACGTGCCTGTGGTGTTGGGATAACTTTGTTATATCCTTTTGTAAAAATTCTGCCCCTTTTAATACAGGAATGCCGATGACTTTAGTATTCCAACCTTGGTTGTAAACCCCTTCAATTAATCCAGCACAAGTGCCCCCAGTTCCACATGCTGTGATAATATGTGTGGGTGGTTTTATTTGTTTAGCCAATTCATCCACTATTTCAGCCACACCTTGTATGGCAAAAGCATTGCTTCCCCCTTCAGGAATTATCATAAAGTTTTTTATTGGAGATAAATGATTCTTTACTGCATCTGACTGTTCTTTTAATCGGTATTGTTGGCGAGATAAAAACACCAATTCCATACCTGCTTTTTTGGCATCCAGTAAGGTTTGACTCCATCTTTCAGGTTTGCCCGATAATTCTTCTCCTCGTATAAAACCAAGTGACTTGATGTGTGCTAAAGCCGCTGCATGAGCCGTTGCTACAATGTGGTTTGAATAAGCCCCTCCAAAAGTTGCAATAACGTTGCAATTTTTTTCCAAAGCATGGGCAATGTTGTATTTTAATTTTCGTAGCTTGTTGCCTTGAATAAGAGGGTGGTTTAAATCATCTCTTTTGCATATAATTTTTACCTTGTTAAATACTTTAATTTTTTGACAAGGTGATTTCTCAGGAATGAAAATTTTTCTACTCCGCTGCATGTTGGTTTTCAGCTTAAACATAAAAATAAATTAAATCTCTATCTGATTTAACAATTATTTACATCAATTTATTTAATTTCATAAGCTTTTATTGATATATGCGTGCACTTTACCTTATTATGTTCTATGGGTGCATCAAAATGTGATGCAGAATGGGAAAATAGGTTTAAATTTATGAAATTATTAATAATTATTCTTGGAATTTTTGGAGCGCATTACGTATACTCTTCGGAATATATTTCAGTTAAAGCTGATTTAGATAATGGTTTGTTGCCCGTGGAAGCAGCAAAAAATGCGCACAAAAACAAAGAAGCATCACAAGATGTGGTTCAACAATTAGTTGACAATAACGTTGATGTTATCAAAGCGGTTCAAACAGTTGCCAATGTGTGGTCTTCTTGTGAAGACACTTATTCTTCTGTACGTAAAGGGGTACAAATTGCTCCTAATCGTGCCGATGAAGTCGTTGCTGCAATTGCCACCATGCGAGGATGCAGTTGTAACGCACAAAGCTTTTGGGCTCGTTCACGGTTAGAAAATCGACTTCGTCCTCGTGTTCAGCGCTCACTTGTTGAAATCAGTTCATCATGCAGCTGTGCCTCTGCTGGCATTGAAGCCGCTATCGAAATTGTGCCAAATAAAGCAGAAGACATGATTGATGCTGTTTTACGCGCTAAAAATAGAGCCGATACAACCGCTGATTCTATCGGTCAAATTGGCAAAGTTCCAGAAAACAAATACTGGGGTGAGAACCATGTTATTACCAAAGACAACAATCTTGTTAGAAACGTCAGTACGTGCAAAGGTGATCATAATGAACAAGATGCATTTGATCCTGCTGATTCATGGGTTAATAGTAACGACAATAAATCAAGCGACGTTTTGAACTACAATAAAGTCCTTGGTCAACATAAACTGTTTTGTGATAAAGAACAAAACAAAGAAGCCAACAAAGAAAAACAAAACGAAACAGAAGAAGAAAACAATAAATTAATTATTTCTCAATACATTGAAGGACAAGGCAACAACCAAGCATTAGAACTCTTTAATGGAACAGATAAACCCATTGATTTATTAAGTGATAATTATCAAATTGAAGTCTATTTTCATGGCTATGACTTTCCTGGTGAGATTATTCAATTAAAAGGACTAGTGGAACCAAATTCAACCTACATTGTAGCTGATGCAAATGCGGCAGCAGATATATTGTCCTCAACCAATCAAAAAGTAAACGGTCTTATTTTTAAAGGAGCTGATGCAATCGTCTTAAAATCAGGGCTTAATTCAAAACCTTGTCAATGTGCGGTTGCTACTGTAGCAGCTGCTATTAATAAGGTTGACGGAAAAGAAACTGAAAAAGAAATTTCTGAAACTAAAAAAGACTTCATCCAACGCATTGAGCAACATTACAAAAACACCAACACCCAAACCACGGTTGTTGACAGTATTGGGCGTATATTGGTCAATGACGAAGAAGACGAAACAAACCAAGATTTAGATCACCCCATTGTTGTAGATAAAACATTGCGGCGTTTCGACAACACCTGCTCAGGTGATCGCATTGAAATGGATGAGTTTATTGCTGACAAACAATGGACGGCCTATCCCGTTGATGATATACAAGATTCTGGTAACTTTTCAAAACAAGACTGTTTCACAACACGTAAAGATTTATTAATTACCGAATACGTTGAAGGAACAGATAATAATGCCTCTATTGAGTTGTTTAACGGTACGGCGCGTCCAATTAACTTTGATGAAGAAAAATACATCTTAGAAATTTATAATGACGACGATGCCAAACCAGAGCAAGAAATTTATTTGTCTGGAAAAGTCGATGCAAATGGTGTATTTGTTATATCAAATGATGAAGCTGTGGATGAATTAAAGCAAAAATCCAATCAAGTAAGTACAAGACTTTCGTTGCAAAATACCCGCGCAGTTGTGTTAAAGAAAGTGGTATTACCTGCCTATCAATCTTGCTATGCAGACATTGCCCAATGGATGACTAAATCACCTAAAAATGGCATCACTTATACCTTGTCACCAATTCTTGATCCAGGTGGTGGACCGCAAACCGATGATGATCCCAGAGATGGTGATGATGGTGGAGAGTTAGCCAGTCCAAATTAACTCTACAAAAAAAGAGGCTAAGGTTGCTCTTTTAACCAACAAGATAATGGGTGAAAACAAAGCATTTCACCCTTTTTTAATTTAAAAATATATGAATAAAGAACACTCAATTGCAATTGTTGGTCTTGGCTATGTTGGGCTTCCACTTGCTGTGGCATTTGCTGAATTTTACCCAACAATTGGTTATGACATTAATACAAACAGGGTATCTGAGTTGAAAAATAACCAAGATTCAACACTTGAGACTACCTCTGAAGACCTACAAAAAGCAAAACACCTTTCATTTACCACAAATTTAAAGGATATTGCCGAGGCTAATGTTTTTATTATTACCGTCCCAACCCCAGTTGATGCGAATAACTTACCAGAATTATCACCACTTGAAAGTGCTTCTAACGCCATCGGAAGTATTCTTAAAAAGGGTGATATTGTTGTATATGAGTCAACAGTTTTCCCAGGAGCTACCGAAGAATACTGTGCCAAAATCTTAGAAAAAGTTAGTGGCTTAAAACTCAATATAGACTTTACAATCGGTTATTCTCCTGAACGCATAAATCCAGGTGATAAAATTCATACGCTTAGAACAATCACCAAAGTTGTCGCGGCTTCTGATGAAAAAACCAAAAAGACACTCAATCAATTGTATACAAAAATAATTGATGCCGGTGTTTTTATGGCGTCTTCTATCAAAGTAGCAGAAGCGGCAAAGGCGGTTGAAAACACGCAACGTGATATGAACATTGCCTTTATGAATGAACTATCCGTCATGTTTAACCACATGGGTATTGATACCTTAGAGGTTATAAAAACGGCATCAACCAAATGGAATTTTTTACCGTTTACTCCAGGGCTTGTTGGTGGGCATTGTATCGGTGTTGATCCTTATTATTTAATTCATAAATCTCAAGAAAGTGGCTATTATCCCCAGCTGATTACAAC
>CAMZLQ010000157.1 GCA_947311585.1 uncultured Alcanivoracaceae bacterium | reverse complement strand
TATGGCTTGATTTCTGTCATCATTCACGAAGTGGGTCACAATTATTTTCCCATGATTGTTAATTCAGACGAACGCCAATGGACTTGGATGGATGAAGGTTTAAACACCTTTTTGCAATTTTTGGCCGAAAGCGAATGGGAAAAAGACTACCCAGCCCGACGAGGCGAGGCAAAAAACATTGTCGGCTACATGAGTTCCGACAACCAAGTGCCTATTATGACTAATTCCGAATCCTTGTTGCAGTTTGGCAATAATGCTTACGCTAAACCAGCCACCGCACTAAACATTTTGCGTGAAACTATTTTGGGCCGTGAATTGTTTGACTTTGCCTTTAAAGAATACGCACGTCGTTGGAAATTTAAGCACCCCATGCCAAGTGATTTTTTCCGCACCATGGAAGATGCCAGCGGCATTGACTTAGACTGGTTTTGGCGTGGATGGTTTTACACCACTGATCATGTTGATATTGCTATTAAAGAAGTGCATTTGATGCAAATGGACACACGCAACCCAAAAATTGATAAGGCCAACTTGCGTAAAGATGACGAACAAGAACCAACCACAATCACACAACAACGAAACAAAGATTATAATTATTTGGTTCAACGCAAACCTGAACTTAAAGACTTTTACAACAGTTATGACCGTTTTGATGTAAGCAAAACGGACAAAAAAGATTATAAAGAGCTGCTGGAAAAACTGGACGAGAATGAAAAATCTTTACTCAACATCAAACGTAATATTTATGTCATTGATTTTGAAAACATTGGCGGCTTAGTTATGCCAATTCTATTAAAAGTGACTTATACCGATGGCAGTGAAAAGATGATGCGAATACCTGCTGAAATTTGGCGAAAAAATAACCATAAAGTTTCTAAAATGATTATGACCAAAAAAGAAATTAAGTCCTTAGAAATTGACCCAAACTTAGAAACAGCAGACACCAATGTTGACAACAACAACTGGCCAGCAAAATTGGTAAAAACACGCTTCCAGTTATGGAAGAAGAAATACAAAGACTCACCCATGAAAGAAGCAAACGAATAATAAAAGGTAAATTATGTATTATAAAATTCAAACTAATAAAGATTTCGAAACCGCCACAAGTGACCTAGAAAAATGTGTTATTGATGGTGGCTTTGGTGTTATGCATATCCATAACATCGGCAACACTTTACGCAGTAAAGGGGTGGAATTTGCAGAAAATTGCAATGTATTAGAAGTCTGCAACCCAAAGATTGCAGCTCAAGTGATGGCTCAAGATATGCAACTCAACATGGCTTTGCCTTGTCGAATTTCTGTTTACACCCAAAACGGCGACACCTTTATCGGCATGATTAAACCAGAAAAAATGCTCAGTAGTTTATCGGATAGTGACGAACTCAAAACCATTGCCCTAGCCGTAGAACAAACACTTATGCAAATGATTGACAATGCCAAATAAATTAGAAAATAAAACAATCTTCCTCACGGGTGCCTGTGGCGGACTAGGCTCTGCTCTGGCTTTAGAATTATGCCAGGAGCAAGCCGATGTCATTATTTCGGATAAAAATCCACGTTCCTTAAATATCATGTGTGACAAAATAGTCGAACAAGGCGGTAAAGAACCCATGGTTTATCCCATGGATTTGGTTGGGGCAACACCCGATGACTTTTATCAACTATCCAAAACCGTTGATGACAATATTGGCAAACTCGATGCCTTGGTGCATACGGCTGCTGAATTCAGCGGATTGACTGAATTTTCTCATTATGAAGCCACTCGTTGGTTGCAAGAAATGCAGATAAACCTCAACTCCCCTGTTTTTTTAACTCAAGCTTTATTACCTTTGCTTAAAAAAAGCCATGGTTCAATTATATTTACAACAGAAAATTTAGACACTGTTGCCAAAGCTTATTGGGCGGCTTATGGTGTAACAAAAGCAGGAATCAACCATTTTGCCTCCATATTAGAACAAGAAATGGAGGACTTCAATGTCAGTGTCAACACCCTGTGCCCACAACCAATGAAAACCCAACTACGTGCCAAAGCGTGGCCAGCTGAAACAGGGACAAACTTAGCACAACCCGAAACAGAGGTTAAAAAATACCTAGAATTATTAAAGATGACTATTGGCAGATAGCATTACTCTTTAAAAGACTTATAATCAAACCCATGAATACACAAACACAAAAATCTACTTTACGTAAACTTATCGAGTTCATTCCAAATACATTAGTTAAATTGGCAAATTTCACTCGGCATTTTATCCTCCTCATCATTCTTTTTATTTTGGTTAAAATCATTTTCTTTAATGACAAAATCGAACTCAAAAGAAATACAGCATTGGTGATAGCTCCCAATGGCATGGTGGTCAATCAATTCAGTGGCACACCAACCGAAAAATTCATTAAACAATTGCAAGGTTCAGATGTGCCCGAAACTCAATTGCGGGATTTGATTAAAGCCATCGAAAAAGCAGCCACCGATGAACGCATTTCTGTACTGGTACTAAGCCCAGATTTTATGTGGGGAATTGGTTTGGCTGATTTAAAAGAATTAGAAAAAGCCATTACGCAATTTCGTAAAACCTCCCAAAAACCCATTATTGCACTAGCAGAAAACATGAGTCAAAACCAATATTACTTTGCCAACTTGGCAGATGAAATCATAGTTGACCCGCAAGCCTTTATGTTTTTTCAAGGTTACGGCAGTTACCGCAATTATTTTAAAGATGGACTGGATAAGCTTGGTGTTGATGTGCATTTATTTCGCGTCGGCGAATACAAGTCTGCTGCCGAACCCTATATTCGTAATGACATGTCAATAGAAGCTAAAGAAGCCTCCCTCTACTACATGAAAGATTTATGGAAAACTTATGCCCAGGGCATTGTGAATAAAAGAAACATCTCAATGGAAGATTTTAACAAAATCATTGAAGACCAGGCAACTTTACTCAAAGATTCCAGCGGTGACATGGCAAGCATGTACAAAAAAGCAGGACTTGTTGACCAAATCAAAAACCAACATTTTAAAGAAAAGTACATAGCAGATTTAAGTGCCACAGGCGAGGATAACAATGGCTTTAGAAATATTGGTTTAGTTGATTACTTAAGCGTTATTGAGCAAGAAAAATCACTACCAAAACCCAATAAAATTGCCATCATTGTAGCCGAAGGCACTATTTTGAATGGTGAACAAGATGCAGGCAGTATTGGCGGTGTTTCGACTAGCAACCTCCTTCGTCAAGCCCGTTTGGATAAATCCGTTAAAGCCGTAGTGCTA
>CAMZLQ010000156.1 GCA_947311585.1 uncultured Alcanivoracaceae bacterium | reverse complement strand
TTTGTTTAAAATTGATGTGAATTTTAGTAAAGGGTCTTCTAAATTATTATGTAAGGCCATTTTATTAGCGAGCTGCAGTTTCAAGCATTGACTAAATTGCTCATTAAGTTTAGATAAAACCACTCGAAAACTTAAGAGTTGCCTGCCATTTTGTTTTTGCAGGTGAGCAAAGTACCACGAAGTTAAGGTGGCTGTTTTATTGGTTGGAATTGACGTAGCAAGTGGCCAAATATTACTGGCGTGGCATTGGTTTTTATAGAGATATTCTAGTCCTTTCCCGATTCCGTGTTCTTCATTGATAATGTGGGTTAATGGTATAAAGACATTGTTGCCAGTACAGGAAAAATAATACAAAAAGTCGTCGTAGGCTTTTAAGCCTTTTTTATAAGTGACATTTTTAATTTCCTTGTTGATAATGCAAATGGCAGTGCCTAAGTTGGTTTTGTTTTTAAATTGGTTATTGAAATCTTTGATATTGACATTAATGTAAAAACAATTAGATTGCGAAGTGCCAAGTAAGATGACGTCTTGGAAAGACACACGTATGCCCATAATTTCTTTATTTTTGACGAATTTTTTTTCAATTCTGCCTTCAATAGAAGATTTTTGCGAATCGAGGGTTTCGTAAAGAGAAGTTGGCTTAAGGAAGGGCAGCATTTTAGCAGAAGCAAAAAGTGGTAGGTATTTCTCTTTTTGTTTGCGACTGGCAAAATGGTGTATAAAGCTTGTTAAAGAATCTAAATTTAAAATGCCGATAATTGTTGAAATTATTGGGTTTACTTTACCAATATTGGTTAATGTTTGTGATATTTCGCCACTTGAAAAACCTTGTCCATTATAGCATTTATTGATTAATAATGCGGTAGCACCCAAAGCAGAGAGTTTGTTTATTTTGGTAAAATTATTTATTTTCGAATCCATTATAATGGAGTAAAACTCAGCTTCTTGTGGACTGCTTTGTCTTGTTTCAACTTTATGTTTTAGATTAATGAACTGTGGTTTTCCCTGAAAGATTGAGCGTTCGAATTCAGTGGAAAACCAACCATTGTCTATTCTTTTGAAGTTTTGCCAATTTGAATTGGCTTTTTTCAATGCATGATAGATAGGCTTAGTTATAAGCTGGATTCGCAGTTTGTTAATGGTTAAAATTAAAGCAATGATTGTTGTGGGGATTATGAGAAATAAAAATTGGTTTTGAGAGATTAATGAGAAAAACTTAAATACCAAAATAAAACCCATAAAGGCTAGTGAAAAATAGGTGAGTTTTACAAAGTAAAAACTTGATAGCAGAGTTAAGAGAGTCAGAAGTAAAAGAAGCAGAGTCATCATTTATTTATTTTGATGGAGTCAAAGAAGCTAATGCAAATTCGATTAATTCATTACAACAAAGGTTGAAATAATCTGATTCACTCAAATCTGATGTTTTGGTCGATGCTCCAAAATCTGCCATGACGTATATGAGTGACCCCATAATGAAGTGAAAGCGCCAAAAGACAGTGCTCTGACTCAGGTGAGGACTTGCTCTTTGAATGGATTGTGCAAACCTTTTTATTATGTCTGCGTATCTTTTACTCAGTAAACTGTGTAGAAACTCACTTTTTTCAGCGTAAGCGCGAGCAAGAACAAGCATAAAACGTTTGCCACCTTGGTGCTTATCGTTACTCATGGTTAAGGCGGGGGCTATAAATGCTTTTAAAATATGTTTTAAGTTACAGGGTTTTACCCTTCCACTTTCTAACTCATCCAAAAGATTGACGCGTAATTCGAACAGAGTATCAAGCCTTCTTTCTAACATCATTTCAATTAATTTTTCCTTATTGCCAAAATGGTAATTGACTGCAGCTAAATTTGTCTTAGCATGAGTGCTAATGGTGCGCAAAGAAATGCCTGAAAATCCTTTTTCTGAGATAAGTTTTTCCGTTGTATTAAGAATTCTTTCTTTGGTTGATAGGACTGTCATTATTAAAGTGTCTGTTGTGATTATATGGCTATTTTATCTGATTGAATTTTCTATTACAATTCAAACGTTCGTATGAGGGGAGAAAAACTATTGGAAAAGTAAAACTTATGCATAAATCTTACGCAAAAGCATGTATAATCGCGTTTTTTAGGTTTAATCTAACGAAATCTTAAGGTTTTGGTTCAAAATAAATCAAGGGTAAGTTAAAATGTTAGGTTAAATATTTTGTGTAACGTTAAGAAAATAAAAGAATATTTTCTTAAATATTAAGTGGAGTTAAAATAATTATGGCAGTTGAACAAACATTGTCTATCATAAAACCAGATGCAGTAGCAAAAAATGTTATTGGACAAATTTACCAAAGATTCGAAGATGCAGGTTTAAAAATCATTGCGTCAAAAATGAAACACCTAAGCCAGCAAGAAGCCGAGGGCTTTTACGCTGTTCATAAAGAGCGTCCTTTTTTTGCAGATCTTGTCACATTTATGACATCTGGCCCTGTTATGATACAAGCTTTACAAGGCGATGATGCTATTGCTAAAAACCGTGA
>CAMZLQ010000155.1 GCA_947311585.1 uncultured Alcanivoracaceae bacterium | reverse complement strand
TCCAGAGGCTGGGACTTATCGCATTAAGCAGCAGCTAATTGATGATGGCACCATACCCGATGATGGGGGATAACCTCAAGCATTTGAGATGTGTTTTTCACTACACAAGAAAACCTGCTATTGCAGGTTTTTTTGTGGGTATTATCTAGCAGGGTTAATATCAACCTAAAATCTTAAATTATCAAGTAATTCTGTATTATTTTTACTATTATCGGATAAAATAACCGACTGAAAAATTTAACTAACTATTAGGGGACAAATAAAATGCGAATAGGCATACCTAAAGAAACAAAAGTATTAGAAGGCCGTGTTGCCTTGGTGCCAGCGGCTGCTGCCGATTTAGTCAAAGCTGGGCATGAGGTTTTTATTGAAACTAATGCCGGCATTAAAAGTGGTTTTAGTGATGAAGATTACACTCGTGTTGGTGTGACTATTGCAAATGATGCGGCTGACCTTTATGCCAAAGGTGAAATGATTGTAAAAGTTAAAGAGCCGATTGCGGGGGATTTAACTCATTTACGTAAAGACCATTTATTATTTTGCTATTTGCATTTGGCTGCCGAACCGCAATTAACGCAAGAATTACTCGATATTGGTTTAACAGGCGTGGCTTTTGAAACGGTTGAAGAAGCCGATGGTTCTTTGCCTTTACTTGCTCCTATGAGTATTATCGCTGGCATGATTGCCACTCAAGTTGGTACGCATTTATTGCATCAACCATCAGGTGGCAAAGGTGTTTTGCTTGGAGGCTTGCCTTCAACAGAACGTGGTAAAGTTGTGGTTTTGGGTGCAGGGGCAGCTGGTGGAAACTCTGCCGCATTAGCCGCTAAAGGGGGAGCCAATGTAGTGGTGTTTGATAAACGCCAAGACCGTTTAGCACAAATGATGGCACTTGGAGCCAATGTGACGGCACTTTACCCTTATGAAGATTCGGTTGCCAAAGAAGTTTCAGATGCTGATTTAGTTATAGGTGCAGTATTAGTGACGGGTGCAAAAGCACCGCATGTGATTACCGAAGAGATGGTTAAAGGCATGCAAGAAGGTTCTGTGATTGCTGATATTTCGGTTGATCAAGGCGGTTGTGTTGCAACAACCAGACCAACAACATGGGAAAATCCAACTTTTGTTAAACATGGTGTGACCCATTTTAGTGTGACCAATATGCCAGGTTCTGTACCACGTACTTCTACTCAAGCAATTTCAGCAGCAATATTGCCCTATGTGCAACGCTTAGCACGCGCGGGTTGGAGAGAAGTTGATTCCTTGCAAAAAGGAATAAATGTGGATGCAGGGAAAATTATTCACCCAGCTCTGCTATAATCCAACCCATGAAGAAAAACAAAGTATCAGGACATGTCCGAAATCGACTGAGGGAAAGTTTATTTTTTCTTATCATTCCTATTGCTGCTTATGTGCTGTTATCTTTGTTAAGTTATGATGCCAGTGACTCTGGGCCTTTTTCTGCAAGCAATGCCACTTCAACTCAAAATTGGGGTGGCTCAAGTGGAGCTGTGTTGGCGGATGTTTTGCTCAATATTGCGGGTTATTTGTCTTATCTTGTGCCTATTGGTTTGGTGTTTGTTGGGTGGAGAATCTATAAAAATCACGATTATGAAGAGGTTAGCTGGTTAGATACTGGCATAAAAGCCGGTGGTTTTCTATCCACTTTATTGTCAGGTTGTGCCTTAGCTTATATGTATGTTAATACGCATGGAGCACTTTTTACAGGAGGAGGAATCATCGGTGAAATTGTGGGAAGCGTCTTATTTTCTAGCTTGGGAAAAATAGGGGCAACACTTATTCTTTGTGCGATATTTTTAGCTGGAATTACTTTGTTTACAGGCATGTCTTGGATTCAATTTGCCGATTTAGTGGGAAAATGGACCTTTGATTTTATTGAATGGTTGCAGCTTAAGTATGAAGATTTAAAAGATTGGCGCGCAGGTAAACAAGCCAAACAAGAACGCCAAGAAGTGCGTCAAATCGATGCGGTGGTGCAACAAAACAGAGCACCAATTATTATTGAGCCAGCCTTTGAACCAGAAGTGCCAGAATCACCAAGAGCCTCAAAAGAACGTCAAGGTCAATTATTTGACACCCTTCCTGCTTCCAAATTTCCTCCACTGACCTTGCTTGATGATCCCAAAGCCCAAATTGTGGGTTATTCTGAAGACGAATTGGAGGTTTTATCCAGACAAGTTGAGTTGAAACTGGCTGATTTTCGCGTTAAAGTCAAAGTTGTTGGTGTATTGCCAGGACCAGTGGTAACGCGTTTTGAACTCGAACCTGCTCCTGGAGTTAAGGTGAGTCAAATTGTTAACCTTGCCAAGGATTTGGCTCGAGGCTTATCAGTCATTAGTGTGCGCATTGTGGATGTCATACCAGGCAAACCCTTTATTGGAGTTGAGATTCCAAACACCAACCGAGAAATTGTCTATTTGAGTGAAATATTGCGTTCAGTTGAATTTGATAAATCTAAATCACCCTTGACTCTAGGTTTAGGTAAAGGCATCTCAGGAAAACCAGTTGTAGTTGACATTGCCAAAATGCCACATGTATTGGTCGCAGGAACAACAGGCTCGGGCAAGTCGGTGGCTGTTAATGCCATGATAGTGAGCTTGTTGTATAAAGCTACGCCAGATGAAGTTAAGATGATAATGGTTGACCCCAAAATGTTGGAGCTTTCGGTTTATGAAGGTATTCCACACTTGCTAGCACCTGTTGTTACCGACATGAAAGAGGCTTCCAATGCCTTGCGTTGGTGTGTGGCAGAAATGGAGCGTCGCTATAAACTCATGGCAGCAGTGGGTGTTAGAAACCTCGCTGGGTTTAACAAAGCGGTGAAAAAAGCTAGAGCAACTGGAGAGCCATTGGCTGATCCTTTATTCAAACCTGATGCTTTGATACCCGGCCAGAAACCACCTGAGCTTGAAACCATGCCTTATATTGTTATTATCATTGATGAATTTGCTGACATGATGATGATAGTGGGCAAAAAAGTTGAAGAACTTATTGCCCGTTTAGCACAAAAAGCCCGTGCTGCGGGTGTTCACTTGATACTTGCCACACAAAGACCGTCAGTTGATGTGATTACGGGTTTAATTAAAGCCAATATTCCAACTCGAATTGCTTTTCAGGTTTCATCCAAAATTGATTCACGAACTATATTAGATCAAGGTGGAGCTGAACAATTACTTGGGCATGGGGATATGTTGTATTTGCCACCAGGTAAGGCCATTCCAGAACGCATTCATGGGGCTTTTGTTGATGATCATGAGGTTCATGGAATAGTCAATTACTTGACTACTCACTATGAAGCTGAGTATAAGGAAGGTATTTTAGACGAGGTGCAATTAACCGACGATGGACAAGAACTCAGTGCCACAGGAATACCACAAGCTCCTGCCAGTGATGTTGATGAACTTTATGATAAAGCGGTTTTTGTTGTGACTGAATCCCGTAAAGCTTCTATTTCCTATGTGCAAAGACGATTGCGTGTGGGGTATAATCGTGCGGCAACGATAGTGGAACAGTTAGAAGAAAATGGCGTTGTTAGTGCGCCAGCACATAACGGAGCGCGCGAAGTGCTCGCACCAGCACCTGTTTCAATGGATGATGATATTTAGTGCCTGACCGAGAAAGGAATCGTAGCGAGGAAAAATCCTTCAGGAAAGGATTTTCATGTCAACCCACATGGATGTGGGCAAGTATCAGGACGATACGCGTAAAAGTCTTGTTTGAAGCAAAATATTTTATTATTTGACGAGAATAATGGGATATTTTGGTCAAATCCAGCTTTTCCGCAGTAGATTACTTCTTTCTTGCTCAGGCACTATTTAGTTTCTATTCAGAAAGCATGCGGTAGAATGACATAAATTTAACGAGGTTAATTATGAAGATTAAAATAACATTAGTTTTGGCGCTCCTATTTACGCCACTGTTTTTAATGGCTGCTGAAAAAACAAATGTAGCTGAACAAATATTGGATAAAGTTCGCAAAGATTTAAGCTCATTAGCTGCTGATTTCGTGCAGTATGAAACAGATGCCAATGGCGTAAAATCAGAAGACTCTACTGGCAAGGTTTGGCTTAATGCTCCCAATCAATTTAAGTGGGAATACCAAAAACCCATTCCTCAATTAATCATAGCTGATGGAAAGCAAGTCTGGGTCTACGATGAAGACCTAGAACAAGTGACAATTAAACAACAAAAAAGCAAACAAAACCCAATCTATGTTTTGCTCAATAAAGAAAAAACGCAAAAACATTACAGCGTTAGTTTAATCCAAAAAGCGCAAGGGGATTCGAGTTCAATTCAATGGATTCAAATGTTACCAAAAAACCCCAATGAAGACATTAAAGTCGTTTGGTTAGGCATCGATAACAATAATTTAGTGAGTTTAAAACTGCAAAATCAACTGGATAATGTCGTGATTTTTGAATTTTTAAATGTGAAAAGAAACCCAGAATTGAATAAAGACTTCTTTAGTTTCAAGGTGCCAAAAGGAGTTGAGGTTTTAAGAGATGGCATTGATGTTGGTGAGTTTTAAAATTAATGCAACCATTGGCAGATAAGCTTCGGCCTAAAGTTCTTACCGATGTGGTTGGGCAGCAACACTTAACCGCTAGCAACCGCCCTTTTGCTAAAATCATTGAAAACAATCACCTGCATTCCATGATTTTATGGGGCCCGCCGGGAACAGGAAAAACCACGTTGGCTCGTATCTTATGCGAACAAACCAATGCCCAACAAATCAACCTCTCAGCCATTCTTTCTGGTGTATCGGATATTCGAAAAGCCATAAAACAAGCCGAAGAAAATCGCACTATGGGTCTGGCAACGGTTTTGTTTGTGGATGAAATACACCGTTTTAATAAATCCCAGCAAGATGCTTTTTTGCCTCACATGGAAAATGGATTGATTACCTTAATTGGGGCAACAACCGAAAACCCTTCTTTTGCGTTAAATAATGCTTTATTGTCGCGATCACGTGTTTATATTTTGAAGAGCATTCAAGCAGATGATTTGTTAATCTTGTTAGAAAAAGGGGTTGAGCAAACGCAGTTAAAGTTGTCGGACATTCAACAACATCAATTAATTCAATCGGCTGACGGGGATGCCAGACGTTTATTGACATTGCTCGAAATTTTATCAGACTATTCCGTTGATGGTGTGGTTAAAGATGAAGAAGTGGCTTTAATCATCTCAGGGCAGGCCCGTCGCTTTGACAACAAAGGCGATGTATTTTACGAACAAATATCTGCTTTACATAAGTGCGTGCGTTCATCCAATCCAGATGCTGCATTGTACTGGATGAACCGAATGCTGGATGCGGGTTGTGATGCACAATACATCGCCAGGCGGCTATTGCGCATGGCAAGTGAAGAGGTCGGTAATGCAGACCCGCGAGCTCTGAGTTTGTGTTTGGATGCGTGGGAGACTTGGCGTCGACTGGGTTCTCCTGAAGGCGATTTAGCCTTAGCGCAAGCTGCCACTTATCTAGCCAGTTGCCCTAAAAGTAATGCAGTCTATGTTGCCCATAACCAAGCACGAGAAGACGCAAAAAATCGAGGGTCTTTAGGTGTTCCCATGCATTTACGCAATGCTCCCACACAATTAATGAAAGAAATCGGTTATAATAAAGGCTACCAATACGATCACGACAACAGTGATTCGATTGCTTATTCACAAAAGGGTTTTCCCAGTGAAATGGGTGAGAAAATCTATTATCAACCCAAGCAGTCTGGTTTAGAAATAAAAATTGCTAAGAAACTTGATACCATTAGGAAAAAACGAAATGTTTAAACATTTATTAGTTGTTGGCGCAGGTGGCGCATTGGGGGCAATGTTGCGTTATTTGAATGCAAAGCTTTTTACTCACTTATTTGGAACACCGCTTCCATGGGCAACATTAATTGTCAATGTGATTGGTTGTTTTTTGATGGGAGTTGCTTATGTGTATTTATTAGATAAGTTGCACGCCTCAGATTCCTTGCGTTTATTTATTATGATGGGTTTTTTAGGTGCCTTAACAACGTGGTCAACTTTTTCAATGGAAACAGTGCTAATGCTGACTTATGGTGAATATGTAAAAGGTTTTATTTATTTGTTTTCAACATTTATTTTCTGTTTTTTGGCTTTTTTTGTGGGAATGAAAATAAGTCAATAAAAAACCTAAATTCACTTATAAATGGTATTATAATAGGCTAATCATAAAGCATTAAGGAAATCATGCAACACCACAATCTGAAAAAAACTCAAAAACAAATTGATGTAAATAAAAAACACATGAATGATGCTTTGTGGGAGTCAGAATGAAACGAGTAATGGCATTTGATTTTCTCAGTTTTACCAAATATATTACACTCCTTATTTGCAGTTTAATTTTCGTTAATAACTCTTATTCTCAGGCAAAGCAACTCACTACTCAAGCCCCTCTCAAACAGGTCACTATCGGAATATTCAACAACCCTCCTCTGTCTTTTGCTAATAAAGATGGACATTACGAAGGTTATGTTATTGATATTATAGAACGAATTGCCAAAATAGAAGGGTTTGAAGTTAAGTGGCAGATGAACAGTTGGCATAGTATTGTAGAAAAATTAAAAAAAAATGAACTTGATGCCATTACTTCGGTTGCTTTTACAAAAGAACGAACACAGTTTATGCAGTATTCTAAAAACAACTTCTTTGTCGGTTGGTCACAGGTGTTTTTACCTATTGATTCACCGATTGAAGGCTTTTTAGATCTCAATAATAAAAAAATTGCTATCGTGAAAGAAGGAGTCAATGGCAAAATTTTGATGGAACGGTGCAAAAAATTTGATATCAACTGCATCAAAACAGAGGTTGATAGTTACGAAATAGGATTTGATTTAGTGGTCAAAGGTCAAGTCGATGCGGTGGTGTCAAATAACTTAACTGGCATCTGGTACTCTAATAAACTAGGTGTTACGGCTAGTTCAATTGTGTTTAATGCAACCAAAGGGTTTGTAGCTATCCCTAAAGGAGCGGATAGCACTTTTTTAAATGTGTTTGATAACCACATCAGTCAATGGAAAAAAGATAAAAGCTCATTTTATTACCAAGCCCAATCAAAGTGGCTCAAACCAAAATATGCAACCAATCAATCTAAAAACACCTGGTATATTGTCATTAGTTTGGCGTTACTCTCTTTATTGACATTTATAGCCGCGTTGGTTTTTAAACGCCAAGTGGCGCGCAGAGCAAAAGAAATTTCTGTAAGAAATGAACAATTTAGTCAAATTATTAATTTAGTTCCTCATATCATTTATGTTGCTGATGAAAAGGGTAATATTCTATTAGCTAACAAAAAAGCCAGTGAATATTTTGGTATGACTCAAGACGAAATAGAGCGGTGCAGTATCGAAAACTATAAAAAGCACCAACTTAACGGTCGGCATTTTTTGAATGACAATCACTTAAGCCAATCTTTTGATGCAAATGAACTAAACGAAGTTACTACAACAGACCTTAGAGGAAATCAATGCACACTGTTATTGTCAAAAATGCCTTTTTCAGGCATGAGAAAAAGACACAAATCCCATGTTGTGGTCGCAGTTGATATTACTGAGATAAAGCAGTATGAGAAAAAAATTATTAACCTTGCTCATTATAATCAGGTTACTGGACTGCCGAACAAAGCTCTTTTCAAAATCAAATTAGAACAGTCAATCAAGCGACATGCTCAGCATGGAAAAACTGGAGCTTTATTGTTTATCGACTTAGACGAATTTAATAACATAAACGGTTTGCACGGGTATCGTGTTGGTGATGCTTTAATAAAGGCACTTGTCAAAAGGTTTAATAAAAAATTACGGGATTATAAAACCTTAGCTCACTTAGGAGGCGATGAATTTATTATAGACATACCAGAATTGCACAAAGAAGAAGTTGTAGCAGAAGTATTGGCAGTGCAATTTACTGAACTAGTTCAAGCGATGATTTCTAAATCCCTTACAGTGAAGGAAATGGTTTTTGAAATAACCGCATGCGTTGGAATAGTGCTGTACCCAAGGGATGGGACAACAGAAGAGAGATTAATACAAAGACTTGGAACGGCTTTAAATGAAGCCAAGGCTAAAGGAGTAAATAACCTAAAGATTTTTGATAGAGTTTTAGAAAGAAGAGTAAAACTTAATCACTCTTTAGAGGTCGAATTAAGATCAGCTTTGAAAAATAAGGAATTTATTGTTCATTATCAACCTATCGTAGCCGCTAATTCTCGATGCATTGTTGGAGCCGAGGCGTTGATTCGATGGAATCATCCAACTAAAGGTGTTATTGGACCTGGAGAGTTTGTAGAAGTTGCAGAAAAAATTAAGTTGATTGTACAAATAGGCGATTGGGTTTTAGAACAAGCCTGTAAAAGAATTAGAGAAAATATCATAGCAGGTAAAAAAGAATTTTTTATTGCTGTTAATGTGTCAGTCTTACAAATAAAAAATAAATATTTTATTAAAAGGATTGAAAGCTTAATCAACCAATACAATATCCCAGCTGAATACATAGAAATTGAAATAACAGAGTCCGTCTTGATGGAAGATATTTCTTTATCCATTTCATTATTTAATAAACTTAAATTACTTGGGGTTAAAATTTCAATAGATGACTTCGGTACTGGCTATTCTTCGTTTAGCTACTTAATAAAATTGCCCATTGATAAAATAAAAATAGACCAATCTTTTGTCAAAAATCTACCCAAAGATAACAACAGTGCGACGATTGTAAAAACAATAATTAACATGGCTCAAGAACTCGGAATGAAAGTGGTGGCTGAAGGTGTAGAGACAATTGAACAATATGAATTTTTAATTAATGAAGGTTCTCAATTTTTTCAAGGATATTATTTACACCGTCCAATGGAATATAAAGAAATAGACAAATTGATTTGAATCATTAAAAATAAACTTCTTCTTCATCTTAACATACGGTAAAATCAGCTTTTCTTTTTATATGCGCTCGTAGCTCAGTAGGATAGAGCGACCGCCTCCTAAGCGGTAGGTCAGGGGTTCGATTCCCTTCGAGCGCGCCATTTAACTATTATCCGATACTCTATCATGAAATCACACACACTAATTGCACTCTTATTAATGACCTCGCTAAATCTCGTATTTTCCAAATCATTTTCAACACCTAATCTTTTAGAGGTAAGAGAAATACCACTAAATACAGTGAATAAAACATTTAAGAAAGCATTATCCAAAAAATTGAATAGAAAAAACTGTGAAAAAAATATTTTTATAAAAAAAGCCCAGTTAAGCAGCGATGGGACGTTATTGAACATCGATTTCACCACCAGAATTAAGCGGCAGTATTGTACGCGTAGAGCCAAAAAACAACTTTACGAAAAAACCAAGTCCATCCGCTTTAGTTATTTGCTTACAATTCAGGAGGGAAAGGTTTTACTTGTAGAATCAAGCAACAACGAAAAACAGTATACTTTTGAGCGTTCGTTGACCGATGTTATGGGGAGAAATTCAAAAAAGGTTTTGGCAGAAGTAATAAAAGAAAGTTTAGGCCTTAACACAGACCCAAATCAACAATTGCATTATCAAACCATAGAAATTGACTCAGATAAAATAACAGTAAAATATATTGTTGAATAACCGTGAATTCATTGAAAGTACTATTGCCTGTAATAAAAACTTAGGTCATCTGGAGTTATCACCCACAAGAAAAACACAAAGTGCAAGCCATCAATGATTTTAGTGTCTTCACCTTTCAAGGCACATCCTCACTCATGGCAGGCTGGGTGTTGTATAATTACGGATGGAATGGCATCATTATATCGGCGATTCTCTTTGTTGTCGTCATGTTTGCTATCAGCATTTCTTACACCAACTATGCAAAACGAATAAAAGAACTTTGTAATTGAACCAAAACCCCTATAAAATGTCCAACTCTCTACTAAATAGTGATATTTAGAAATTTACAAACGCAGACTTTCCAAATCATTAGGAAGAGTTTGTGCGAAAGCCTATATTTTTATTGCTACTTAATTGAAATATAAAAAAACGGGGGCGTCATTGGTTTCGACGTGGGTCGCGAAGTTTGTAGGTGCATGCCGAGGAAGAAACTATCCTCGTAAAAAATGTTTCAAATGTTATAGTTGCAAACGACGATAACTACGCTCTAGCTGCTTAAGCTAGCCCTTACCTAACTCAGCTTACGGTATTAGGATAAGGGTCACTTAGTAAGATCGCTTCGGTCGGTGTTTGGACGACTTGGAGTTAAACTTATCTAAACTGGCAAAATTGGATCCTGATTGTCGGAGCCAGTAGCGCGAGATTAAATGACAAAGCTAAGCATGTAGATCCTCAAATAGAGGGCTGGCGGACGCGGGTTCGACTCCCGCCGCCTCCACCAATACAAAAAGCCGTTCATAAGAACGGTTTTTTTATGTGTGGTGGAGATGCAAAGGGATGAGAACTTCACGCAGTGACGTTCGACTAAAAGTGCAGGATAGCACTTTTGAATGCCGCAGGCAGCCCGAAGGGTGGAACTACAGGGATGTAGTGGAATAATCCCGCCGTAATAATATTAGTCAACTCAATAAAATTAATTCTCAGTTTCTTGCAATGGAATAACCATATTCAACTGGCAGCTTTTTTTATGGGTGGAGATGGCGAAAACCGAACTTGCGTTTCATACCATAATATATAGGGCTATATGTTGATGTATAAACCAAAGCAACTACTCCCATGGATAGTGGGATTTATCCCACTCAAAACCCAACTTAAAACAAATTATCTAACAGCGGCGCAGCGTACATAGCGAAAATCAAAAGCAATTTTCCGTAGATGTACGCAAAAAAATGCAGATAAAAACTAAATTTTAGATAGGATGAGCTTTTCTCATCGGTAGTTTTTTAGCCGCCCCAAATTTCAAGTTAAAAAACAAATGAAAGTTAAAAGATATGTATCTAGATATACTCAGTTTATTGCTTAAAGGTTTGACTAAACCAATCAACCTCATTGGGGTGAAAAAATTGTGTACCAATAATTGTTCAACAACGCTTACAAATAATCCAACGGACTAAAGCGGTTTTGTTGGCTAAGTTCTTTAACTACATGGGTATAAATCATGGTCGTTTCCAAGCGTTTATGTCCCAAAAGTTCTTGAATGGTTCGAATATCAATGCCAGCTTGTAATAAATGCGTTGCATAAGAATGCCGAAAAGTATGAGCCGTAACTTTTTTATTAATTTTTGATTTTATGACCGCTTTTTTAAGGTTTCTACCAAAAGTGCTTTCCAAAACATGGTGTCGGCGAAAAATACCAGACTTTGGATCTTGAGAAACCTTCGCCATAGGAAACAAATACTGCCATTTAAACTCTTTATTGGCATTGGGAAATTTTCGTGCCAAAGCGTTAGGCATTTCAACAGTACCAAACCCATCGGATGAATCATTCTTGTGCTGAATTTTATTGAAAGCAATAATTTCTTGATAATCAGAGATTAATTTTTGCGGCAACGGTAAAGAGCGATCAGTCAAAGATTTACTGTCCCAAATAATCATGCGATTGTAGTCAAAATCAATATCCTTAATGCGCAATTTCAAAACCTCAGATAAACGCAGCCCACAGCCATAAATCGTTTGAATAATGGTTTTATGGATGTTGTTAGGAAAGTACATAATAACTTCTTTGACTTCCTTAGGACTCAAAACAACTGGCAGATGAACACGTTGTTTTGCTCGAAGTGCATTAATGTTTTGACCCAGTAAGGGCAATTCCAAAACTTGATTGTATAAAAACATTAACGCGTTAAAAGCTTGATTTTGCGTAGAGGCAGAAACATTTCGTTTGATGGCTAAATAACTCAGGAATTGCTCAATTTCAAACTTCCCCATATCTTTAGGGTGTTGTTTATTGTGAAACAAGATAAATTGTTTAATCCATAAAACATAATTATTTTCAGTGCTTTTACTGTAATGTTTAAATTTTATCTTGGTTCTAACTTGGTCTAATAATCTCACAAATTGCACATAATTAACGATAATTACATATATTAATGCATATACGCACATTTAACTCAATATATTCGTTTTTAAATGAACTTTTAATCTTGTTTTACCTGTGTTACAATCAAAATCAATTGAAAAACAGGCTAAAACAACAAAATGAAAACGATAACATGCACAAATGCACAGTTAATAAGTTGTTAGGCTAAAAAATAATGTCAGATGATAAATCAACATCACTAGTAAATCTTGGAGAATTATCCAAACCTGCTAACACCTTAATAAAAAAGGTTTCATCAGCGGTTGGTGGTGTTTTTGAGCCATGGCAAATAAAACGTGTAGCTAAGGCTGAAGCTGAAGCCGATTTAATAAAGGCTAATTCTGAAATTGAAATAACAGATTTACATCGCCGAGCTATGAGTAGATTTGTTGAAGAAGAAGCAACTAAACAAGAGAACATGGAGGAAATAACAAAAAAATCTCTTCCTCATTTAAATGAAGAATCAGACCCAAATGAAATGGACGATGATTGGGTAACAAATTTTTTCGATAAATCTAGAATTATCTCTGATAATGAAATGCAAAATCTTTGGGCGCAAGTATTAGCTGGTGAAGCAAATTCGCCAGGAACTTACTCTAAACGAACAGTTAATTTTCTTAGTAGCCTAGATAAAAAAGATGCTGAGTTGTTTCAAACATTATGTAGGTATTGTTGGTTTATTGGTGATTTAGTGCCCTTAATTTTTGACGCACAAAATGACATTTATAATAAAAATGGAATCAATTTTAATTCACTCACTCATCTAGATAGTATTGGTTTAATAAATTTTGGTGGAATTTCTAGTTTTAGCAGGCAGCAGTTACCCAAAAAGTTTGCTGTATTATATTGTGGGAAACCGCTAGTTCTGACGATGCAAAATGAAAAGAACAATACATTAAATATTGGCCAAGCTTTATTTACTCAAATTGGTGCAGAACTAGTCAAAATCAGCCAATCGCCCGGTATAGCCGGTTTTGATGAATATGTTAAAGAAAAATGGAAGGCGCATATTCCGGATGATAAAGAGCCTAACAAATAGCTCCAGCGGACAATTTACAGCGTGGTTTTTTTGCGTATTCGCTATCGCTCAATTTTACGCAAAAAAACCACGCTGTAAATTGCCGCTGAGCAAGGCGTTAGGCAACCAAAGAAGTGAAGCTCTTATGAAAATTATTATCCTACAAATAGCTGGTTTACTGTTGTTTTTTATAGGAACTTTAGTAATTGGTAGCCTTATTCGTAAAACCGAATCTAAACAAATAGCTGAAAAACTTAGCAGAGTAAGTCATATCATGTTTTGGCTTGGAATTGTATTACCTGAGCTTATTGGTATTGTTTACCCTGGTCTCAAAGAATTCGATAAAATTATTGGAATTTCCTCTTTTAGCGAACACCCGATTATCACAATCATCGGCTGGGCAATGCTTTTGATAGGTATCTATTTTCTTATACAATCAAATCTAGCTCTTAAAAAAATCGGTTCTGGTTATGCTTCTCTCAAACTGACAAAGAAAGTTGTCGATGTAAAGGTGTACGAATTAACAAGAAACCCAATGTCTCTTGGTTATTATTTAGTTTATTTAGGTATGAGCTTAATT
>CAMZLQ010000154.1 GCA_947311585.1 uncultured Alcanivoracaceae bacterium | reverse complement strand
TTTTAAGCAAACGGGACTGAAGTCCCTGCCCCAACTGAGCTTTGGGGTTTGGATTTTAGTTCGTCTTTTTTTAAGCAAACGTGACTGAAGTCCCTGCCCCAATTGAGCTTTGGGGTTCGGACTTTAGTCCGTCTTTTTTTAAGCAAACGGGACTGAAGTCCCTGCTCCAATAAGCCTGGGGTTCGGACTTTAGTCCGTCTTTTTTAAAGCAAATGGGACTGAAGTCCCTGCCCCAACTGAGTTTTGGGGTTCGGACTTTAGTCCGTCTTTTTAAAACAAACGGGACTGAAGTCCCTGCCCCAATAAGCTTGGGGTTTGGACTTTAGCCCGTCTTTTTAAAACAAACGGGACTGAAGTCCCTGCCCCAATGGGTTTAGTGTTTTTTTGCGCTATTTAGGCATTGCTTGAGCAAAAATTCCCTTTGTTGCGAATTCACAGCTGAGTCATCGCTATTTGTTTGAGTTTGCCTGAGTAACTGTGAGCAGTTGCCTTGGTTTGAGTTTGGCAGTCCGCCCGTGCCATCACCATTTATGCTAGTGCTTGGAGATGTTCCTGAGCCATCGCCATTTACAGCTAAGGCGAGGTAAGTATTAGAGATTAAAAAAAAAGTGCGGTTAGTTTGATTGTTGTTTTCATGGTATTACTCCTGTTGGATTAAATTTTCATTATACTGAAACAGAGATATGCCTATATTAGGATAAGTCCCAAGCTCAACTGCTGTTTCATACTTGCTTAACAGATGACCCATCTGTTTGTAAAAGCCTCTTAGGGCTTCGAGGGATTCTCTTTGCGCTAAGGGAGCTAAATCGGGTGGTATTTGCGATGATTCGATATACATTTGGAATAAAGAATCGACCTCTGCGGTTTTGTTTTTATTGTAGGCTACTGTATCAGTGAGGTTGTTTATCACTTTGCTTAGAATAGCAACCAATTCTTCATCACTGCGTTTTTTATAGGGTTTCTTTAATAAAATATAAACGAAATTTTCATCTTCTTCTATTATGCCTGTGTCTAACAATTTTTGGATATGGGTTTTGATGGAGGTCTTGCCATCGGTGTAGGTGCGCATATTGGCGTAAAACAAAAACTTAGGCATGCCTTGGGTTTTGTTGCTGTAACAGTAGCTGTTTATTTGCGAAAAGGCTTGCTTTAACAGGTTTCTATTGAGGTTTACTGTCGGTTTATCTTTGTGTTTTATGGCTTTGCTCACTGCCCGATGCGACAGCCCTGTTTTTGACATAACCAGAGATTTGTTGTTGGTTTTGTTTAATAAGGTGTTGACCAACTCATGGGTCAACTCTTCTCGAAACTCTTGAAAATCCACATCAAACTCAATAAAAATCTTAGCCAACGCCGATTGCAGTAATTGCAACTCTTCGCTGTTTTTTAGCAAGCTAAAGGCTTTTAAGATGTTCTTTGGTATTTGTTTTTGATTCATTTTTAAGTGGAATTAGACCATTTGGTCTATATATTAGCATTGAGCTTCGTGTTTTAATAGCATTAATTGTACAAATTTGTACTTCCACTTAAAAAACCTGATGAAAATTAATAAAATGAACAAAAACACGGATAAAGAAACGCCTCAATTTTCCAATCTAAAATTATTATCTGAGTTTAAACAAAAGGTTTTACAATCCAAATACCTTGCCAACGAATCAGATGAAAAACTGCCTACCGATGAAATAATTGCCAAATTTGTTGCCGCTTTTTGCCTTGAAAACAACATCAAAGCCGAAAAATTCACTGCCTTGTTTCGCTATCAATTGGTGGATATTTTAAAAAAAGCCGAACCCGAATTAGCCAATGTACAAATTTCTGCTCGTACTGGCATTAATCGGCGAGGCATTACTTCTTTATCCAAAACCACACGACCCACCAAAGACATGTTGGTGTTGTCTTATTTAAAAAACCACTGCCGAATACACAACACCACACACATTTTGAAACACGGGCATTGCAATTCATTTGAATCCTATTGCAAACTCAGTGCCAATGGCACCCTTACCTCCACTTCTATTGCCAATGAACTGATGCGTTTGGGGTATTTAATAGACAAAGGCTCTCGTTATCAAATTATTTTGAACAATGAAGATTGATTTTCAATCCCGCGATTGACAGCTTGAGTTCACTTCATTTTGTTGAGCGTTGTGCAAATGCTCAACAAAATTACACGGACGATGACTGGCATCGAGTTGTTCGTGCAAAATTTTATCCCATGCCGTTTTACACGCATTGGGTGATCCTGGCATACAAACAATTAAGGTGCCATTTGAAATGCCTGCCAAAGCTCGGCTTTGCACCGTTGAGGTTCCAATTTCTTGATAAGAAATGGCTCGAAACAACTCACCAAAACCAGGAACCATTTTCATTAACAACGGTTCAACCGCTTGTGGTGTATTGTCGCGTACGGTAAAGCCAGTTCCGCCAGTAATCAAGACCACACTAACATCATCGCGATAAATCCAGTCAGAGACCACTGCGCGGATGTGAAATATATCGTCTTTGGTGATTTTCTTATCGGCTAATTTATGCCCTGCTTGTTTGAGCCGCTCAACCAAGGCTTGTCCTGATGTGTCGGTTTCTTCGGTGCGCGTATCACTAACGGTATGAACGGCAATGTTTAATGACTTAAATGGTTTTTGTTGTTTGTGTGACATCTGCATTGATTGGTTTATTTATGAATGCGTTGATTTTAACATTTTTTTTAACCACGTCAAAATCATTTCGCCCAAGGAGCTTGTCCTAGATGAGCCCTTTTTGATAGGCATCAAGTATCTTCACTAACGCACTGGGATGTGCATATTTGCTTAATTGTTTGATTGCAACCCACTTATCGGTATCAGTTAGAGCAATCTCATGTGCAGGTTTGATTACGTTAATGGTTAAAATTCGATGACTTAAAACATGCCTTAGGGAAAATAATTCGTCTCCGTGTTGCTTTTTTGCTTTAATCAATTCATTTTTGTTATTTAATTCTGGCAAAAACCAAAGACCTGCCCAAATTCCTGTGTTTTTTCTTTGTCGCAAGAGTATTTTGTTATCTTGAACCGACAAAAGTGTAGTTAAAGTGACTGCTATTTGTTTTATCTTAGTTTGTTTAGGCGGGTAAAGTTCAGTTTCATTTGTTTGATAAGCTTGGCACAAAACCGTTAAAGGGCACTCATTACAAAGTGGCTTTGAACGCACACAAACCTGCGAACCTAAATCCATTAAGCCTTGGTTATAATTTTTAGGTCGTTGTTGACTCATGTTTTGTTCTGCCAACAACCATAATTTTTTTGAGTATTGAGATACTTTCCTATCATTGACCTTATAAACACGGCTCATCACGCGTTTAACATTGCCATCCAAAATTGCAAAAGGTAAATTTGATGCTAGTGACAATATCGCCCCTGCCGTTGTCTTGCCAATTCCTGGTAATGCCATGAGTTGTTTTAAATCAATGGGCAATTGTGCTTTATATTTTTGAGTGCAGATTTGGGCAGTTTTATGAATATTGCGAGCGCGATTATAATAGCCAAGACCAGACCACAGAGAAAGCACATCATGTACCTCGGCTTGAGCCAATGCCTTCATGCTGGGAAATTTAGCAATAAAAGCATTAAAATAATCAATGACTTTAGAAACTTGAGTCTGTTGCAACATAATTTCAGAAATCCAAACCAAATAGGAATCCTCAACCTGCCAAGGCAAGTCTTTACGACCGTATTCGTCATACCAGTTTAACAGCAGTGATTGAAATTGCTTAATTTGATTCATCTTGCTATGTTACCCATAAATAAATGGTTTACAATAAGCTTTTAAATTATTTGGCATAGCCTCAATTGAAACAACTGATAAGCCTGCATTCATGCGAAGAAATCATTAAGAAAAGCACCTTTATTACTCTGGTTGCTCCGATTCTTTCTGTGCAGGAGGCAAAAGATTTTCTAGCTGAACATTCTGATTTGAATGCAACACACAACTGTTGGGCGTACAAAATTGGTCAAATATATCGCTTCACAGATGACGGAGAACCCTCAGGAACAGCAGGAAAACCCATGTACAATGCCATAGATGGGCAAGAGTTTGATAATACCATTGCTTTATCAATCCGTTATTATGGTGGAATTAAACTAGGCACTGGCGGATTAATGCGTGCTTACGGTGGCGGCGTCAGTCGTTGTTTGCAAGCCGCC
>CAMZLQ010000153.1 GCA_947311585.1 uncultured Alcanivoracaceae bacterium | reverse complement strand
TAACGTATAAATCTGCATCACCTGTTCCACCACTCATAACAAATTTTAATGCAGATGCACCAGCAGGAACAACCATAGTATAATTCAATTGTGTTCCTGTTGAGCCTGATAGACCTGTTTTGGCAACACCATTAGTTAAGGAATTTCCTGCTGGAGGAGGAGGGGCTGTAACGGTAACGTTATGCGTAACAGAATTTGTTAAACCACCATTATCAGTTACCGTTAATGTAACGGCATAAGTTCCTGCACTGCTGTAGGTTTTTGAAGCGGTTGAGCCACTTGCACCAAATGACCAAGAGTAACTTGAAATAGTGCCATCACTATCAGAACTCGCAGAACCATTGAAGCTACAGCTTAAATTAGTACAACTACTGGTAAATGATGCAGTCGGAGCAACATTAGCCGCCGCCGCTGTGTAACTGCCCGTTAAACTTGCACCACTGTAAGCGGCATAAGCCTGAATTAACACATGATACGTTCCAGCTTGAGCATTTGCTATATTACACGTTTCTGTATTACCAGATGCCCACGAACGGCAATCATAAGATGAAGTGGTTGGTGCAGAACCAAATTTAACATACAAATCAGCATCACCGGTTCCTCCACTCATGGCAAACTGAAGGTTGGTAGCACCTGAAGGCACTGCCATTGTATAATTAGTTCCTGTTCCTGTCGCACCCGAAAGACCTGTTTTTGCCACTCCATTGGTTAAGACGGTATTTCCTGCTGGAGGAGTTGTTCCACCCATGGCTAAAACTGCCGCAGTAGAATCAACAATACCTGCACCGCAATTTGCCGTAGTACACTGATGAGAACTAACTGCAGGGAAAGCTCTTGCTGTAGACTTCATGGTACTTTCAATTTCTGCTGGCGTAGCCGTTGGTTTTGCTGAATACATTAGAGCAGCAAGACCTGCCACATGAGGAGCTGCCATTGATGTGCCTTGTAAAGCACCGATACTATCAGCACCTGGAGTCGTTGTTCCTGCATTGTAAGTAGACTGAATCATGTTGGCACTACTCCAAACACCCCCTTCACAATCGGCCACAGATGCTGGCATACCCTCACCAATTGGGTTACAACCGTCACCACCCGGGGCTGCGACATCAACAGCGGTGCCAAAGTTAGAGTAATACGCACGACCTCCATTTCGGTTTGTAGAAGCAACAGAAATTACATTATTACAGTTAGCAGGTGGATAACCCGATGAACTGTTATCATTTCCTGCTGCAACAACAACCGTTGTTCCTGCATTTACGGCAGCATTAATGGCATTTTGATAAGTGGAAGTACAAGCAGCTGGAGAACCAGAACCGAGCGACATATTAATCACATCGGCAGGGTTTTGGTTAGTTGGTACGCCTGAAACACTTAAGCCAGCAGCCCAGCGAATACCATCAGCGATATCTGATAAAGAACCACCACAACGTCCAAGCACACGAACAGGAACAATAATGGCATTATAAGCAACACCGGCAACATCGCTGTTGTTATTTGTTACCGCCGCAACAGTACCAGCAACGTGAGTACCATGCCATGAACTGTTTCTGGCTGCAGATCCCGCTCCACATTGTCCTGCTGTAGTAAAATCACCAGGATCTTGCGCATTCGCATCACGACCATCACCATCACCTGAAACAGATGTTGAGCTAATCATATCGTAACCACCAACAATATTACCGACTAAATCCGAATGAGGGCGATAACCTGTATCAATAACCGCAACGGTTACACCAGATCCTGTCGATGTATCCCAAGCAGTAGGTAAATTCATTCCTCCTGTGGCTTCAAAATAATGCCACTGGGTATTATAAGCCGTGTCATTTGGCGTTGCATAAGGCACTATCCAAGCATCTACTTCAGCGTATTCTACATCTGAACGCTTATTTAATTGGTCAACAATTTGATTTAAATCAACAGCTGTTCGCCTTCCTACTCTATTTCTGTCTGGCTTCAAAGTTAAGACTTCAGCCCCACCAGACATGGCTCGTTTGAATTCTAAATTAACACCTAACTGGGCACTTAATTGACTAGCGTGGGTAACAGAATCAACACTAGCACTTAAACCAGTACTTTTATACTTAACTATAATTCCAGGGCTTAGGGGATTTGCTTGCACACCATTTCTTGCTGAGTTTGCATCAATTGATATTTGAGCATTCACACTCATACTTGACACTAACAAGGCAGCAAAGGGTAGCGCTATGTTTTTCAACTTTCTCATATTTTTTCTCTCTTGATTAAAAAAATAGGCAATACAAAATTTTTACCTCATCTAAAATATTAAAATATAAAATTTTAAATGATTATTAAATCACAATGTATTACCAAGTGGTTTTGTAAAAAATTCACAAAATTAACGATTAGCAACAGGTTTTTATGATTTTAGTTGCACTTTTTATTATTTATTCACCGACAATATTTGTCAAGAAAATAACCAATAAAATCGACCTGCCCATATTCTCACGTAAAAACACCTGTTTTTGAGACAAATATCACATATTTGTATTATTTTCCCACATTTTTAGGTAAAAAAATAGATTGGACTCTCATTTATATTGTTGCTAAGAAAATCAATTTTAGTTATGATAAGAATCCCTTATTCATAAAAACAAACCTAAATGACAGCAATTATCTGCGGCATTCAAAGCACAAAACTTCTGCCTGAAGAAATTTCATTACTCAAACACCCTCTAGTATGTGGCGTCATTCTTTTTAAGCGTAACTTTGAGAACTATTCACAACTTAAAGTTTTAATACAAGAAATAAAAAGTCATTTTGGTGATGATTTTCTTGTCACTGTCGACCAAGAAGGAGGACGTGTTCGTCGTTTTGATTTACCATTTACACGCTTACCACCCTTATTAGATATTGGCAACACCCATAATCAAAACAAAGACTTAGCCAAGTCTTTTGCACACACTCATGCCTGGTTAATGGCAAGTGAGTTGCTTTCGATTAATATTGACATAAGTTTCGCCCCTGTTTTAGATATTAACAATGGCAGCAATGTCATTGGCGACAGAGCTTTCTCTGATAACCCGCAAACAGTGACAGATTTAGCGGACTATTATTGCCGAGCCATGCACGAAGCAGGCATGAAAACGACAGCCAAACATTTCCCAGGTCATGGAACTGTTGTCGCTGATTCACATTTTGATTTACCGATTGACGACAGAAGTTTTGAGGAAATTAAAAAGCTCGATTTACAACCTTTTATTACATTAATTAAAAACAAATTAGTTGATGCCATCATGATGTCACATGTCATTTATCCCAAGGCGTGTCAACAAGCTGCTGGCTATTCAAAATTTTGGTGCCAAGATATTTTACGTGACAAATATGGTTTTGAAGGGGTAATAATATCTGATGATTTGGGCATGAAAGCTGCTGATTGTGTCGGTGATGTGCATGCACGTTATCAAGCCTGCATTGATTCTGGCTGTAATATTGCACTGGCATGTACAATGGAATTATCACAAGAATTACTGGCCAAACTGCCCAAAAACACACACAAAAGGCGTTTTCCTCAATTAATAGGCAAATCAACACTATCAAAATCAAAAGATTTTTGGCAAAATAGTACGTGGCAAGCCGTACGCAAGAGTATGGTGGCAATACAAGCTGAAATTTATAACTCAACTAAGTGAAAACCATGAACAACTACCCTAACCTTCTTAAACCATTGGATTTAGGATTCACCACCATTAAAAACCGTGTATTAATGGGCTCAATGCACACAGGACTTGAAGACCGAGCAAAAAACTACCCAAAACTTGCCGAATATTTTAGGCAGCGCGCTGCAGGTCAAGTAGGATTAATTGTAACTGGAGGCATCAGTCCAAACTTACGTGGTTGGACAGCACCCTTTAGTGGTTGTTTAAAGTTTAAATTTCAAACCAAACGCCACAAAATTGTCACCGATGCCGTGCATGAAGCCGATGGTAAGATTTGCATGCAAATTTTGCACACAGGTCGATACGGCTACCATCCTTTTAGTGTTTCTCCATCAGGTATCAAATCACCCATCACACCTTTCAAAACCAAATTAATGACGGCAAAGGACATTGAAAATCAAATCAAAGCTTTTGTCAACACGGCGCAACTGGCTCAAATGGCAGGTTATGATGGCGTTGAAATAATGGGTTCTGAAGGGTATTTAATTAATCAATTTATTGCCAAAAGAACCAATCACCGAAAGGACAAATGGGGAGATAATTTTAATAACCGCACACGTTTTGCTAAAGAAATAGTGCAGCGTACACGAGAAGCCGTGGGCACTGACTTTATTATCATTTTCCGTTTATCCATGTTGGACTTAGTTGCTCAAGGCAGCACCTGGGATGAAGTTGTCACACTGGCAAAAGATTTGGAACAATTGGGTGTCACTATAATTAATACAGGAATCGGTTGGCACGAAGCACGAATTCCAACAATCGCTACTTGCGTGCCACGTGGTGCCTTTTCATGGGTCACCGAAAAAATGCGGCCTCATGTTAAAATCCCTTTGATTACAACAAACCGAATTAACACGCCAGAAGTGGCAGAAAAAATCTTATCAGGCAATCAAATTGACATGGTCTCAATGGCACGTCCATTTTTAGCCGATGCCAAATTTGTGCAAAAAACAATGGACAACAAATCTGACGAAATTAATACCTGTATAGGCTGTAATCAGGCTTGTTTAGACCATGTTTTCAAAAACAAACGCGCCACTTGTTTGGTCAATCCACTAGCCTGCTACGAAACCGAATACAAAATC
>CAMZLQ010000152.1 GCA_947311585.1 uncultured Alcanivoracaceae bacterium | reverse complement strand
GTTTTTTAAAATTCGCTTGATTATAGCAGAATTAATTTGCTCTTTGAGATATGCTTTATCGTTAATGCATGAATTATGGTAGAATTCATTTTTTAATTAATATTGAGTTATGTATGGACTATGATTTTGACCTCATCGTTATTGGTGCGGGCTCAGGAGGAGTGCGTTCTGCACGTATTGCCGCAAGCTATGGTAAAAAAGTAGCAATATTTGAAACCGCAGAAGTGGGTGGTACCTGTGTTATTCGGGGTTGTGTTCCCAAAAAATTGTTGGTTTATGCATCGTCTTTTGTGAAAACATTTAAAGCCGCCTCAGCCTTTGGCTGGGATGTTGGTCACAACCAATTCAATTGGCAACGTTTAATTGCTAATAAAGACGAGGAAATTAATCGTTTAAATAAGATTTACCTCAGTCTATTAAATAATTCTGGAGTGAAATTGATTCCCTATCACGCCCGTTTTGTTAATAAAAATACGGTGATTGCAAATGGTAAAGAATACACGGCTGCTAAAATATTAATCGCAACAGGCAGCACACCATTTTATCCAGACATAAAAGGCATAGAGTATGCAGTAAGCTCTAATGAAGCTCTTTCTTTGGAACAATTACCCAAGCAAATGACCATCATGGGAGCAGGTTATATTGCTGTGGAATTTGCCTCAATTTTTAATGCATTAGGGGTGAAAGTTAATTTGATTTATCGCGGAGATAAACTGCTGCGTGGTTTTGATGAAGATGTGCGTAATTTTGCTCAAGAAGCTTTTATTAAAAATGGCATAAATGTTATCTTAAATTCTAATGTTGTTGAAATTAAGAAAGACAATAATCAATTTGAAGTGTTAATGGATTCGGATATTTGTTTAAGAAATCAAGACGTCATTCTTTGTGCAACAGGTCGCATTGCCAATACCGATAATCTTGGTTTGGAAAATTTGCAGGTTAATCTGAAGTACAATGGTCAATTGCAAGTCGATAACGAACAAAACTGCGGTCCTGATTCGGTATTTGCTGTAGGTGATGTCTGTAACAACGACAACCTGACACCAGTGGCAATAAAAGAAGGTCATTTGCTAATGGATAGATGGTACGGTGATGGCAAGACTTATATTGAGTATGATTATTTGCCCAGTACGGTATTTTCACAGCCTGAAATTGGCTCATGTGGTTATACACAAGAGCAAGCGGTGGAACATTTTGGTGAAGTTAAGGTATTTACTAGCACTTTTCGAGCAATGAAATATGCCATGACCGAAATTCAAGATCAAACATTTATGAAGTTGATTGTTGCCAAAGAGACTGATTTAGTTGTTGGGTGCCATATCGTCGGTACTGATGCTGGTGAGATGGTGCAAGGTTTTGCTGTGGCAATTAAGCAAGGCATAACAAAAGAAAAATTAAACCAATGCATCGGAATTCACCCAACTTCCGCTGAAGAATTAGTGACGATGAAATAGCACGCCCTATACAGGCAGGAAATTTAATATGAAAAAAATAACACTATTAGTTATACTCTTTAGTTTAGTTGCACGTGCTCAAACATGGCAAGAGGAGTTGCAATCGTGGAAGAACGACAGAGTCCAACGCCTTAAAAAACCTCACGGTTGGTTGAGTTTGATTGGCATGGAATGGTTGCATGAGGGCAGTAACCGTATTGGCTCGGATGAGACCAATGATATTGTTTTGCCTAATGGTCCGGCTTATGTAGGAGAATTTACATTAACCGCTGCAAAAATAACATTTACCCCAGAAAAAGGGGTGCAAATCAAAGCCAATGATGAACTCATCGATAAAACAATCAACGTTGCAATGGATTCTTCTGGTAAACCGACTGTTTTTACTTTAGATACTTTTGAATTTTATGTAATCCAGCGCGGAAAACCCGCTCTTCGCATTAAAGATTCGCAGGCAAAGACACGTAAAAACTTTACTCATATTGATTACTTTCCAGCAAATGCAAAATTTAAAATAGAAGCTGAATTTGTTGCCTACAATCCTCCCAAAGAAATCGAAATCATTAATGTTTTGGGTTTGCTTAATAAAGAGGAGTCTATTGGGTTTGTTAAGTTTTCAATTGACGGAAAAGAGTTTCAACTCGATGCCTTGGATGCTGGTGATGAAATGTTTATAATCTTTGCTGATAGAACCAGTGGACGCACAACGTATGGGCCAGGTCGGTTCTTAAGTGTTCCAAAACCAAAAGATAACCGCAACAAAGTGGTGGTTGACTTCAATAAAGCCTACAACCCTCCCTGTGCTTTTAATGACTACTCGACCTGTCCACTTCCACCACCACAAAATCGAATTCGCGTCTTTATTGAAGCGGGTGAAAAAACATACAAGCATTAAAAACCATGACTTATGGGCTATATTAATCAAACAGACACTAATATAAAATCTCACAAAAATTTTACAGGTATAATTATGAAAAAAACGGCATTAACAATTGCACTGGCGCTAACCCTTGGTAGCTGTGCAACCGACTCTTATAAAAAAGATACAAGCGCTTCTCAAACCCAATCTGTTAAACTCTCATCAGGTGTGGATTTACAGTATGTTGATGACACGATTCGTCCGCAAGATGATTTTTATCGCTATGTTAATGGCAAGTGGTTAAAAAGTTATGTCATGCCAGCCGATAAATCGCGCTATGGTTCATTTAATGCCTTGCGTGATAAGAGTGAAAAAGACGTTAAAAATATCATTGATCAATTAGCAGGTCAGACTTTTGCAAAAGACACGGATGAACAAAAAATAAGTGATTTGTATAAAAGTTATATGGATGAGGGACAAATAGAAGCAGCAGGAATGGCTGTTATTGATTCCGATTTAGCTAAAATTGATGCAATAAAAAATTATGACGATTTACTGGCTTATATGTCCTATGCCGATAAATACACAGATTCACCAATTGGTTTGTATGTGTATATTGACTTAAAAGATTCAAATAGTTACATCACCTACGTTGGACAAGCAGGGCTTGGGTTACCTGATAGAGATTATTACTTCAATGATGACGAAAAATTTAAAAATATTCGCTCGAAATATTTAAATTTAATTGAAAATCAATTTAAAAATGCAGAATTTAAAAATCCAACAAAATCTGCTCAAACCGTTATGCGTATTGAGACAGAAATAGCCAAAGGACATTGGACCAATGTTGAAACAAGAGACAATGAAAAGTCCTATAACCTTAAAACATTTGAAGAGTTTAAAGCATTAATGCCCGATGTTAATCTTGATGCGTGGTTTGCAGGAACGGATTTGCCCAAAATTGATAAAATTGTTGTAAGTCAACCCGATTACATGCAGAAGCTGAATAAGTTAATTAAGAATACTTCGATTGATGATTGGAAAACTTACTACCAATGGAAACTGATAGATCGCGTAGCGAGTTTTTTGCCAAAGAAATTTGATGACGAAAATTTTAAATTCTATGGAACGGTTTTAAGTGGTACAACACAGCAAAAACCACGCTGGAAACGCGCCATATCAACCGTTAATGGTTCTGTTGGAGAACTTGTTGGAAAAGTCTACGTAAAATCATACTTTCCACCAAATGCTAAAAAACGCATGGATGATATGATAGAAAACCTAAGGGCGGCTTACGGCGATAGCATCAAAGAATTGGATTGGATGAGTGCCGAAACAAAACTTAAAGCACTTGATAAACTCAGTAAGTTTGATCCGAAAATAGGCTACCCCAACAAATGGAAAGATTACAGCAATTTACACATTAGTAAAGACTCGCTATTAGATAATATGCGTGCCGTTGCTAATTGGCGATTGCAACGTAACCGCTCACGTTTAGGCAAACCAATAGATCGCACAGAGTGGGGCATGAATCCTCAAACGGTAAACGCTTATTATAATCCTACCAAAAATGAAATTGTTTTTCCTGCGGGTATTTTACAAGCACCGTTTTTTAATCTCAGTGCCGATGATGCGGTTAATTATGGTGGAATAGGTGCAGTGATTGGGCATGAAATGGGACATGGCTTTGACGATCAAGGTTCAAAATTTGATGGTGAAGGCAACTTAAATAGTTGGTGGACAGATGATGATCGAGCAAAATTCAATAAAAAAACAGCCATGTTAATTGAACAATATAATGCCTATGAAGTATTGGATGGTAAGGCTCATGTTAATGGTGAATTAACTTTAGGGGAGAACATAGGCGATTTAAGTGGTTTGACTATTGCTTATAAAGCCTTTAAAAAAGCCCATCCAGATAATTCTAAAATTGATGGTTTAACGGCTGATGAGCGTTTTTTCTATGGTTGGGCACAAATTTGGCGTGGAAAAATGCGTGATGAAGCCTTGCTGTCACAAGTGGCTACAAACCCCCATTCTCCTGGTGAGTTCAGAGGCAATGGACCATTAAGAAATTTTCCTCCATTTTTAAAATTATTTAATGTTAAAGAAGGCGATAAAATGTTTTTACCTGCTGAAAAACGCGTTAAAATTTGGTAAAAATTTACTAATTCACACTTTAAAAAAGTCAGTTTTTACACTGACTTTTTTTGTGGGTGAAAAATACTCATAGATACGCTAGCGTATGGAAAAATTTTAAATACGCTAGCGTATGTTCTTTTAAAATCAATAACTTAGTTCAATAAAGTGAGTTTGATAAATTGTATAAAAAATTTGCTTTGAAATTAATTATTTTTATTAATTCAGCGTACTTGACATCATGCATATTACTGCTTAATATCGCGATTTTTAAGTTAAAGTAAAATCACCCTATGTCACAACAAAATAGTTTCAGTAAAGAAGAAATAATTAGCTGCTCTCAAGGCAAATTATTTGGTATGGATAATGCCAAGTTGCCAGC
>CAMZLQ010000151.1 GCA_947311585.1 uncultured Alcanivoracaceae bacterium | reverse complement strand
TTAAATGGCTTTGTTTTTGTCGATGAAACTGATACCAATCGTTTTGTCCCTCAAGCCGGAAATGATGCCGCTTTCATTAATTCCGTTGCTCCACTTTCTGCCAATGAAGTGCAAGAAATCTTAAAAGCTGCGTTAGATGTCGCCAATCGAGCACGAGCACAAATTCGGCAACCATTGGGTTCACAAGCACAAGTCACCATTGCTGTGGTTGATTCTCAAGGCAATAATTTGGCAATGGTAAGAACACCAGATGCTCCTGTTTTTGGGTCGGACGTGGCTTTACAAAAAGCACGAACAGCGGCTTTCTTCTCCAATACCGATGCCGCCACCTTTCTTAACAACCTAACCACACCAACCAATTATTTTGATACGGATTTAATGGTGAAAGAAACCATTGCCATACCTGACTATGTTTCCGCAGTAAAAAGTTTTGTTGGAAACACTGCACTCAGTGATGGTACCGCATTTTCTGATCGAGCTGGTGGAAATTTATCTCGACCATTTTATGCTGATGGCATTGAAAAAAATGCACATGGACCATTAAGCAAGTCTATTCGTAATAATGAATGGAGCTTTTTATCCACTGGCTTGCAACTTGACCTGGTGATGAATAAAATCATTCAGCATGTGCTTTTTGCGGCAGCGGCAGCAGGAACGGATGTGGATAATGTCTGCACATCCACCACTTCTGCTCGATTAGCCAATGGCATACAAATTTTTCCAGGAAGCGTGCCGATTTATCGTGGCAATCAACTGATTGGTGGCATCGGTGTTTCAGGGGATGGTGTCGATCAGGATGATATGATTGCTTTTTTAGGTCTCCATAATGCCGCTATACAACTATCAGGCAGTATCAACAATGCACCTGCTGCCATGCGTGCCGACACCTTAACGCCGCAAGGCACACGTTTACGCTTTGTGCAATGCCCGTTTTCGCCGTTTAATGGTTCATCCGAACAAAATGTTTGTCGTGGCAAATAGGAGAAGGACATGAAAATAAAAATTACATCTTGGCTTTTTTGTTCTACGCTGGTTTTTTCTTTATCTGTCTTTAGCCCACCAGTTAAAGCACAAACAAACGAAATTGATTGCACTCAAGAACAAGCCAAACAAAAAGGCAAACGCAAAAGAAGAAGGGCTGGAGCTGCCAATCGAGATTGCAATACCAAACAAGTTCAAGTCAATCCCGAAACAGGTGAAACACAAGTGATTGTTATTGAGGAAAAAGTCATACCAAAAACCTATGTGTCGCGTACTTTTTCACCCGTTCCTCGTCCAAGCTCTGACCAATTTCAAGCGAAAATCCCCGTGCCCGACAGATGGCGAATTGTTGAAGCCTTGGGTTACAAAGAACGATGGTATGACCCTTATAATCGCAATGTCTTAAAAGCCGATCGCCCCATTCATGGCGAAGATTGGTTTTTTAATTTAGGGATAATTTCCGATACCGTGTATGAAAAAAGAGATGCTGCAACGCCCGTAGGCGGACAAAGTACCAATAATCCAGGGCAAATTGATCAATTTGGTGGTTACAATCAAAGTTTAGTGAACGAAAATTTAGCTCTGGAATTTGTCTATTACAAGGGCGACACCACTTTTAAGCCGCCTGAATACGAATACCGATTTATACCCGTATTCAACTATAACCACACACGCATTGATGAAATATTAGGATTAAACATCGACCCAGACCAGGGCACAACACGCACCGATAATCATGTTGGTATTCAAGCCTTATTTATTGACAAGCATTTGCGAGATGTTTCCGACAACTATGATTTTGACAGTATTCGTTTTGGGATTCAGCCTTTTTCAAGTGATTTTCGTGGATTTTTATTCCAAGATTCACCCTTTGGAGTTCGTTTGTTTGGAACAAGGAATAATAATAAATTGCAGTACAATCTTGCTTTATTTAGGCGTTTTGAAAAAGACACCAACAGCGGCTTAAATGATTTGGGTAAAGCCTTACGCAAAGATGATTTGTTTATTGCCAATGTTTACTTTCAAGACAAGCCTCGACTGGGTTTTTTCTCGCAGTTTAGTTTTATTCATAATCGCAACAGAGACACCACAATTTTGTATGATAACAATGGCTTTATTGCCCGCCCTGTGTCTTTGGGAACTGAACGTCCACGATATTACGATGCTAACTACCTCAGTTTCAATGGCGATGGTCATTTTGGGCGATTAAACCTTACCACCTCCGCTTCTTATGTGTTTGGACGAGAATCGCATGGCACTTTCACCACCACGCAATCGGATATACGGGCTTATTTTTTGGCAGCAGAAGCCTCGGTTGACTTTGATTGGATTCGGTTGAGTGCATCATTCTTGTATGGCAGCGGTGATGATGACCCTTATGATAACAAGTCAAAAGGTTATGATGCTATTTTTGAAAACCCACAATTTGCGGGAGCGGATACCAGTTATTGGATTCGCCAAGCCAATCCACTCATAGGCGGCGGTAAAGTGGCTCTTTCTGCACGTAATGGTATTCTCAACTCACTGCGTTCATCCAAAGAACACGGACAATCTAACTTTACCAATCCAGGCATTGGCTTAATTGGTGCTGGCATGGATATGGAAATTTTGCCTGAATTAAGTTTTTCAGTTAATGCTAATTATCTGGAATTTGCCACCACAGAAGTTTTGGAAGTGGCTCGGCAACAAGCCGATATTGATACAGAAATTGGCTTAGATTTATCTGCTGCTTTTATTTGGCGACCTTTAAACTCACAAAATGTCGTGCTGCGATTATCTTATGCTCGCTTATTTACTGGCAAAGGCTTTGAACAATTGTTTGGGCAAGGCGATGTGGATTCATTATTATTTAATATTATTCTAACGTACTAGGGGAGAAAGGACATGAAAAAAACAATAACAATAGTTGGAATACTCTTTGCATTAAACAGTGCTTTAGCATCAGACTCAGCGCATAAAGTTGATCGGGATTATCCAAGCTATCCATCGGCACCAAAAACACAAACTAAAGCAGAAATGAAGGCTAAAAGTGAAGGATGCATAAGCTGTCATACCAATACCGATGAACTAACCATGCACGAAACACCTGCCATCAAATTGGGTTGTACCGATTGTCATGGCGGCGATGCCACTATTCGTGTGGCATCTGGTTTGAAAAAAGGTGATGAGGACTATTTGCACACCCTTGAAAAAGCCCATGTGTTGCCTTTATTTCCAGAAAAGTGGCATTTCCCAAGCAGTGCCAATCCAGAACGAACTTACACGCTATTGAATAAAGAAAGCCCTGAGTTTATCCGCTTTATCAATCCATCGGACTATCGAATTGCTCGTGAAGCTTGTGGAGCTTGTCATTTGGCGACCATTCAAGCTGCCGAATCCTCGATAATGTCAACCACTGCCATGTTATGGGGGGGTGCATCCTACAATAACGGCATATTGCCTTATAAGCAGTATATCTTAGGAGAAGCCTATACAAAAGATGGCGAAGGTGCAAAATTACTTGCCCCTATAGCACCAACTCAAGAAATGATGGACAGAGGCATATTACCTGCTTTAAACCCATTGCCCGCTTGGGAAACAGTTAAACCAGCCGATGTTTTTCGTGTGTTTGAAGGCGGAGGACGAAATATCAGTAACTTATTCCCTGAAGTGGGTTTGCCCAATGCTTTAGGGCAGTTGCAACGGCTTGAAAAACCAGGAAAGCCCGATTTAAAGCAATCCAATCGAGGAGCAGGAACAGGCGGACGGGTCGCCATCCCCGTGCTCAATATTACCAAAACACGATTAAATGACCCACATACTTGGTTTTTAGGAACCAATGATCAGCCAGGAGATTACCGTTCATCGGGTTGTGCCAGTTGTCATGTGGTTTATGCCAATGACAGAGACCCTCGTCATTCAGGAAAATACGCACAGTTTGGTCACACAGGAAAAACTCAGACCAAAGATGACACCATTAGCAAAGAGGAATCAGGCCATCCATTGCAACATAAATTCACCCGGGCCATACCAACCAGTCAATGCATGAGCTGCCACATGCATCAACCCAATATGTTTATGAACACCTATTTGGGTTATACCATGTGGGATTACGAATCGGATGCCCCTTTTATGTGGCCTGAAAAACAGTTTTATCCAAGCGAAGAAGAAAAGCGAGCGACGTTAGACAGAAACCCAGAAGGGGCTTCCCCTCGTGGCAAGTGGAAGGATATGGATTTTGTATTAGGTGTTTCAAAATTAAATCCCCAGTTAAAAGATACACAATTTGCTGATTATCATGGTCATGGTTGGAATTTTCGAGCCGTATTTAAACGTGACCGAGATGGAACTTTATTAGACAAAGAAGGCAAAGAGGTCAGTGACAAAGATCCTGATAAGTTTAAAAAAGCGGTACACATGTCATCGGTGCATTTGGATGTTGGTATGCATTGTGTCGATTGCCATTACGGACAAGATTCTCACGGCAACGGGCATTTGTATGGAGAGGTGGCTGCTGCGGTTGAGATTTCTTGCATTGATTGCCATGGCACACCTGATGCTTACCCAAATTTACATACCTCAGGTCCTGCAGCCCTTGATGGTGGTATGGATTTGTCGGCTATTCGTAATCCTGATGGCAAAAAACGCTTTGAATGGATAGGCGATGAACTGATACAACGTTCAGTGATGGATTCGGAGTTGGAATGGAAAGTGAGCTTGATTAAAGATGCGGTTGACCCAAAAAGTTCGCATTTTAACCCAAAAGCCGCCAAAGCCAAAACCATGAGCCGTGACACAAAAACCCAAGAGTGGGGCAGTGACAAAGTTGCCAAAGAAGACTGGGCACACTCCTATGACAACATGGAATGTTACGCCTGTCATACTTCGTGGACCACCAGTTGTGGCGGCTGCCATTTACCCATTGAAGCCAATGCTAAAACTGAACGCCACCATTACGAAGGTGAATCAACACGAAATTTTGCCACCTACAATCCACAAGTGGCTCGTGACCAAATGTTTTTAATTGGAAAACGCGAAACTGCCAAAGGTGGAAAATTTGCTCCCGTTCGCTCGACTTCTGCTTTGGTTTTATCCTCAACCAATGCCAATCGTGAAAAAATATACATGCAGCAACCACCTGTGGCAGCCAGCGGTTACAGTTCGCAAGCGTTTAATCCGCATTTTCCACACACGGTAAGAAAAACAGAAACCAAAACCTGTGATGACTGCCACTTATCGGCAACCAACGATAACAACGCCATCATGGCACAATTATTAATGTATGGAACTCGTTTTGTTGACTTTATTGGGCATTATGCTTGGTTGGGTGGTGAAGGGCATATTACTGGCGTTGAAGTGACCGAATGGCAAGAGCCTCAAGCGGTTATTGGCAGTTATTTGCAACGCTATGCCTATCCTGATTTTTATAAAAAACACCAAGACAAAGCACAGGTATTGGAACAAGGTTTTGCTCACAGTTCTGGTGCTGTTAATTGTTTACAGTTACGAGGTGAATACCTCTATGTAGCCGAAGGCAAAAAAGGCGTGCAAGTGTATGATGTTGCCTCCATTGCTAATAAAGGCTTCTCGCAACGCATCGTATCCGCACCCGTCAGTCCTTTAGGTCAGGATGCCCATATCAAGACGACCAATGCCACTTGCATCGTGTTACCAACCAATCAACCCATACATCCCGATCGCAATAAAGGCAAGTTGATGCGTGAGGTTAATCAAGAACAACCTTTCCACCCAATCTATAACTACGCACTGGTAACAGATGCAGAGGAAGGTTTAGTATTGTTTGACATCAACACTTTTTCCGATGCCGACCCACTCAATAATAATATCAAACGTGCGGTGACTTGGAATGCCAACGGTGTTCTTAAGGGTGCAAAATACATGACCTTAGGTGGATACTACGGATACGTTATCACCAATGATGCATTGGTTATAGTAAACCTCAATCAACCACTTGAGCCAAAATTTATCAAAAGTATCGCTTTAAACAAACCTCAAGCCGCACAATTGCAATTTAGGTATTTAATGGTGACCGATGCTGAGGGTCTAAAAGCCATAGATGTGACCAATCCCGAACAAGCCTTTTTAGTGGCAAACAACACCATTGCTTTGGACTCAGCTCGCAAGTTACATTTAGCACGAACATACGCTTATGTTGCCAATGGTAAAGATGGCATTGCCATTGTTGATATTAAAAATCCTGCCAAAATGAAGTTGCTTCAAAACTACAATGCCGATGGCAAAATTGTCAATGCCTATGATGTGACGGTAGCCACCACCAATGCGTCTTTATTTGCTTATGTTGCCGATGGCGAAGGTGGTTTAAAAATCATTCAACTGACTTCACCCAGTTTGCAACCGAAATTCTATGGCTTTAGTCCTGAACCAAATCCATTATTTATTGCCAGTTATCCGACAAAATCACCTGCTTATTCCTTGTCTCGTGGTTTAGAAAGAGATCGAGGCGTGGATGAAACAGGTGGTCAGGTGGCGGTGTTTGGAAGACGAGGTTCTCGACCGCTAAATCTAGAAGAAATGCGTCGGATGTACTTAGATGAAGATGGAAAACCATGGTTTGTAGAAAAGCAATGAAAATAAATTCTTTTTTAATCATAAGTTTAGTTATAGTAATTAATGTAAATGCTGGAACTTTGCCACAATATGCCTCAGAAAAACACATGGGCGTTGCAACCTGCTCAAGTGGAGTTTGTCACGGCAAGAGTGTGGAAGATAAAAAAGAAAATGTGATGCTGAATGAGTACCGCACATGGTTGCAATACGATGATCATTCCGGAGCCTATAAAACCCTTTTGAAACCCACCTCCAAAAAAATAGCAGCAAAACTGGGTTTAAAAAGTGCCCACACCGCCAAAATATGTTTGGATTGCCATGCCGATAATATCCCTGTGGAAAAACGAGGTAAGAAATTTCAAATCAGTGACGGTGTGGCTTGTGAAGCCTGTCATGGCGGTGCCCAAAAGTGGCTGTCAGATCACAAAGAACCTGGAGCAACACATGAAAAAAATATTGCATTGGGTTTGTATCCATCAGAAAAGCCAAAGGACAGAGCCAAATTATGCTTGTCTTGCCACTTAGGCACAGCCAATAAATTTGCCACTCACCGAATTATGGCAGCAGGGCACCCTCGTTTAAGTTTTGAACTGGAATCCTTTACCCAAAATCAACCCGCACATTACAAAGTCGATGCAGATTATGAAAAGCGTAAAGGTTCTATTCGCAGTGTCAATATGTGGCTAACAGGATTGGTTTTTAAAGCGAATGAACAATTAGCATTACTGACAACCAAACAGTATACCGCCCACGGCTTTTTTCCTGAATTATCTTTTTACGAATGCCATTCCTGCCACCGTTCGATGGCGGTAAGTCGCTGGCCTGTTGAAAGAAACAGCAACAATGTTCCCGCAGGAACGGTCAGACTGGATGACTCCTCTTTAGTTGTTTTGATTTCTGTTGTGGATTCATTATCCACCAAGAGTGCATCAAAGCTTAAAACCCTTTTAAAAGATTTTCATCGATCGAGTGTTAATAATAAGCAATCATTGCTTAATGCAGCACAAGCTCTGCAACAAGAATTACAAAAACTTTCCTCGAGTTTTGTAAAGAAAAAATACAGCAAACAACAGAAGTTGAATTTTAGAAAAAAACTGTTATTAGATGCCAGTAAAGGCTATTTTCGAGATTATTCGAGCGCAGAACAATTGTTTTATGCTGTTGAAACACTCTCACTGGATTTAAATGACTTTAATAAATACGAAGCCATGCTTGATAAACTATTTAATGCCATTGATAAAGAAGATAAATTTTATCCTTCTCAGTTTCAAACGCTAGCAAAACTTTTTTTAAATAAATTGCCATAGGTGAAGATAATGAATCATTATGCCGAAACCCATATTGGACAAAGACAAAACAATGAAGACCGTTTTTTGATTGATGCTGAACTCGGTCTGTTTATTGTGGCTGATGGCGTGGGTGGACTGGATAGGGGCGAAGTTGCCAGTAAAATAACCTGTCAGGAAATACAAAAACAAATAAAAAATGGCGTATCATTGGTTGATTCCATTCAACTCGCACACCAAAAAATACAGCAAGAATTAAACAAAAACCCACAAAAAGAAGGCATGGCATCCACCGTTGTTGCCGTCTTGTTTAATGGTAATGACTACGAAGTGGCTTGGGTTGGCGATTCCCGTGTTTATTTGTGGGATGGTGAGTTAAAACAAATTACAAGAGACCATTCTTATGTGGAGTTGTTGCTGGAAAATGGTCACATAAAATTTGAAGACATGAGCACACACCCTGACAAGAATATTATCTCACAAGCGTTGGGTGTTGATAAAGATATACTCGATGTATCAACCAACAAGGGCAGTTTGGAAAAAAATCAAATTTTATTGCTTGCAACCGATGGGTTGTATGAAATTTACAAAGAAAAAGCCATGATAGAGGCTTTGCAAAAATCAAGTGAGTTAGAAGAGTTTACTCGCCATGCAGTCAATTCTGCTGTACAACTAGGCGGTAAAGACAATATAACATTGCTAAGTATTAAAAGCTTTGATGATAGCACTAATGAGAATGAAGTTATTGAGGCTAATGTCATCAGAAAATTTGATTCACAAACGGGCAATGCGATAGAGATTTCAAAACTATTAATTGATAATGAGGCAACAGTAAAAATTGAAAAACTAAAAGTTAAAGCTGTTGTACCTAAAATGCTCAAGACAAAAAGTGAAGGCACAAAAGAGGTGAAACCGACTCTTATTGAGTTGCTTTTTTTCATTATTGTTCCACTGTTGCTTTTAGTATTATTAACATTTATGATGTAGTTATAAATATTTAACGCATACAAGGTTCATAATAAACCAATACCACGGTATAATTTGATAATTATTTATAGTTCTATATGACTAATTTTACACTTAACACAAAGAGAAAAAAATGCAAGTTCAAGATGATGATAAGACAATAGTAGGTGGTTTTAACCTTGAGTTAACATATTCAGTTCAAGTTGATGATGGAACAAAATACATTATAACAAATGAGCTTTCAATAGGACGCAGTGATGCATGTGATATCAAAATTGATGATAAGAAAATATCGCGCACGCACGCAAAATTTGATGTTGTTGACAAAGAATTAATCATTGAAGACTTAAATTCAAGTAATGGAACTTTTGTCAATGGTATTCGTATTGAAGAAGCAACCAAACTGGTTAATGGAGATGTTGTTAAACTTGAAAGTCACCAGTTGAAAATTTTAGTTACTGCTAGTCTTCCCAATAAACAAGAACGTGATGATAGAACAAAGGTTGTTGGCTCAATAAAAGATGAATCGAGTGAAAAACAAAGACCAATAATTGACAATTCTGAGCAAAGTGAAGTTAATAAAACAACTGAACTAGTAATTGAGACAAAACAAAAAGAAACACCTGTAGTTTCAAAAGAAACCTTTAAAAAAGAAGAAGTTAAAGTAAAGCAAGAATCTAAAGTGAAAGAAGCAGTAAAACACTCAGAAGAAGAAATACCTGCCAGTTGGGTAGAGGAAACGGGTTCAGTTGATGGAACACGAATGATGGATCCTAAAGAAATAGAAGCTCTTAAAACTGGATTAAAAAGAGATGTCACTCCAGCAGATTCTACAATGACGTGTTTACACTGTTTTTCTGAAAATGCAGCTGAACAAATTTTTGAATTACCTGTTTCTGACTTCGATGAAGCATCTGGGTGGGAGATTGGTAGAGATTCGAACTGTGACATTGTCATTGAACATTCCAGTGTATCAAATCGTCATGCTCAAATCATTCACCAAAGAGGTCGTTGGAAGATTGTTAATTTGGTTTCAACTAATGGAATCATTATTAATGGGCAAAAGAAACTTTCAGCCTACCTAGGCGATGGCGATAAGATTGGTTTGGGTTCTGTCGATTTAATATTCAAAACTCCAAAAACTAGCAAGCCTAAAAAGGCAATTTCAGCCACTAAGAGTAATACACCAGCAAAAAATGTCATTATTCCAATCGTTATGGGACTTATTTTAATTGGACTTGCTGTTGGTATTTACCTTAATATTTAAAAAATTGAGGATTGCAAACGTGTGGTCAGTAGTTCAAGGAATTTCATCCCACGGTATGAGTTCCCTTTGGCATTCAATTTTGGACTCCAAACGGCTATACTGTATTTGTTAGGATGGATAGCTATAATACCTCCACCAACACCACTTTTTCCTGGTAGCCCAACCTTAAAGGAAAACTCACCTGATTCATCATAAAAGCCACAGGTTTGCATGATGGCATTAATTCTTTTAGTCTGACTTGAATTTAATATTTTCTCTTGGATTGAAAGTGTTTTACCATTATTGGCTAAAAATAAACAGGCTTTGGCTAATTCTTTGCAATTCATTTTTATAGAACAGATGTTGAAATATAAATCTAAAACAATTTTGGGCTCATTTTCAATGTTACCGTAAGATTTAATGTAATTGCATAAAGCAATATTTCGATAACCAACTGATTTCTCTGAATGAACGGTTTTTTTTGAAAAATTGATAGCAGTATTATTTGAGATGGTATTCATGAACTTTAAAAAATCTTCTTTAGGATTCGTTAAATGAGAAATAAGTATATCGCAAATAACTAATGCACCACTATTGATAAAAGGATTTCGAGGTATTCCTTTGTCAGATTCCAACTGAACCAATGAGTTAAATGATGTTCCAGAGGGCTCTACTCCAACTCGTTCCCATATTACGTCACCTATATGTCGGTATGCCATAATTAGCGAAAAAATCTTTGCAATACTTTGTATCGAAAACTTTTCACATGAGTCCCCAATGTGAAATTCTTGAGAGTCAGTAGTGGTAAGACATATTCCAAATTTTTCAGCATCTATTTTTGATAATTCAGGAATATAGCTAGCTAGGGAGCCAGAGTTGTTTTCTTTTGAAACAATTTTATAGATATCATTTATTATTTTTTGATAATTCATTAACTTATTTTAAATAGTTAACAGGATTGTTTATAGTTTTTTTCTTCTTTTAAAGAAAGAAATGTGCGGCAATCTACTCAGTAGTTTTGTTCTTTTGTCTTTGCCTTCCAAATCCTCAATAAGTTTATTTTTCTTTATAAAATAATGAATAAAGCCTAAAAAGCACGAGCATACAATAATAAACAATATATCGGCAATTATTGGTGTTTCGGGTTTGAACACAAAAGCCATTGCAGTTCCTGCAGCTGGAGGGTGTTCAAAATTAAATATAGCCATAAAGAAAAACGCAATACCTGCAGATAATGACAAAAAGACCATATAAATTTCATTGTGGTAGTTTGGTAACAAATCAAAAAAATGATGCATAATATACCAGAGACTTAAACCCACTAAAATCCCAACGATTTGACCACCAATAATTTTTCGACTTAACGAATCGTAGATGCTGGTCGAGATAAAGGTGAGAAATGTACTCGAAGCAATGGCTGAAAAAATGACTTGGTTTTGGATAGGGATAAAGTAGTTCCAAGTAAAGAAAAAGCACAGCATGGTAATAATTGCCATCAAGCTTTGCTTGATGTAAGACATCATGTCTATTGTTCGACCAATTTTTTTGTCGAGTAAGTTTTTCCAAAAACTGGATTTAAAAGGGTTGTTGAAATAAGCCATTACATTGACATGGCAGCATATTTGCCTTTGGATTTGCGAATTTTAACAGCAACAACTTTGTATTCTGGGCATTTGGCATCCTTATCGTGTTCATCAGAGGTGAGGTTGTTGACCATAATCTCAGGGAAGTGAAAAGTCGTGCTCATTACGCCACTATTGACTTCATCTGTGACTTCTGCGCGAATATCAACTTTTCCTCGTGGAGAAATAACACAAACCATGTCTCCGGATTGAATCAAGTTGTCCTTAGCGTCTTTTGGGTTTATTAGCAGTACATCTTGTGTAAGTAACTCTATATTTCCCGTTCGGCGTGTCATGGCTCCACAATTGTAATGTTCCAATTTTCGATTGGTTGTTAAAATATAAGGAAATTTTTTACTGTATTGGATTAATTCATTGGATTCAACAAAGGGCTTGTATTTAAATCGCCCCAAACCGCGCTTAAACTCTTGTTGGTGTAAAATTCGCGTTTGCTCGCCCTCTTTAGTAACGGGCCACTGCATTCCGTTGTTACCGAGTTTTTCCCAAGAAACACCAGCAAAGAAAGGGACTATTTGTGCAATTTCATCAAGTACCCAATCAGGGTGATATTCAGCAGGGTATTTGTTTGAATTCATTTTGTTCATCATATCTAAAACAATTTGCCCATCAGGTCTTGTTCCATTTAATGGCTCTACAACTTGATTAACCCGTTGAATTCGACGTTCACCATTGGTAAATGTGCCATTTTTTTCTAAAAAAGATGAAGCAGGTAAAACCACATCTGCCATTTTTGCCGTTTCAGTCATAAACAATTCTTGCACAACAAGTAAGTCGAGTTTTTTGAGTGCTTTAATTACTTTTTGTGTATTAGGGTCTGTTTGCACAAGGTCCTCGCCCATAACCCATAAAGCCTTAAGATTGCCTTCAAGAGCAGCATCAAACATTTCAGGAATTTTTAAGCCGTTATCGGTAGGTGAGGGCGATTGATAAAAATCACTATAAAGCTGTTGTATTTCAGGATTGCTAACGTCTAAATAACCCGCTCCTTGATGCGGTTGTGCACCCATATCAGCGGCACCTTGCACATTGTTTTGCCCACGAAGTGGATTAACGCCTACGCCTTTTCGTCCTATATTTCCCGTAATCATGGCGAGTTCGGCGATTAATTCGACCGTGACTGTGCCTTGCGAATGTTCTGTGACTCCCAAACCGTGAAAACTCATGGAAGATTTGGCTGTAGCATAGGCAATTGCGGCTTTTTCGACTAAGTTTTTATCAACCCCAGTAATTTGAGCCAGTTCATCTATATCGATATTTTTAATGCCCTGTTTAAAGTCGCCAAAACCTTCGGTACGATTTTCGATAAATGAATTATCGACTTTATCGTTTTTAATAATGAAATACATCATCATATTGAGTAAGGCGACATTGCTCCCTGGACGAGGGGCTAAATGGTAAGTGGCATATTTTGCTAATTCTGTCTGACGCGGGTCTATGACAATGGTGGTGCCAGATTTCATGGCAAATTGTTTTAACTTAGCCCCTGTGACTGGGTGCGATTCGGTTGGGTTTGCACCAATAACTAAGATGCAGTCGGTCTGTTCTATGTCTTCAATTGAATTAGTTGCTGCCCCTGTTCCAAATGTGTTTTGCATGCCTAATGCAGTTGGAGAATGACACACTCGTGCGCAACAGTCGATATTGTTGGTTCCTACAACACTGCGAATAAACTTTTGCATCAAATAATTTTCTTCATTGGTGCAGCGGGCAGAGGTAATGCCTGCAATGGAATGTGCAGTGTATTGCTTTTTATACTGCTTGAGTTTATTAGCGATAAACTCATAAGCCTCATCCCATGTAGATTCAATTAATTGACCATTTTTGCGTATTAATGGCGTTCGTAATCGGTCTTGGTGGTTATAAAAACCAAAAGCATAACGACCTTTTAAACAGGTATGACCTTGGTTAACTTGTGCATCTTTGCTGGCTTGAATGCTTAAAATCTCACCTGCACGTGTGGCAATTTCTAAATTACAACCAACCCCACAATAAGTGCAAATGGTCTGCGTTTTCTCACTAAAACGCATGGATTTGGATTGAAAGACATCCGAAATGGCGGAAGTAGGACAGGCTTGTGCACAGGCTCCACAACTGACGCAATCGGATTCCATAAAATTTTGTTCATCACCCAAAATAATATGACTATCAAAACCTCTGCCCGACATATTTAACACAAATTGCCCTTGAACTTCATCACAGGCACGAACACAACGGTAACAATTAATGCACTTGGATAACTCTGAAGTCATGTAAGGATGGCTTAAATCTTTGGAGTAATGACGGTGGTTAGCTCCTTTGGGGTAACGCACATCGGTAATACCCACTCCTGCGGCAACGGATTGTAATTCGCAATTATTATTAACTTCACAGGTCAAGCACTCTAAAGGGTGATCGGTTAGTACGAGTTCAATAATATTCTTGCGCAGTTTATTGATTTTACTGCTATCGGTATAAATACGCATGCCTTCGCTAATAGGCGTATGACACGATGCCATAACTTTGGTTTGACCATCTTTCTCAAGAGCCACCTCTACACTGCACACTCGGCATGAGCCATAAGCTTCAAGTTGGGGTGCATCGCATAAAGTCGGGATAGCAACATCTTGACGGCGAGAGAAATCTAAAATGCTCTCACCTTGAAGAATATCAAAGGGTTTATTATTGAGAAAGGCTTTCATGGGTTAATTTTAACCAATTTGAAAACTTATTTCATGATATAAATCATATTATTCTTCTGCATACTTAAAAATTATGTGACTAATAGCCTATTTAGCTTGAATTGAGATAATGTTAAAATAATAGAATGTTAGAAGTTATTATTTATCTTTTTGGTGATGTTATATTCTGGATAGTCTTTGAACTTATATGCCATGTTGTGGTATTGAATATCTCGGCTGTTATCAGTCTATCTTACGGATTGACTTGGTTAGTTTCGGCATTATTCTTTGAATCGATTTTTAATGGTTATGTCTTTGTTGTTGTGCTTGTTAGTCTCAGTATTCTCAGACTCAGTATGTTCAATGAAAAATCAAAGGATGATTAATAAAATGTCACGTTTTTTATTTTAGTTTCTAGTGCGTCGTCGTCGCCTTCTTTGTGGTAGGTTCTTACTGGCAAGCAATGTTGAGAGCTGTCCAACCATGTTTTGGTCACTCTTGAGGGTTTGGAGTGTATTTTGTCCACTTCAATGATGTTGTCTTTTTTGGAAGTAATTTTAAATTTATAATCGACAACTTCACCGCGTTTTAATACTTTATAGTTTAGATTGTTCGTTTTTCCTGAACAAACATCTTGAAATAATTTTAATGAAACAAGATTAGGTGTTAAAAATGATGGGGGTGTTTTGATTTGCCAGTCATCACCTTTGTGCTTGCCATAGACCATTTGGGTTTCATTATCCACTTGGTAATCCGATTGACGTTTGTTGAAAGCGACTTTTTGTTTCATTTTGTAGAAATCTGGATGAAATTGAATGCCACTATTGGTAAACAAAGTCTCTTCTGTTCGTTTGAAGCCAAGCAAAGAAGCCATGCCATGAGTGCCATTGGTTCTGTCGGTAATCTTATAAAAAGGATCGTCTTTAGTTAACTCAATACTGCTGGTACCAATTTCTTTACCATCTTTAAAAACTTTATATTCGGCTTTAAATAAATCCATTGCAGAAACGTTTAAAGTTGCAAATATTAGTACTGTAAGTATTTTTTTAATCATTAATAATTATCGGGTTAGTTAATTTATTATGGTCAAAGTAGAGGGTATTGGTTTGCCATTGTACACGATTTTGACCTATTAAGGCTATTGTATGAGGCAAAAGTGAATGTTCCCTGAACAGTAATCGCTTAGCAAGGCTCTCAACTGTATCATTGTTTTCAACATTAATTACCGATTGAGAGATAATTTTTCCACCATCAAGTTCAGCATTAACAAAATGAACCGAAGCACCATGTGTTTGGTCTTTATTCTCAATAACTTGTTGATGTGTATGCAGTCCTTTGTACTTTGGTAACAAAGAAGGGTGGATATTAATTATTTTATTTTCAAATGCATTGATAAAGCCTTCAGGTAATATTCGCATAAAACCAGCCAATACAATTAAGTCACATTGGTGTTGTTTTATCTGATGTTGAACAAGGGTTAAATCCGTATCTTTTTTATCCCATTTGAAGGTATAAATCGGAATGTTGGCTTTTTTTGCATAATCTAAACCTTTGGCATCCGCTTTATTGCTGACCACTAATACAACTTCGTAGTTATATAAGCTCTGTTTTTTTATGATTGAGTCTAAGTTACTACCAGTACCTGAGATAAATACACAGATTTTAAATGAATTCGACATCATCCTTACCTGACTCAGATTTTCTTACTGTACCAATTTCCCAACAATCTAAGCCAGATTCTTTAATGAAGTTTAAACAATCTTTGGCATCATTTTTGTTGATGATAACTGTCATGCCAATGCCGCAGTTAAAGGTGCGCAGCATTTCGGCATCAGATAAGTTGCCTTTTTCTTGTAACCAAGTAAATATGTCAACACAAGGCCAACTATTTAAGTCTATGGTTATTGCTAAATCTTCAGGGATAACACGGGATATATTTTCCATCAAACCACCGCCTGTAATGTGTGCAATGCCATTAACTTCTACAGCAGAATCAAGTAGTTGCAGTAAAGGTTTAACGTAAATTTGAGTCGGTTGTAATAATTGTTCTCCGATTGTTTTATCGCCTAGCTTTTCAGTTAAATCAGTGTCATTTACTTCTAAAATTTTACGAATAAGGGAATAACCATTGGAATGAGGACCAGAGGAGGCAATGCCAATAATAACATCACCTTCTTGTGTGTTTTCACCAGTAATCGCACTTCCTTTTTCAACTGCGCCTACTACAAAACCAGCTAAATCATAATCGCCTTGACTATACATGCCAGGCATTTCGGCCGTTTCTCCACCAATAAGCGCGCAACCCGATTGCTTACAACCATCGGCAATGCCTTGAATAACAGCGACAGCTTCATCTGTTTCTAGTTTGCCACAGGCATAATAATCAAGGAAAAATAAAGGCTCTGCACCAAGCACGATAATATCATTAACACACATAGCGACCAAATCGATGCCAATGGTTGAATGGTCATTCATCATATTAGCCAGTTTCAACTTTGTACCCACACCATCTGTGCCTGAGACTAATACAGGGTTCTTTAAATTTAAAGAGGATAAATCAAATAAACCGCCAAAGCCTCCAATACCGCCCATGACACCAGGTCGTTTGGTTGATTTGATAGCGGGTTTTATTTTTTCTATTAAGGCATTACCAGCATCAATATCGACGCCAGCATCTTTGTAACTTAAACCAGTTTCTGAATGACTCATAAGGTTGCAGTGTGTTTAGAAAGGTGGATTTTACCTTATTGCTAATAATTTAGTCATAGTTAGCTGATGAAATTGTATAAAAAAGTAAAGCTTAATTACTCTTGCCTATCTTCAATACGCTTTATTAGTGCTTTTTCAACAACATTGTCTTCATTTACGCTGTAGATAGTGATTTGGTAGTTGCCAATTCTCATGGCGGTTTGTTTATTGGGTAGGTCACCTAAATATTCGGTAATTAAACCACTTAATGTGCTAGCGCCATCTAAGGGTAAATCCCATTGCAATCGGCGGTTGAGTGAACGAATTTGGATGCGGCCATCGATAATAAATTCATTGTCTCTTTTGTTTACGATATGACGACCACGGTTTTTGGGTTCGGAGGTGAAATCACCCACAATTTCTTCAAGAATGTCATCAATAGTGACTAAGCCTTGAATCTCGCCATATTCATCTACCACAAGCCCCATTCGTCGTTCTTTGCGTTGAAACTCTTGTAATTGTTTAGTCAAATTTGCCCCTTCTGGAACAAAATAGGGTTTGCGAAGAACCTGGCGTAAACCTTTAAGATTGAGTGAGTTTTTTGATAATTGCGGCAAAATGGTTCGGATATGTAAGATACCAATAACATCATTAATATCTTCTTTCCAAACGGGTAAACGTGTCAGGTAAGTATTGACTAATTGATTTAATATATCGTCCCAATCATCAGTGATGTCGATACCGACAACTTCGTTGCGAGGCACCATAATGTCATCAACATCAATGTGCTCAAGATCTAGTACATTTATCATCATTTTGTGTTTAGTATCGGGTCTGATGTTGTGGTTTTCCATCATTAAGGTGCGTAACTCTTCTCGTGAAAGAGCTTGTTCGGCAACATCTTTTGGTACACCCAATAAACGTAAAATTCCGTTGGTTATCAAGTTTGTTCCCCACACAAGCGGATAGAGTACTTTTAACAATGGTGTAAGAACAAAAGCAGCAGGAAAAGCAATGCGCTCTGGGTGTAAAGCAGCGTAAGTCTTTGGAGTAACTTCAGCAAAAATTAATATAACTAGCGTTAATAAAACGGTACCATAGGCGGCTGTAGCTTCTGGACTCAAGCCATGGTCGGCAGCGATTTTAAATGCGGTGATTGTGGCGATAGTTGATGCAGCGATATTGATAAAATTATTGCCAATTAGTATTAAACCGATAAGGCGGTCAGGTTCTTCAAGTAATTTTTGCGCTAAACGCGCTGATTTACTGGTTTTCGCTTTATTTTTTAGCTTTAAGCGGTTGAGTGTCATCAAGGCAGTTTCGGAACTGGAAAAAAAAGCAGATAAAAAAACTAAGATAACTAGTATGGTAAATAAGAAACTCAGCGGAACATCATTCATGTTATAAAATCCATTCCATTACGATTTTACTGCCCAAATATCCTGTAGCCAATGAAAACATACCAACAATAGTGAGTATGATTAACTTTTCTCCACGCCAACCTTTACTTAAACGTCCCAAAATTAACAAGCCAAAGGTAAACCACGCTAACAATGAAAATACCACTTTATGTCCTAAGTGTTGAGCCATGAAATTCTCAATAAAAATTACACCCGATAGCAACGAAGTCGTTAATATCAACCAACCCAATATTATGAGTTGAAAGAGTTTCTTTTCTTCCTCCATCACAGACATGATGTTTTGGCCATTAAATTGTGAGTTTTTAATCCTTTTAATGTGTACCCAAAGCGAAATGGCAAACAAAGTGGCAACGACTAAAATGGCATAAGACAACATGGATAAACTAATATGTAAGTCCAATTGCCATGAAAATTCTTTGTGGGACAGGGTGGTTTGTTGATTGTTAATAAGTAGAAATGAAGACAATGCAAAAAATGTTATGGGTATTTTAATCCACTGACTTTTAAGTTTAAAAAATAACACGACAAGTACAGCAAGCCAGGAGACTAACAAGATGGAATTTGAAATATTGAGCATCCAACCATTTTCATCAAATAAATTGTTGTAACAAATTACAGCGTGAATAATCCACGCAACAATAATCGAATAATGGCTAATTGCTGCTTTTTTAAACGGAGTTGTCCACAAAATATAGAATAATGCAGAGATAAGGATTAAGCCAAGCATAAATTTTGTTTTAAATTTGATTGTGATTTAGTCATACCAAGCATTATAATGAAGCACTTCAAAAATACCAAGTGAAAAGAATAACTCATGTTTGATAATTTAAAAGACAATTTAGCTAAATCGATACAAAAGATAAAAGGACAAGCCACTTTAACTGAAGATAATATCAAAGATGCCTTGCGGGAAGTGCGCATTGCCTTACTTGAGGCAGATGTGGCTTTGCCTGTTGTAAAAGAATTTATTGAGCAAGTTAAAACCCGTGCCATTGGCGAAGACGTATTAACCAGTTTGCAGCCCGATCAAGTCTTAATTAAAATTGTAAAAGAAGAATTGACCAATACATTAGGCTCAACAAGTGAAGGCTTAAACTTATCAGCACAACCTCCAGCAGTTATCTTAATGGCAGGTCTTCAAGGGGCAGGTAAAACCACATCGACTGCCAAACTTGCTAAGTATCTTATTGAAAGAGAAAAGAAAAAAGTCATGGTAGTGAGTGCTGATGTCTATCGTCCAGCAGCTATTGAACAATTAAATACAGTAGCAGACCAAGTGGGAGCTACTTTTTTCCCCTCAACGGTTATAGATGATCCGGTTTCTATTGGTCAAAATGCAGTGGCAGCAGCTAAAAAAGGGTTTTTTGATGTATTAATAGTCGATACAGCAGGGCGTTTAGCCGTTGATGATGCCATGATGGCTGAAATTAAGAGCATGCAAACAAGCTTGAATCCAATCGAGACTTTATTTGTTGTTGATGCCATGACAGGTCAAGATGCGGCAAATACAGCCAAAGCCTTTGGTGAAGTTTTAAAGTTGACTGGTGTTATACTAACCAAATTAGATGGTGATGCACGCGGTGGTGCGGCGTTATCAGTGCGAAGTATTGTTGGCAAACCCATTAAATTTATGGGTGTTGGCGAAAAGATGGAGGCTTTAGAGCCTTTCCATCCTGACCGAATTGCATCCAGTATTTTAGGAATGGGCGATGTCTTAACTCTGGTTGAAGAGATTGAGAGAAAGGTTGATAAGAAAAAAGCGGACAAGCTAGCCAAGAAAGTACAAAAAGGGCAGCGTTTTTCTCTGATGGATTTTAAAGAGCAGTTAGAACAAATGCAAAACATGGGCGGTATGTCTGCAATGATGGATAAACTACCAGGCATGGGCAACTTACCCGATTCGGTTAAAAATCAAGTTAATGATAAATTAACCATAAAGAAAGTTGCAATAATCAATTCCATGACTAAAAAGGAACGAAAATTCCCACAACTGATAAAAGGCTCAAGAAAACGCCGCATCGCACAAGGTTCAGGCAACACCATTCAAGACGTAACACGCACACTCAAAGAGTTTAATCAGATGCAAAAAATGATGAAAAAATTCTCAGGTAAAGGCATGATGCGCATGATGAAACGTATGGGCGGAAAAATGCCTGGCGGAATGGGAATGTGAATAACTACCCTGAATAAACATGACACAAAAATTGAAAATTTATTTATTTTGATGCTTTAATTTGATAAGATTCTATTCTTGAAACTTTATTATACCAATAAAGTTATTAGCCACTAATATTTAATAATTTATATACTAAAAATAAAGGGGTTAAAATTATTTTAAAAGGTGAAATTTTAAAGAGAGGTAAAATGAAAAATTTATTAATATTACTTGCATTAGTGTTTGTAACAGTAACACATGCAAAAATCATACAAAGCAAAGGCGTTGATCAATCCGTTGATTATGCAGCACTTGAAAAATTAGGTCCTTGGGATGATAGGAACTATCAATTAACCAAAGCAGATTTAGCTGTCTTACCTAAAAACGATCAATACTTATCCAATGTTCCTTTATTTTTTAAAGTAGAGTTTAGAAAAAACAACCCTCAATACAAAGAATTGTACCCACGTTCACTATTACAGTTATTTCAAATTAACTACGGCGGGCTTCTTGTCGATGGTGTTTGGAATAAAGAAGGCTTAGGAATAGGTTATCATCCAGAAGAATCCTATGGTGTTTCCACTCCAGTATCCGTAAAAGCAGCTTCAAGTGAAACACCACTAGAAACGGGAATTAATGGTAATGAGGTAACGATTGAATGCAATCCAACAAATGCTTTGAATTGTGTTGCAGGTTCAAACGGTTCAGGTGGGCAAAGAATGTATTGGTCCGATGATGGCGGTGTTACATGGACTCTATCTCAAGTTAATCCATCAAGTTGTTGTGACCCTGCTGTTGACTGGTCATCAGATGGCTCAATTGTTTATCAGGCGGACTTAGCAAGTGATACAGCGATTCGCTGGTCTCGTTCTACCGATCAAGGACACACATGGGCTCCTATGCAAAATCAAACAACTGGTGGGCGCGATAAAGAAATGATTCATGTGGATCGTTCACCGTCTTCCCCTTATAAAGATAATATTTATTTATCTTGGCATGATGGCAATATACAAAAGTTCACAAAGTCTACAGACATGGGTCTTACCATGGCACCTACAACTTCATTTAATTCTGAGCCTGTAGGTATCGGAAGTGATTTAACAACAGATACAAATGGTAATGTTTATTATTTTTATCCCTCTACTGCAGCAGGAGCAGGTATTAGACTACTCAAATCCACTGATGGTGGTGATACATGGGCTACTGGCATTCAGGTAGCTCCATTGAATGACACATTCGATTTCCCAATTCCTGCAATGGAATCAAGAAATGCATTTGTTTATACTTCTGCTGATGTCGATGTCAATAATAACAATATCTATGTAGCCTGGACGGATCAAACAGATCAAAGTACCAATGGTGGAGCAGCAGCTAACCATGCATGGATTAATGTAGCGAAATCTACTGATGCTGGTGCAACTTGGAGTATGTGTCCTCATCCACACCCAACAGCTGATGAATTAACTGTGGATAGATTCCATCCTTGGATTAAAGTGGGTGAAAATGGAACCGTACACATCGGCTATTACGATACCAGAAATTCAACAAACAGAACGGGAGTTGACTTTTATTATGCAGCCTCTTTGGATGGCTGTGCCACTTGGGAAACAGAAGAAAGATACACGACTGAAACCTCTACTAATATTTCTAATGGTCAAGAATGGGGAGACTATAATGGACTTTCAGTTGTCTTAGATAATATCGCCACATCATTCACTGATAACCGTCCTAGTTTAGGACAAACGGCAATGATAGCACAAGCGACAAATCTATACGCAAGCCCTACCTTTACTCTAGCAGCAACACCATTAGAATTTTCTGTTTGTGCGAATGATTTAGGAGTAAATGGTAATATCAATGTAAACTCATTGCAAGGTTACAATAATACAGTGACATTGACGCCAATCACAACGGCAGCAACTTTTTTGAATAATTTCACTTTTGCAACTAACCCAATAGCTCCTACTCCAGGTTCAACAGCTTTTACATTTGATGTGGATGCAACGGGTGTTACGGGAAGTCATCAGTTCATGATACAAGCTGTTGGAGATGAAGAGTTACCAAACGTAGGAACTATTACCAAAGATATTGCCTTTAATGTGATATATTCTGCTGGTGCAACCTCTGCAACAACTTTATCTGCGCCAGCTAATTTCGCTACCAATGTTGTTCTTGCCCCTACTTTTAGTTGGGCAGCTGATGCAAATGCAACCAGTTATCGTTTAATGGTTTCTACAGATTCAGCTTTTTCAACCTTATTAATTGATGAAACTGTTACAGGTACTTCTTTTGCTGCAGCAGGTTTGCCTGGTGCAACCCAGTTGTACTGGAAAGTTGCTACTCAATCTGCATGTAACGGTGCAGATGTAGAATCTAGCGTTTTTAGCTTTACTACGGTAGAGGTCTTTTGTACCTCTGCGCCAGTGGCAATTCCTGATAATAATGCAGCAGGTGTAGATGTTACCCTTAGTGTAGCAGCTATGGGAACTTTAGATTCTATTACTGCAAGTGTTAAATCTGGGCATACTTACCCAGGAGATTTAATATTTACATTAAGTCATTTAGGCAATACTGTCACTTTAATGGATAGACCAGGTGGTAATTCATGTGGTCAAGATGGTATTGATGTTGTGTTTGATGACAACAGTGCAATTCCTGTAGAAACGGCTTGTGCTTCAAGCTCTCCAGGAATTGGTGGAGTATTAAAGCCAGAACAACCTTTAACACCATACGTTGGAGCAGAATTTGCTGGTGATTGGGTGTTACATGTCAGTGATAATGCCGGTGTAGATACAGGCAATATTGAAGAATTTTGTATTATTCCTAATTATGCTGTTGTTTTTGTCCCAGAAATTACATTAACTAAAACCGCTACTCTGACAACTGATACAGGTTATATTGGTGAAGCGGATCTAAATGATGTGATTACCTTTAGTGTCAGCGTGGAAAATACAGGAAATGTGGCACTAGACACATTGGTTGTCAATGATTCTATGGCAGGTGTATTGACCTGTACTCCAACGACATTAGCACCGGGTGCAATTGCCACTTGTACAGACTATACTTACACTGTGGTTCAAGGTGATATTGATGCAGGTGGTTCGATTGACAACACGGCTACTGCAACTATGACTAATCCAGTAGATGCGACAACTTATAATAGTGCAGCTTCTACTCAAACAGCTATTAATCAAGCATTCTTTAAAGATGGCTTTGAATAAATAGTTATTAATTGTAAGATAAAAAAAACGGCTTTAATTAGCCGTTTTTTTTGCCTAAAATATGTTAAAATTAACTTTTATTATGAAATCAGAAAATGAAACTATACAGTTATTGGCGCAGTACAGCGGCTTATCGGGTGCGAATTGCCTTAAATATTAAGCAACTGGATTATGACTATGAAGCGGTTCATCTGGTTAAAGAGGGAGGCGAGCATCTTCATGACAAATACAAATCACTCAATCCTCAATCTTTAGTTCCTGCATTAGAAACTCAAGACGGGCAAATCTTAACGCAATCATTAGCCATAATTGACTACATTGAGCAGATGCATCCAACTGTTAGTTTATATCCATCCGATGCAATTGAAAAAGCGCAAGCAAAAGCGATGGCTCTTTCCATTGCTTGTGATATTCATCCGCTAAACAATTTACGGGTCTTGAAGTATCTAAAGAGCCAATCGTGGCAGCAAGAACAAGTGGACAAGTGGTACGCTCATTGGGTTAATACAGGATTTACAGGAATAGAAAAACAATTAACAAACAGTGCAGGGCAATTTTGTTTCGCAAACACGGTGACTGTTGCCGATATATTTTTAGTGGCACAAGTTTATAATGCTAACCGTTTTTCAGTTCCATTGAATGATTTTCCATTGATTCAAAAGATAAATACTCATTGTTTAACTCAACAGGCATTTGTTGATGCGCTGCCTGAAAATCAACCCGATTGCGAAATCTAATTCCGTTGGGTTTATAAATCAATAATTTATGTATGGTTTGTTAATTCTAGTATTTACATTAAATTACTTTTATATCCCTATTCAAACTACTTTTGAGCTCCTTAAGTATTATCATCATTAGGTCACTAAGTTATATGAATCTATTAACAAAGGAGTGAGAGAATTAAGTAAATGTGGCTAAAAATATCTCCAATAAAACTTGACCATTACAGATCAGCTTTACCTGTTAATTCATCAACAATATTAGGTCACCGATTTTGGGTATGAACCTAGCACTTTAAGCTTTGTGGTAATTCTTTCTAGCATTCTGAGTGCTTTTGCCATGTTTTCGTCGTCTTTGTGTCCATCGACATCGATAAAAAATACATAATCCCATTTGCCGCGTTTAGAGGGACGTGATTCGATGCGTTTCATGCTAACACCGCAATCATTAAGTGGTTGCAAAATATGGAATAGGGCACCTGGTTGATCTTTTGCAGCGACTAATAATGAGGTTTTGTCGTCACCACTTGGCACTAACACTTGTTTGCCGATCACGAGGAAACGAGTAGAATTATCACTGCGGTCTTCAATTTCTTGGTGTAATACTTCTAATCCATACATGGTGGCAGCGCTTAAACCTGCAATGGCGGCTGCATGATCAGTAAACTGAGCGCGTTTTGCTGCCTCGGCATTGGAACTGACGGGAATGCATTCAGCATGTGGCATATTTTCCTTGAGCCAACCACGGCATTGAGCCAG
>CAMZLQ010000150.1 GCA_947311585.1 uncultured Alcanivoracaceae bacterium | reverse complement strand
CCAGAACCGACAGGATTAGAGCCAAATTCGTCGCCATAAAACTCAACCGCTTCGTGTGGTACTAAGGCAGTGAACCCCATGGCAAGGGTATAAATTAATTGAGGATAGGGTTCAATTAGCTTAATTTGAATGGTGTAGTCATCAAGCGCTTGCAAGCCTTGAATTGTCTGAGAATAATCTGAGCCTTGTTTTTTCCAATCATCCAAACCGACAATCCGCCCCGAAAACAACCAAGCTCCTTGAGATTTAAATTTTTTGTCAAAATGACGTTTAAGGGAATAAACAAAATCACTGGCGAGCACTTCTCGACCTTTACCGCCTTCAAAGGCTTTATTGTCGTGAAATTTAACTCCTTTTTTAATCGTAATAGTATAAGTTAAGCCGTCGTCACTGACTTGTGGCATCGCCGTGGCGAGATTAGTTTTTAATTCATAAGGACGTTTTAAATATTTGTATGAATAGAGCGTGTCAAACTCATTTAGCACTAAAAAATTAGTGTAAACCGTTGCGGCTCGAACGGGATCGGCTGTTGTTGGGGTGCCATCCATTGAGTGATAATAAACCTTTTTACCAGGGTAGCGGTTATTTTCTTTTTTTACTGATTTTTCGGTTGTATCAGTCAATTCAGAATTGTTACATGCGACTAACATCAGGCATAAGGCAAGTGCAATAATCGGTTTTATAATAATTTTCATAACTTTTTATATTGGGTGAGCCATTTCAAGGAAAAAATATTATACCGTGAAATGACTCAGAAGTCTAAATGCGAATAAAGATGCCTAAAAAAAGCTATCAGAACTGCTTTGAATTCCAGACATTTCACTTATGTCATCATCACTGCCTTCATTTAAACTGATTTTTACTTTCAAACCTTGAGCAGAGTCGGCATTCTCCAACGCTTCTTCCAAAGTAATAATGTCTTTCTTGTATAGTTCGTATAAATCTGTGTCAAATGTGCGCATACCATCATCCAGTGAGGCTTCCATGGCCTCTTTGAGCTTATTGACTTCACCACGGCGAATCATTTCTCGAATCATCGGTGTATTAATCAAAATTTCACAAGAAGGCATGCGCTTGCCTGCTTTGTCTTTAACTAAACGTTGAGAGATGATAGCTTTGATATTTAATGCCAAGTTTAACAAGACGTTTTTATGCGTATCACTTGGGAAAAAATTGAGTACCCGTTCAATGGCTTGATCCGAATTGTTTGCATGAATGGTTGCAAGGCACAAGTGCCCTGTTTCAGCAAAAGCAATGGCGGCTTCCATGGTGTCTTTGTCCCTGATTTCACCAATAAGAATAACATCTGGTGCTTCACGTAAAGCACTTTTAAGTGCATTGTGATAACTGTGTGTATCCGTACCCACTTCGCGTTGATTAACAATGGACTTTTTATGCCGATGCATAAATTCAATCGGATCTTCAATGGTTAGTATATGCCCTGTCATTTGTTCGTTGCGGTGATTAATCATTGAAGCCATAGTGGTTGATTTACCAGAGCCTGTGGCTCCTGCCACAAGAATGAGCCCTCGTTTTTCTAAAATAAGTTCATTCAATAACTCGGGCATCTTCAAATCTTTTGCCGATGGTATTTCGGTTTTAATGGTCCGAATAACCATACCGATTTCATTGCGTTGTTTAAAGACATTAACACGAAAACGCCCAACACCAGCAAGGGATATTGCTAGGTTTAATTCGTAGTCTTTTTCAAATTGTGGCACTTGCCTTTCATCCATAATGGAATAAGCAATTTTTTTGACTAAACCATTTGGAAGCGGCGTACTTCCAAGCGACTGTAATACACCTTCCACTTTAATGTTGATGGGAGCACCTGTGCTGAGAAACATGTCAGATCCATTTTTCTCTTTCATTATTTTAAGGAAATGAGTTAAATCCATAATTTTACCTGTTATTTGTTATTGTCAATATAAATCTGGTTAAGTTGGGCTTGTGAGAAGCCGAGTAACTCTCCAACTTCATTCAATAAATTAAACTCTAATTTATGCAATTCATCATCAATATTGGCTAAAACCCATAAATTTTTTATAAAAGTTGTCTTTTCTTTCGTTGTTAAAAAATTATTTATTACAGAGGTATGAGACTGTAATGAGAGTGTAAAGTCACTATTTATTTCAGCATTTTCAATTAAAGAATATGCCTCGTCGTTGGATAAATCCATACTGGCACTAATGACATCGAGCATAATTTTTTTTTCTTTCTGCAGTTCGATAAAGTCTGCACGAATCATTTCAATCATTAGGGTTGTCAGTGCTAAATGCAATTGTTCAGATTCATGACTTGTTAATTCTTTTGAGATGTCCGATAATCTCATCAATTTCTTTATTGAAGTTAAAACACTCATATATCAAGAATTTTATAAACACTGTTATTTAGTTGATAACATATTACACAATGAGAATAGGGTCTGTAAAGCGAACATGAAAAATATTTTATTAACGGTTATTTCTTTGTTGGGATTAATCTCGTGCCAAAGCATAAAAAAGCAACAAATTCCACAAGTTAGTGAAAAGGAAAACACGGTATTGCCTAGCACTTTAAGTAACCAGCAATCAACTAAGAGTATGGACATCATCGAGTCCATGACACAATGCTACGCAGATATAGAATGTAAAAAAGAATTTGATAATCAAATGAGTTCATGGATGCAAGAAAGAGGTTTATTAGCAGTTGACCAAGAGGTTATTACCGATGAGCAAGTTAGCCTGGCTCAAAATGATTCGGGTTTTCCAAAGAAGCACAAAAGAAATAAAAAGGTTCACCTCTCAAGCAACTACATGAAAAATGAACTGATACGCGGTGCATTAAATGAATGGTTGACCTGGAAAAGACCTCAGCTAATCAATACGTGGCAATATTACCAATTCTTAAAAAAAGAGATGCAACCGTCTTTTAAAAAATACATTTTAGATGAAGCCTTAATTCTTGCCATTATGGCGCAAGAATCAGGCGGTAAAGTTCATTCTCGCTCACGTGCTGGAGCTGGGGGATTATTTCAGTTAATGCCTGCCACAGCAAGACGCCTGGGATTATCTGGTAAAGATGGCGCCTATGACTTGCGTTTTAATCCGAAAAAATCCGCACAAGCAGCAGCTGCCTACATTAATGAACAGCTTAATTTATACGACGGTGATAAGGCGAAAGTATTGGCGGCTTATAACTCGGGTGAAAACCGCTTTAGAAGACTAAATAAGCAGCATAAAAACAAACCTCTTTGGGATAAAAACTTCTATTACGACTTGCCCCGTGAAACACGCCATTATGTGCCCGTTGTTTTAGCGGCCATGTTGATTTTTCAAGACCCAGAACGGTTTAATGTCAGCTTAGAAGAAATCAACACGGATATTATTACCGTAAATTTAGCCAAGCCCACTTCTTTAAGTGAGTTGGCTATTTGTTTGGGACAAGAACAACGCAGCGAAGGCTGGTTTAGAATATTGCGCAATTTAAACTCAGGAATTAAAGCGGATAATACAATAAAAGCCCATGTTGATTTACGTATCCCTCAGTCCTTAGAAGGAGTTTTTAACAGCAAATGCCAAGACCGAGAGTTTATGAAACTCGCCAAGTCATTGCACGATGCCGATTTTCGTGAGACACAAGGCTATTTCCGTTATAAAGTCAAATCAGGGGATGTTTTAGGTAAAATTGCCCGAAAATTTAGGTGCACAAGTCGTAAAGAAATTGCGCGTTTGAACCGATTAAAAGCACCTCGTTATCTGATTCGTGCGGGTAAATACTTAAAAATCCCTGAATGCTAAAAGTGCCAGCATTTCTACGCATTATCTTTGTTTTAAGCCTGTTAATTTTACAGGTTTGGTTAGTCATTAACATGCAATTATTTGGAGATGAAGCTTTTTATTGGTTAGAGGCTCAACATTTAGCTTGGTCTTATTCAGAAGTTCCCGGGTGGAATCCTTGGATGATTCGTCTTGGAACAGAAATCTTTGGAAACCATTATTTCTCCCTGCGATTATTTTCTTATTTGAGCTTTATTGGCTCGCTTTATGCGGCTTTTTTACTGGCAAAAGAGTTTGCCGTTAAAGCTCAAAAGACACTCATAATTTTATCTATTCCCTTGTTGGTCTTAATTGCAACCATGGCATTACCTGATGTTTGGCTGTTGTTTTTTGTGCTTTGGCTGAGTTATTTCTTTGTTAAAGCGATTAAATACAACAAAATTAAAGATTGGATTTCCCTGGGATTGCTCTTGGCAATGAGTCTTAATGTGCATGTGAGGATGTGGATTTGGTTGTTTTTTGCAGGTATCGCTTTTGTTGCACTCTATTATAAAGAACCACGCGTACTCAAGCCTGCTTTGATGCTCGCTTTGCCACTTGGATTATTGGGGTTATTGCCGATACTGTATTTTAATGCCCGCCACGATTTCGCTCTTTTTGTTTTCCAATTTGGTCGCAGACACCCATGGGAATTTCAATTGAGCAACCTCAATTTTGCCCTCTCGCAATTTATTGTCATTACACCCGTGGTGCTATTTGTTTGGTTTAAAGGCATTACACAGATAAAGCAACAACCCAAAGTCATTAAGTGGGTGTTGTTAACAGCTGGGTTACATGCCTTATTTTATTTTATAACCAGTTTATTTGCCGACGGGTTGCGGACAACCGTCCATTGGTTGTTGATTTCTTATGTTCCCGTCTTGATTTTGGTTTCATTTTTATTGCCAAAACATGAAAGGTTGATTAATTTAGCGGTGGTAAGCGGAGGTGTTTTTTCACTGCTTCTGTTGTTGGTTTTGACCTTTAATAAAAAAGAAACCTCAACTATCCAGGCACGAATCTTAGATAATTCCATTGGATGGAATAAACTCTCAAAAGAAGTGGATAAAAACCTTAAAGTTTTAGGTGTAAATAATTTAGTTGCTGATTATTTCATGACTGCTGCGGAATTGGCATTTGAACTGAATAATGCAGACAATATCAAAGTTTTGCCCCATAAAAAAAACGTTAAACACGGCAGGCAAAAACAACTTCAAATAATGGGCATGTTACTGGAAGAACCATCGAGTTTCAGACAAAAAGCCCTATTAGTGGTTGAAGACTCGACACTCAAGCTCAAGAATAAAGGCAAATATTATGCGCAGCTGTGTCACTATTTTCCACAGATG
>CAMZLQ010000149.1 GCA_947311585.1 uncultured Alcanivoracaceae bacterium | reverse complement strand
GGCATTGACTCAGTTTCTGCTTGCGCTTTTTCGATGGCGCTTGTAGCAAGTGCTTCAAAATCAGCGGGTAATTCATTGTTCATGCGCGCAGTATATTCAGCTGCTTTTTCTGGGTATTTAGCTGAATATTTGGCAAATTTCATATTCCATTTTGATTCTTGTTTTGCGCCTTTTTCAATGGCGTTCCATCCATCGTATACTTCTTCAGGAATTTCAAACGCTGGAGCATCCCAATCCAAAGCCAAGCGTGTGGCAGCTATTTCATCTTCACCCAATGGCGCACCATGGCATTCGTGCGAACCTGCTTTTGTTGGAGCTCCCATTCCAATGATGGTTTTGGCGCAAATAATTGAGGGTTTGTCTGTCACTTTCTTGGCTTTTTTAATTGCCTTTTTAATGGCTTTTGAATCATGGCCATCAATTTCTTGAACGTGCCATCCGTAAGCTTTAAATCGTTTAGCTGTATCATCGGTAAACCAGCCATCGACTTCACCATCAATAGAGATGTTATTATCATCATAAAGTGCAATTAATTTGCCAAGACCTAATGTCCCTGCAAAAGAACACGCTTCGTGTGAGATGCCTTCCATCAAACATCCATCGCCTAGAAATACGTAAGTGTGGTGATCAACAATATCAATGCCATCTTTATTGAATTCTTTAGCTAATAATTTTTCAGCCAAAGCCATGCCAACAGCGTTGGTTATGCCTTGCCCAAGAGGACCAGTTGTTGTTTCGACTCCTGGTGTGTAACCGTACTCAGGGTGACCAGGTGTTTTGGAATGCAATTGACGGAAGTTTTTAATGTCATCCATAGATAAGTCATAACCTGTTAAATGCAATAAAGAATAAATTAGCATTGAGCCGTGACCATTGGATAACACAAACCTATCGCGGTTTGACCAATGAGGATTCTTAGGGTTATGGTGCATAAAGTCGTTATACAAAACCTCAGCCATATCTGCCATGCCCATGGGGGCACCAGGATGTCCAGAGTTTGATTTTTGAATGGCATCCATGGATAAAACACGAATGGCATTAGCAAGCGTAGATCGTTTAGTCATATTAATAAGCTCAATTATAATTTGTGCTCATATTATACCAATCAAAACATAAACAAAAGACACAATTATTTATATTAAGTATAAGATGTTCTTATTTTAAATAGGGGGGGGAATTGTAAACCAACTGTTAGAGCTGTTAGAATGCAATTATGAATAAAATACATGTAACTAAAACTTATAATCAAGGCATAGAAAAGGTATTTAAAACTATTTCTGACCATTCTCGCTTTTTATCTGGAGGAGGATTGCAATGTGAAATGATTAAATTGGGTAATGACAACCCAAATGGTGAAGGAGCTATTCGACGAATTGTTGCTCCTAAACTGACTTTTGAAGAAAGGATTTTTGATTTTCAAGTTAATAAATATTTTGCCTATCAAATTATTAAAACCGTGCCAAAACACCCATTGGTGCATAAAAAAGGTTGGTTGGATTTCACTGAAATTGATGGGAAAACACGTGTAGATTGGTATTCAGAATTCACGATTACAACGCCAGTTGTTGGGGGTTTAGTTGGTTGGTTTGTTAAACGGCAGATGGCAAAAGCATTTTTAAAACGACTGGATTATGCAGTTGTGTAGAAGGTTAGAAGTTAAGGAAGTATTAATTCTTGCTTTCATTATCGGGATTTGGGTATCATCTTAATTTGGGTTTATAGGGCTTTTTAAGCCTTTTGTTCAAAATGTGAAACAGTTCATAAATCATCAAAGATTTGCTTTGAATATTTGCTTTGTGTTAATGGTATAAGGTAGTATGTACAGCCACTGTAATGAGAGGGAGATAGACAACTCTATTACAATGAATAAAATTTTCTATGAGGGGAGGTAATTATTATTCATGCCGCAAAATAAATTCAAAGTTGTTATCATTGGTTCTGGACCTGCAGGGTTAAGTGCGGCAGCTCGTGCAGCTTATTATGAAAAAGAACATGGAGAGTCTTCTGCACATCTTTTACTTGAGGCGTTTTCTGGTTTATCAAAAACAATTTATCAATACCAAAAGGGCAAACATGTCATGGATGAACCGGGGTTTTTAAATCTCAGAAGTCCAATGGAGTTTGTTGCAGGTAAGCGAGAAGAAGTGTTACAGGCATGGGAGCAAGGTGTACAACAAAACGGTATTAATATTCAATACGAAAAAGAAGTTATCGGTATTATGGGTGAACAACCCGATTTTACTGTCACCTTAAAAGACGGTAAAAAAATAACTGCTGAAAATGTCATTTTAAGTATTGGTTTGCAAGGAAATCCAAGAAAATTGGGTTTGCCTGGAGACGATGAATCGACTTTTGTGCGTTATACACTTGAAGATCCTGATGAGTTTGAGGGAAAAACAATTGTCGTGGTAGGGGCAGGTGATGCTGCAATCGAAAATGCTTTGGGTTTAGCTCAAAATAACACTGTTTATATCATCAACCGAAGAAACGAATTTACGCGTGCCAAAGAAGGAAATTTAAATGCAGTTTTATCGGCTATTAACAACAAATCAAATCAGTTTTTTTGTCAATACAATACCAATGTTAAAGCAATACAATTGCCCCAATCAGCAGATGAAAAAGGGGCGATTGTGCTAGACACCCCCGAGGGGGATTTATCCATCAATTGTGACTGCATTATTGCCCGTTTAGGTGCGATTGCGCCGCGTCGTTTTGTTGAGTCTTGCGGTGTTGAATTTCCAAATGACAAGCCAGATTCCATTCCTGATTTAGACAATCATTACCAAAGCAATGTTAAAGGTCTTTATATTATTGGAGCATTGGGCGGTTATCCATTAATCAAACAAGCGATGAACCAAGGTCATGATGTTATTGAGTTTATTCATGGCAAAGAAATCAAACCCGCCGATCACCCTTTGCTCGAACAACAATTCAAGTTGTTACCTTACGTCATGGATGCTCAAGATATTTTGGAATTATACCAACAGCGTGTTCCCATGTTTAAACGCATGAATGCATTGGCATTTAGAGAATTGATTATAGAAAGTAATATTGTTATTGCTTTGGATGAACAAGGTTACCAAGAGGCTAATAAGAAACAAGAACTGGCCAAAGCCAAGAATTACAGTAAATTCACCAAACTAATTAAAGCAGGTGATAAAATCTTCAAAAAGGAAGAGTACAGCAATACTTTTTATACCATTGTTGAAGGTGAAGTCAGTCTAACCACGGAAGAAGGCAAGAGCTTTAAACTAAAAGCAGGGCAGTTCTTTGGTGAAATGAGCCTGCTATCAGGACGACCAAGAAAAACCGACGCCATTGCTGGTAACGATTGTATTTTAATCGAAACGCCACGTCGTATCATGTTGAAACTGATGAATTCAAACGACGAAGTCGCACAAGGCATCAATCGTATATCTACCGTTAGAGCCTTGCAAGAGGCTTTTAACCCGAATTTATCCTCAAAAGAAATGCTCGCCTTGGCTGCAACGGTTAAAATGGTTGAATTTAAAGCCAATGAAACCCTTTTTAAAGAAGGAGAAAAGGGCAAACACTTGTACCTTATTCGTTCAGGGACTGTCTCACTTGCAAAAGGGATAAAACATAACAAACGGGTGACGACACAACTGCAGTCAGGAGAACTAGTTGGTCAATTAGCCTTAATGGGCAACCCAACTCGAACACATACCGCAGTTGCGGCTGTTCGAGTTGAAGCCTTTAAATTAAACTTACAGCAGTTTTTAACCTTAATTAAATCCAATAAAGACCAAATCAAAGTCTTGCAAAGCGATTTAGCGGATTTAATGCAAAAATCAAACCTAATGGGTTCGGTTTATGAATCAGTTGATATCAATAAGTTTTTATTAAAACAAGGGCTAGGGGAGGCGACAAATGCTTTAGTGATTGATGAAAACCTATGCGTCGCTTGCGATAATTGTGAGACAGCTTGTGCAGAAACTCATTTTGGTATTGCGCGTTTAAAGCGTGAGCAAGGGGATTCATTTGCAGGATTACATATCCCAATTTCATGCCGCCATTGCGAACAACCGCATTGCATGAAAGATTGCCCAGCTGATGCCATCCATCGGGCAGATGATGGTGAAGTTTTTATTGATGATTCGTGTATTGGTTGTGGAAATTGTGAAACCAACTGTCCCTATGATGTCATAAAAATGAGTTACGACATGCCTAAAAAGCCAGGTTTGCTTGCTTGGATGTTTTTAGGTTTAGGTAAAGGACCTGGTGAGTTAGGTAACCCTGTTATCGATGCAAAAGCAAAAGATAAAGGTAAAAAAGCAGTCAAATGCGATTTATGCAAAGACTTAAAAACAGGACCGGCCTGTGTTCGAGCCTGTCCAACAGGAGCAGCCATTAGAATTAGTCCTAATGACTTTGTTGACTTAGTTGAGGGACGATAAAGGTGTTTGAAAATTTACTTAAATACAAAAAGTACCGCTACCTCAGTTTATCATTAATTTTGATTGTTTCTGCTGCAGTGATTTATTTAACTCAAGGAATAGAGCAACCCGCGAACGGAGGCACTTGGCAAGGTTATACTTTGGGTATCTTCAGTGCTTTTCTTGTCTTGTTGTTAACTTATTTAGGGATTAGAAAAAGAAGTTATTCATCGCGAATGGGAACAGTAGAAGGCTGGACTTCTGCTCATGTATTCCTTGGAACAAGTTTATTATTAATTGCTACTTTACATGCGGCTTTTCAAGTCGGTTGGAATATCCATACGTTAGCTTATGTACTGATGATTGCCGTGATTTTATCAGGTTTTTATGGACTATTCACTTACTTGCATTACCCTCAAGTGATGTCCAAAAACAATAATGGCGGTTCTCAAGAGAGCTGGTTGCAAGAATTGGCTCAAATTGATGATGAAATAAAGAACAGATCGGGTTCTTGCCGCGCTGAAATTAGGTTATTGGTATTAAGTGCAATAGAAAACACAAAAATTAGCGGCAGCCTGTTTTCTCAATTGACACGAAGCGACAATTCGAAGATTAAAATACAATCCGAGTCTGATAAGTATACCTCAAATAAAAATCAAGAAAGAGTCATATCATACTTAGCAAGAGCTTTACCCAATAGCCTTAATCATGCTGAAGCATCTGCAATTGATGGTATTTTATCAAAATTTTCGAGGCGGCAAAGATTGCTTAAAATCATTAAACGAAACCTGCAAATCAAAGCTTATTTAAAGGTGTGGCTGCTTTTTCATGTGCCTTTAACGATTGCCTTATTAGCTGCTTTAACTGTTCACATTTTAGTCGTTTTTATTTATTGGTAATTTGCATATATGTTTATTTTAATTAGAAAATCAGTTTTCGGCAGTCAGGAAGAATACCAAGATTTAGACTTTGATGTTAATGAACTTGTTATTGGAAATACAGAAAATGCGAACTTGGTTTTGGATGAAATTGTTGATGGCAGTATTACCCTAAAACCAAAAGGAGAAGACAAGGCTAAATTCACTTGTTCAAATGGCTTAGAAGTGTTGACTCAGACAAAATTAACTGCATCGGGTACGCTCCAAAAGGGATTTACTTATCAACTGAGTGTTTATGATATTGAAGTTATAGATGTTCCTGCTGGATTTGATTTTGCACTAAATATATCGCGTTCAAAAAGAAAGTCCTTGCTTACAAAGAAAAAATTTAAGATTGAGGAAAAGAAAGGAAAAATCAGTATACGCCTTCTCTCCTACCTTTTGTTTTTGTCTATTTTAGTGGTCTATTTGGTGATACCTTATTTAAGTTTTACGCAATCGGGGATTAAAGAAAAAACTAAAAATTTACCCTTAGTGACCGATAAATCGTGGTTGTCTGGACCGATGGCAATGGCTCACCGAATCCCTGAAATTGGAGATGATTGCCAGGTTTGTCACGTAAAACCTTTTGAAAAAGTACAAGATAAACAGTGTTTGAGTTGCCATCAAAATTTAGGGGAGCATGTCAACTCTATGCACCCTGCAGTGAAAGAAATCGATAAATTTTTATGTGAAAATTGCCATAAAGAGCACAATGAACCAGCACAAATTACACGAACGGATGACGCTTTGTGTGTTAATTGCCATCAGAATATACAAAAATACGAAACTCAAGATTCGCTTAAAAAGAATCCCGTACAAGTGGTTACTGGTTTTGATTCGGATAACCACCCACCGTTTCGTTTAAGTTTAATTCAACCCAAACTCATAAATGGTGCCTATGAATGGAGAAAGAACCGACCTAAGTTTGATTTAAAAGTAAAACAAATTGAAGAGTCAAATTTAAAGTTTTCACATAAAGTGCATTTGGATAAGGAGCTTGTTCAAGACGAATTAAGTGGTCAATCTTTGGTGTGTTCAAACTGCCATCAACTAAAAGACGATAAAGAACATTTTAAGCCCATAACCATGGATAAAGATTGCCGCAGTTGCCACAAATTGTCGTTTGATGTTTTTAATCCAGATATTGAGTTGCTGCATGGTAATTTACGTGCCGCTTTTGTTATGTTAGAGGCGCACTTTATACGTGAATTTACTGACCCAGAATTACGAAAAAAACGCTCAAGAAAAAAAATAAGACGGATACCAGGACAACACAGCAATAATGCCACGTGTGAAGGCAGTAGTTTAAATTGTGGTCGAGAAGAAGCTTTAAAAGAGGCCCAATTTCAGTTTACACAAAGTGGTTGCATCACCTGCCATGAAGTCACCACCAATAAAACCAATGAATTGATGGACAAATGGTTTGTGAAGCCGATTAAAATCAACCAAGACTGGTATTCTAAAGCGCAATTTGATCACGTGAGTCATTTTAGTGTTAGAAATAAAGATAACGAAGAGGTATGTTTAACGTGTCATGAGATTGAAAACTCGGATGATGCAAAAGACATTGCCATACCGCAAAGAAACAAATGTGTAGAATGCCACCAAAAAGGCATTGAAAATAGCGTTGAACTCACATGCACACGCTGCCATGCGTTTCATTTCGAACAACAAGAAAAGTAGGGAAAAGGAGAATAATATGAGAAATACAAAACGATTGACAGTCTTGTCATTACTGTTGTTAGCACTTATCAGTCAAGCCCAACAACAAAGAATTATTGACTTGGGAACTAAAATCAATGCGGTTGGTGAAATGAATATTGATTTTACCAATGAAGGGACAATCTGGACTCCTCAAAGCTTTCCAAATTCCCCACCATCGGTTGTAACTATTGCTCCTTCTGATAATCATTTGTCAATCGACAACGTCAAACAGGTACTCGCTCAAGCTATTGGTCAAGCTCAAAGTAGTGGACAATTCGCAACCATTGCCGTGGTTGACAGGGTTGGTAATGTGTTGGCTGTTTACCGCATGAATGGTGTTGACACACAAGTCACATTGACATCTGCAATTCCTGTTGAGGTTGAAAAAGGTTTGGACAACATTGTTTTACCCTCTGGTGCTGATGGTGATGCCTTAGCCGCCATTGCCAAAGCCATAACTGGGGCTTATTTATCCAGTTCAGGTAATGCTTTTTCGACCCGAACAGCGGGGCAAATTATTCAAGAACACTTTAATCCAGGGGAAAGAAATCAACCATCTGGCCCTTTGTTTGGCGTACAATTTAGCCAATTACCCTGTTCTGACTTTGCTCTGCGATATGACCCAACAAAAAACCAAGGACCACAGCGCTCACCCTTGGGCTTATCGGCCGACCCTGGTGGCTTTCCATTGTACAAAAATGGCAAAGTTGTCGGTGGTGTGGGCGTTATGTCGGACAATATTTATTCCATTGATAAAAACATCATGGATTTTGATCAAGACAACGATGAAAAAATTGCCCTAGCTGCGACATTTGGTTTTGATGCTCCTGTAGACATCAGAGCCAATCGTATCACAGTAGATGGCAAAACCCTGCGTTACTGCGATACGTTAAGTTCCGATATTTCCCCAAATGGTACTAATTTTGATACCATTGCAGCAACTGTTGGTAATTTAGTTGCTGTCAATACCTACACCGATGGCACCATCAAAAGAGGCATGGTTTTTGGTCATGAAGAATCAGGCATTCGTGCCGATTCGACCCTTTATAACGGCTTAAATGGCTTTGTTTTTGTCGATGAAACTGATACCAATCGTTTTGTCCCTCAAGCCGGAAATGATGCCGCTTTCATTAATTCCGTTGCTCCACTTTCTGCCAATGAAGTGCAAGAAATCTTAAAAGCTGCGTTAGATGTC
>CAMZLQ010000148.1 GCA_947311585.1 uncultured Alcanivoracaceae bacterium | reverse complement strand
GGTTATGGATAGTTGTGTCTGAAATTTATAAAATCACTAAAAAAACCGAATCTTAGATTGAATTAGCATTGTAGGGAATTAAAAAATCTATTTTTCTCAATATGGGCAGTTAAAAATTTAGACCATGAAATATTCAGGCTAAGACCTCCAATTCAAATTCTGATAACTTCATATCTCTACAATTGTCATTAATATGATTTAATTGTAGTGATATATCTACGTATGTCAAGAGCAATATTATTTAATTACTTTCACCCCGAAGTCGTTGCGTGATTTATTTTAATCAGAACCGCTGAAATTTATAATATTTGTGTTTATAGAGACCTTTGCATAACTCGTGGCACGTGTTATGCAAAGGTCTCTATATTATCTCTGGAAATAGTAACATCTATTCAACAAATGCTATAAGTAAGGAACTATCACTTTTATTGCATTTTTGTGAACCGTTAAAAAGACGATAGTTTTAGGCTTTCGTCTTTTTTATTTCAATCACGTACCTTAGGTCTTTACCAAATTTTTTCTGCCAAAAGTTTTCAAAATGTATTCGATTCTTCATTTTGTCTATTTTTAATTCAAATAGTGGACGAGCCGTCGATCCCATAAGTACAGGAGCTGTGTAGATAATAAGTTGGTCAACTAAGTATTGTTGAACAAAGCTTCCTGCTAATTTAGCCCCTGTCTCAACCAACAGTTCATTGACTTGTTGTTCTCCCAACCACAATAAGACCGCATCTAAATCAATTTTGTCATTAACCGTTGGCATAGGAACCACCTCTACTCCTTGGGATTCCAATTGCTTAATTTTTTCAAAATTAAGACTCGCCGTCATAATAATTTTTCGACCAAGACCTTGGAGGATTTTAGCCTTTGTATTGATACGTAAATGCGTATCCAATACCACACGCATGGGTTGGTAGCTATCAAAATCATTGGGTAGCTTTCGGTATTTTTTTGGTAATTCATTAACCCGAACCGTTAAACGGCAATCGTCTACTAGAACCGTCTCAATCCCTGTCAAAACAGCCTGACTTCGGGCACGCCAATACTGCACATCTTGGCGAGATTTTTTTCCTGTAATCCAACTGCTTTCACCGCTGGACATGGCTGTTCTGCCATCCAAAGACTGTGCCATTTTTAAGCGCACAAAAGGCAAGCCTGTTTTCATGCGATGGAAAAAACCAATATTGAGTTGTTCTCCTTTTTTTTTCTCTTTTGACATCTTTACTTTAATGCCCGCAGCTTTTAATTTAGCTATGCCTTTTCCTGACACGAGAGGGTTTGGGTCTTTATTGCAAATAATGACTTTTTTAACCTTGGCTTGAATCAGGGCATTGGCACAGGGGGGATTTTTACCAAAGTGACTGCACGGTTCAAGTGTTACAAAGGCGGTAGCACCTTGGGAAAATTCATCCGCATTTTCTATCGCAAAAACTTCCGCATGTGGCTCACCGACTCTTTTGTGGTAACCCTTGCCAACAACATGACCACGAGAAACTAATAGGCAACCTACTCTTGGGTTAGCCGTTGTTGTAAACAAGCCTTTTTCCGCCTGTTTTAATGCTTTTTGCATATATTTTGTTTGATGCTTCATTGTTTTTTTTATCTATAAATGTTTATGATATAGGAGCCTTAAAGAATTTTATAGATTGTCAGTAAATTTAAAGGTAAAATCCACCAGTTATGAAATACCTATTACTATTAACATCTCTTAGCCTGCTATTTTCTTGTTCATCTGAGCAAGAAAAAGCCAATCAACAAAAACTGATTGAATACTCGGGCAAGTTAATTGCCAATCAAGACAGAAGCGAATTTTCTTCAATCAAACTTCTGCAACAATACAAACAAAAGGTCGAAGACTCTTTACACAGCAATCCTCCGATTTTACTTATTTCCAAAAAAACATTACCTGATGAGGCTTATTTGGCTCAGCAAGTTGCCATCAACAACCCTGAGTTCACTCGCTTTACAAAACATCCGCAAAGCAAAATTGCTTTGCGGAATGAAATAATGACGTCTCGAAAGTTACTGGCTGCTGATATTTCCACCAATAATAAGGGCAAGCTAAAAGGTTGCAAAGACCAGTGTTATCGCGTAGAAATGTACAATTTCTTTTATAACATGTCCAGTGTGGCATTTGTCGATGTCAAAAACAAACAGGTTTTAGCCATAAACACCTATTCAGATGCTCAACCCGATTTAAATAACAACCTTAAAAACATTGCCATGGCTATCGCAAAAAACTCTACGATAGTAATTAAAGAAATCGGCGATTCCCAAATCAACCCAACCATGTCCCAAATAAAAACCTCTTTAAAAAACTCCCGTTGCGAACGTTCCCACCATTTGTGTGTAGCTCCCACATTTGTTATCGGAGATAGAGCTTTGTGGGCGATTGTCGATTTAACCGACGGGGATTTAGTCGGCGTGCGTTGGACCGAACTTGGTGAAAGTGGTCCTCCTATTGAGGTGACCGAAAGGCAACTAGAGAATGAATTCGTTTTTAGTGAATTTTGTGAAAAAACCCGCCACTTTAGTCAAGGGGATTGGCAGTTTGATTACCAAATAACACCATCCGATGGGTTAGAAATTACTGCTGTTCGTTTTAAAAACAAGGTGGTGATGAATTCAGCCAAACTACTGGATTGGCATGTGAGCTACTCCACTCGTGAAGGTTTTGGGTATTCCGATGCCATTGGCTGTCCTTTGTTCTCATCTGCTGTGGTCATTGCGTACGAAGGCCCACAAATAAAAAAAATAATCAAAAACAACCAAGAACTTGGCTTTGCTTTCATTCAAGATTTTCGACAGCCACCCTGGCCTACACCGTGTAATTACCGTTACGAACAACGCTTTGAGTTTTACAACGATGGTCGATTCCGCGTGGCAGCAGCAGATTATGGACGTGGTTGTGGTACCGATGGCACTTATCGTCCCATTATTCGCATGGATATTGAAGTTGATGAAAAATCTGAAAATTTTTCTCAATGGAATGGTAAAACGTGGCAAAAATGGCAAAAAGAACAGTGGCATTTACAACAAAGTGATACCGCTTATACTGAACAAGGCTATTTATTTAAAATAACCAATGACAATGATAGCGGCTTTTATATTGAACCCAATCGCGGGCAATTTGGAGATGGTTCAAAAGGGGATTTTGCCTTTAGTTACATAACGGTCAATCACGCCAATAAAGACGAAGGCAGAAACGACATGGTAACAATGGGTTCCTGTTGTAACAAAAATTACCAACAAGGTCCAGAGCAGTTCCTTACTCCAGCCGAAGATTTAGCACAACAAAATTTAGTCTTGTGGTATGTTCCCCAAATAAAAAACAATGGCACACCAGGGCAGGAATATTGTTGGGCGGATACACGCGTGGAAAACGGCATAAAAAATATCAAAGTCTGGCCGTGTTATGCTGGCCCCATGTTTATTCCGACAGGCTTATGAAAAAAATACTCTTGATAGTTATTGTTATGACTTTAAGCGCGATGGCTTATTTTTTCTGGCAACAACAAAATAACAAAATTATAAAAACAACCCACCTGCCCCCAAAATTTAAAATCGGTTTAGTTAACGGTTGCCGCAAGATTCCACAATTTATCAATCGCCTAAATATGCGCCAACCTGCCATTGACTCCAAACAACAAGACCACAACGGAGGCTTGTTGATACGAGACATGTCAAATAATTCTACGTGGCAGGATGAATCATGGACAAAATCGGGTTATTTAGCGGCTTTTGAACGAGACAACAAAGGCAATATGTATGTTGCGCCTTTACCTTATGTGAGTCTGACTCTTAACCCACCACAGAAACAAAATCAAATCTACAAAATCGACACCCAAACGGCAAAAATGGATTTATACTTAAAGATGCCATCCTCAGAAATTCCAAACAATAAAAACCCCTTTGGAACCATGGGCCTGTTTTACGACTGCGACACTAATTCCCTGTACGTGAGCTCTGTTGCTGGTTCATTACCCAAACAAGAAAAAGGCGTTATTTACCAAATTGACCTAAACAAAAATAAAGTGGTTTCACAATTGAAGCATGTTGATGCCATTGGTGTGGGCGTTTTTAACACTTTAAAGGGCAAGAAGCTGTATTTTGGTTCAGCACGAAAACCGCATATCTATTCTGTTTATTTAGATGAGAAAGGGCATTTTGTAGGCGATAAGAACTATGAATTATCTATTTCAGAAATACAAGGCGGCAATACCACGGTGGCAAAGAAGTTTGTCTTTAGCCGTAAAAACAATAAATTTATCATGACCATTAAGGAAACAGAATTTGGTTTTCGTTTATTGGCTGAAAACAACCCAAATAAAAAGAAATACCACTTTGAATACAGCCTTGCTGATGACAAATGGGTGTTTTTGGCTTTTGATAATGATTAAGTTTCTTCTCGCTCTTATTGTTGCATTACCCATCTCTTGTGGGCTGAATAAGGCAACACAAATCGAACAGGGCAAGGCGTTGTTTCACTCTGTGCACATTGGTAAAAACAAGGTTATTGGTTGTATTTCATGCCACACTTTGAAGCCCAATGTTAAAACCGTTGGTCCAAGTTTGTATGGTTTGAGTTTACGAGCCGACAAATTAGTTGCTGGATTAACAGCTCAACAATACATTAAGGAGTCTATCATAAATCCTGATGCGTATATTGTCAGTGGTTACGAACCTGCGGTTATGTTTGCTCATTACAAGCAAGAGCTGTCCGCGGCTGAGATTAATGCCATTGTGGCTTATTTATTGAATTTAAAATAATCTGTGACAGGCATTCAATGTGTGCATTTGAATCATTCAGTGCTGGAATATAACTGTATTTTTCACCACCAGATTCAAGAAAATATTCTTTATTTTCATGCTCAATTTCTTCTAAGGTTTCCAGACAATCGGCTGCAAAACCTGGGCAAATTACTTGCACATTTTTAATGCCTTGAGCAGGCAATGATTTTAATGTATTGTCCAGATAAGGTTTAATCCATTCGAGTTTACCAAAAATTGATTGGTAGCAAATTAAATAATCATCAGCAGATAGCTCCAATGATTGCACCAGAAGTTTGGCTGTATTTTGGCATTGCTGTGGGTAAATATCGCCCTGTTTTACATATATTTGGGGAATGCCATGAAAGGAAATAATTAATTTCTGAGGTTTGCCATGAATCTTTTGGTGTGCCAAAACACTCTCTTTTAATGATTGAATATAGAGTGGGTTGTCATGGTAATCCTTAATAAACTTTATTTTTGGCACGTTTGAGTTGGTTTTTTCTAAGGCATGGATTTCATCAAAGGTGGATTCGGTAGTTGTGCGAGAATACTGCGGATAAAGTGGGAAAACAATAATCTCATCCAACTTTTTTTCCAACAACTCATTTATTCCATCATCAATCGAAGGCGAACCATAACGCATCGCTAAAGCAAGCTCACAAGAACTGCCTTGAAATTTTTCCCTTAATGCCTGCAATTGCTTTTTACTCATATCCACCAAGGGTGCACCTTGACCAAATTTATTCCAAATAGCTTGGTATAACTTTGCTGATTTTTTTGGTCGCGTATTGAGAATGATAACATTTAAAATAAGCCACCAAGCCAGCCTTCCGACAACAGGTTGAACAACGCGTTTATCACTCAAAAATTCTTTGAGGTATCTGCGCAAAGCTTTTTTAGTTGGAGCATCAGGTGAACCAAGGTTACTTATTAAAACACCAATTTTTTTATTCTCAACCATCTACTTAATTAACCCCATTGATTTAAGCTTGAGTATTATTCTTTGTGCCGCCTCAGCAGGCTGTAATACTTCTGTATCTATAACCACTTCTGCCGATATTGGAGCCTCATAGGGGTCGCTAATACCAGTAAACTCTTTAATTAATCCTGCTCGTGCTTTGGCATACAGGCCTTTTCTGTCTCTTTGTTCGCACACTTCAAGAGAAGTAGCAATGTGAATTTCTAAAAAACCACCCAAAGGCTCAATCATGGCTCTTACCTCATTTCTCGTTTGCATATAAGGCGCGATGGGTGCACATATTGCTATGCCACGATTTTTGGTAATTTCACTGGCAACATAACCAATTCTTAAAACATTGATATTTCTATGTTCTTTTGAAAAACCTAATTCTGAAGAAAGGTTTTTACGCACTAAATCTCCATCAAGCAGAGTGATTGGACGTTCAATAATCTCCATCAGATTAATCATTACAGCATTGGCAATGGTAGACTTTCCAGAACCCGAAAGCCCTGTAAAAAACAAGGTAAAACCCTGTTTACTGCGTGGTGGGTAACTTTTTTGTAGAATAGAGGCAATCTCAGGGTAGGTAAACCACGATGGAATTGATAAGCCCAATTGTAAGCGCCTGCGTAATTCTGATCCCGAAATGGT
>CAMZLQ010000147.1 GCA_947311585.1 uncultured Alcanivoracaceae bacterium | reverse complement strand
GTCATTATGGGTGGTAAATCAGCAGAAAGAGAAGTTTCGTTACGTTCAGGACTTGCCGTTGCCAATGCCTTATCAGATCAATCCATTAATGTCATCAAGCTTGATGGCATTGAAGAACTGCTAAAGTGTGATTTAAAATCATTTGATGCAGTTTTCAATATTCTTCATGGGGAAGCTGGAGAAAATGGTGAATTAGCAGGATTCTTGTCTTCAGTTGGTATTGCCTATACAGGTTGTGGCTTGAAAGGTGCAGTTTTGAGTTGGGACAAAAGTATTGCAAAAACTATAGTACAAGCCCATGGCATAAGAACACCAAATTCACAGGTCATTACTAACATTGCACAAATACAAATCCACAATACAGGTCCTTGGATAGTCAAACCAACACAAGAAGGTTCGAGTGTTGGGTTGTTTTATGCCGATAACGAGATTGAATTAAAAACGTGCGCCCGTAAGGCTTTAAAACTTGTTGATTCAATTCTTATCGAAGATTATATCCAGGGCAGTGAATGCACAGTTGCTATCGTTAAAGGAAAATCCTTACCCGTCATTCGTATAAACCCAGGTGTTGATTTATATGATTATGAAGCAAAATACAACAGCACACAAACAGAATATTTTTGTCCAAGCGGTTACGACAACAAGCTAGAAGATGCATTAAAACAGGATGCACTTAAAGCCTTTAAGGCGCTGCATTTAAAAGGCTGGGCTCGCATAGACTTCATGGTTGACAAACAAGGTAAGCATTGGTTCTTAGAAGCGAACACCACTCCAGGAATGACGCAAACAAGTCTCGTTCCAAAAGCCGCAAATGCCATTGGATGGAGTTTTAATCAATTGGTTCTTAACATTTTATCAACGGCTTTTACAGAGGTGGAAAATGACTAAAGGAGCAAAATTATCCATGCTAATGATTTCATTTACCTTTTTATTAATGGCAGCATTTATGTCTGGAATGATTAAATCTGAGCATTGGGAAATATCCAATATCGTTATTGATGCGGAATTTAAACGCGTTAATTCAGAACAAATACGAATAACCGTTGCAGCCAATAAACAGCGTTCGTTCTTTAAATTAAATGCCAATGAAATTCGCGACAACTTACTACAAATCCCTTGGGTTAAAGAAGTTAGCGTTAACAAAAAATGGCCAGATACATTGCGAATTAGGCTCAAAGAGCATAAAGCTGTTGCTGTGTGGAATGAAGTAAAACTACTCAACAGCAACGGTGATATTTTTGAGGTAGATAGCTTAGAAGACTTATCCTCATTGCCACACTTTAATAGCAAAACGGCAAACTCGAAAATTGTGTGGAATAAGTACATGCGCTTTAATGACATTATTAAAAACATTGGCTTTGACATTGTCTCTTGTGAAATAAGCACCATAGGCAGCTGGAACTTGGTATTAAATAATGGCATCAACCTCATTGTTGGCTCGGATTACCAAGATGCCAAATTAGTTCGACTGGCAGAAACCTGGGAATCATTGCTCAAGACTAATGAAACTTTGCCAAGCTATATAGATTTACGATACACCAATGGCTATGCAGTCAAATGGCAAAAGGTCTATAAAAAAATAAATAACAGTGATAACACGAAACTTGAATTCACCAAAATACAGGAATACGGAAACACGAATGGTTAAAAAAACAGACAACTCTTTAGTCGTTGGATTAGATATTGGCACCTCTAAGATAGTTGCTATTGTGGGAGAACAACACAAAGACGATTCACTAGAAGTCGTCGGAATTGGATCCTCTCCGTCTAGGGGATTAAAGCGAGGTGTTGTGGTTGATATAGAATCAACAGTGCAATCCATACGTCGAGCCATTGAAGAAGCAGAGCTCATGGCAGGCTGTGAAATAAAATCAGTTTATGCTGGCATTGCAGGTTCGCATATTCGCAGCATTAATTCTCATGGTATTGTGGCAATAAAAGATAAAGAGGTCACTGCAAGTGATGTCGATAAAGTTTTGGATGCAGCCAAAGCGGTGGCAATCCCAGCTGACCAACGTGTGTTGCATGTTTTACCACAAGAATATGTTATTGATGGTCAAGATGGTATCAGACACCCAATTGGCATGTCTGGAGTTAGATTAGAAGCCAGGGTTCATTTAATAACAGGTTCGGATTCGGCTGCACAGAACATCTCAAAATGTGTGGCACGTTGTGGGCTCAATATAGATCAATTAATTGTAGAACAATTAGCATCATCAGCAGCAGTACTTACCGATGATGAAAAAGAATTAGGGGTTTGTTTAGTCGACATTGGTGCAGGCACTACTGACATTGCTGTATTTACCCATGGAGCCATAAGGCATGCATCCGCCATTCCTATTGCTGGTGACCAAGTCACCAACGACATAGCCGTAGCGATGCGAACTCCAACCCAATACGCAGAAGAAATAAAATTAAAATACGCTTGTGCTTTACGCCAATTGGCATCTGCTGAAGAAACTATTTCAGTTCCCAGTGTAGGCGATAGAGCACCGCGAAGACTGGCAAGACAAACATTGGCAGAAGTGGTGGAGCCTCGCTATGAAGAGCTCTTTACATTGGTTCAAGCCGAATTACAACGAAGCGGTTATGCGGAATTAATAGCCGCAGGAATCGTTTTAACAGGGGGTGCATCCAAAATGGAAGGAACCGTCGAATTAGCAGAAGAAATCTTTCATCTGCCAGTGAGAATTGGTACACCACAGAATATATCGGGTTTAAAAGAAGTGGTTAAAAACCCCGTGCATTCAACTGGTGTCGGCTTGCTTCTTTATGGCAACCAATACGAACAAAGTGGAAATAACCTCAACGAATCAGGCAGTTGGTTGAGCAAATTTAGAAAATGGTTTTTTTCTGAATTTTAAAAAAGTAAATACGTGGCATGTATTTACAGGTAATTTTAACTAAAAATGAGAATGCAAGTGCATTCATTAAACTAACAGAGAATGCATTGTGTGTTCTCACTTAAACATTTTCGGAGGTAATAAAATGTTTGAAATAATGGAAAATGACAGCAGCGGTGCTGTAATCAAAGTAATCGGTCTTGGTGGCGGTGGTGGAAACACCGTTCAACAAATGGTTGAAGCTGACATCCAAGGCGTTGAATTTATTTGTGCTAATACTGATGTGCAAGCACTGGATAAAACAAAATGTAAAAACATAATAAGAATAGGGCAAAATGTCACCAAAGGTCTTGGAGCTGGTGCCAACCCAGAAGTTGGACGCCAAGCCGCCTTAGAAGACAGAGAGCGCATAAAAGAAGTTCTAGAAGGAACCGACATGGTGTTCATTACCGCGGGTATGGGCGGTGGCACGGGCACAGGTGCTGCACCCGTTGTTGCTCAAATTGCTAAAGAAATGAACATTCTTACTGTTGCAGTTGTCACTAAACCTTTTCCTTTTGAGGGCAAAAGAAGAATGATGGTTGCCGAAAAAGGCATTACCGAATTAGAAGAGAGTGTTGACTCATTGATTACCATACCAAATGGCAAACTATTGACACACTTTGATAGGGATGTAACTTTATTAAACGCATTTAAAGCATCCAATGATGTTTTGCATGGTGCAGTGCAAGGTATATCTGACTTGATTACCAATCCTGGCATGGTTAATGTCGATTTTGCCGATGTGAAAACAGTTATGTCAGAAATGGGTATGGCAATGATGGGAACGGGTATTGGTCGAGGCGATGATCGCGCTGCCGTTGCAACAGAACTCGCCATAAACAGTCCATTGCTTGAGGACATAGACATGCATGGTGCTAAAGGCATATTAGTTAATGTAACCTGCGGAATGGATTTAAGCTTAGGAGAAATTCAAGAAATCGGCGAAATGGTTGAAGAATACACATCAGATACATCCACAGTGGTCATCGGCACATCAATAGATATGGAAATGGAAGGTGAATTACGTGTTACTGTGGTAGCCACAGGCATTAATGGGAAGGGAGAGAAAAAAGTGCAGCTAGTTAAACCAACCGAAGAACGTGTTGAAATTTCACCATCCTATCGGACAAAACCAGCATCTCATGCGGTCAGCTCAGCAACAGCAGTACAACAGATAAATAACATTGAAGAAAGCCCTGTTATTAAAGCAGAGAAAGACCAAATGTTGTCTGAAGACTACCTCGATATTCCTGCATTTTTACGTAATCAGGCGGACTAACAGGAATACATAAGTGTCATTGCAGTTTCACCTCCGAAGCTGCAATTTTTATGTCATTGTGACTGCATTGTGGTATAAATAATACAAGCAGTGGTTAATTAACAACGATTATTTCAAAATATTTGAATAATGTGTTAAACTTCCAACCATTATAGAGTTGTAGAAAAAGAATAATGATAAAACAGAGAACCCTGAAAAATACTGTAAGAGCCACAGGAGTTGGCATTCATACAGGTCAAAAGGTTTATATAACCCTAAGACCAGCAGGTATTGACACTGGAATTGTATTTGTTAGAACCGACCTGAATACACCAAAGCACATTAAAGCCCAAGCCGAATTGGTTGGGGATACAAGCATGTCTACAACACTCATTAAGGACGGTATTCGAGTGGCAACAGTAGAACATTTAATGGCTGCTTTTTGTGGCATGGGCATCGACAATTGCATTGTTGAACTCAGCGCATCTGAAGTTCCGATTATGGATGGTAGCGCAGGGCCCTTTGTCTTTTTAATCCAATCCGCAGGGATATTATTGCAAGACAAGGCAAAAAAGTTCATAAAAATAACAAAAGCTGTTGAAATTAAGCATGAGGATAAGTTCGCTCGCTTTGAACCCTTTAATGGTTTCAAGCTAAAATTTGATATAGAATTTAACCATCCTGCATTCTCAGAACACACAAAATCTAAAGAAATCAATTTATCAAGCAATGCTTTTATTAAAGAAATTTCACGTGCTCGTACTTTTGGCTTTATGCGAGATATAGAAATGCTTAGAGACAAAAATTTGGCTATTGGTGGCAGCATGGATAATGCTATTGTGTTAGATGATTATCGCGTCTTAAACCAAGATGGATTGCGCTACGAAGATGAGTTTGTTAAGCATAAAATTCTAGATGCCATTGGGGACATTTATCAATTAGGTCACCCAGTTATTGGAGCCTTTCACGGTTTCAAATCAGGGCATGCATTAAACAATGGTTTAGTTCGAAAACTATTAAAGCATTCTGATTGCTGGGAATTTGTTAGCTTTCCCGATAAAACACAACAAGAAAAACAGCTCTACCCAGTCTTTGCATGAAATCGATTCTAATAAAACTTACCGTTGTCATTATTTTAGCTTTAACATCCTGCAAAAACAATCCAACCAGAATCACAAACAAATACCAAAATTATATTACTCAACAAAATCTAATAGCCATCAGGAACATCCAGCACTTTACCTTTCGGGGCTGGAATTCATTAGATGCAGAGCACTTCATCCTAACCGCATCACAAAACAAGCCTTACCTTATTGAATTATATAATTATTGCAATGATCTTAATTTTTCTGCAAGCATAAGACTTAATCAGACAAATAACAACATTCTATCATCAAACTTTGACTCAATTAGCATTCCTAATCAGAGTTTTCAAGACAAATGCCGCATTAAAAATATTTACTCATTATCCAAACAACAAGTAAATGAAATTAATTCATTATGAATACCTGAGACCAGTGTATAACAATATAACTGCGTGTAAACAGTG
>CAMZLQ010000146.1 GCA_947311585.1 uncultured Alcanivoracaceae bacterium | reverse complement strand
TTTAGTTTTATGTCACAAAATCAAGCCTTAGTGGCGTGGTTGTTTAAATACTTGAATGCCATTTACCAAGTGCCTGATTTTACTAAAGTTACTTTATCACAAAGCCTTATTTATGTACTTATCGTTGGTTCAATTATATTTATTGTTCTGCAACTGCTTTCTATTATTTGGGCTTTACTAAAGTTTTACCAATTCAAAATAGAAAAAAATGACGACCGATTACACGCCACTATGGGGCTATTATCCAAAGTATCCGCCACCATTCCTTTAAAAAAAATTCAATTATACCGAATCAGTGAAAACCCAATTCATAAATATTTCAAAGCCCGAACCCTAACCATCGAAACCGCGGGGGGAGTCAATACTGATAAAGCTGGGATTGTTATGCGCTGGCTAGCTCCCTATATTTCGCAAGCTAAAGTAAAACCTTTTATTCACGAAATTGAACCTAAAATCAAACTTGCCACTGTTGACTGGCAACTTATTCCTTCTCGAGCCTGGAAAAGAGTGATAAAAAAATCCTTAATATCCCTAATACTCTTTAGTGTTCTTGGTTATGGAATAACATTTTTACCCTTTTTTGAACTGAAAAAATACACTTGGCTGTTACCGCTATTACTTATTCCTGTCACTTTTTTATATGCAAAAAAGTATGTCAAGAAAACAGCTTACTCTATCGATGAAGATATTATTTGCTTTAAAAGTGGCGTGTGGTTTGGCAAACAAAGCTTTGTCAAGATTAGCAAAATTCAAACAATTGAAATTCAACAGACTTATTTTGACCGAAGAAACAAGATGGCAACTCTTGAGATTGACACAGCGGGTTCCAATCCTTTATTGCATCATGTTAAAATCCCTTATTTAGAAGTGACTGATGCCTTTAAAATGCGCCGATTTATACAAGATAAAATTAAAACACAAGAGTTTAATTGGTAATTAGTGCCTGACCGAGAAAGGAATCGTAGCGAGGAAAAATCCTTCAGGAAAGGATTTTCATGTCAACCCACATGGATGTGGGCAAGTATCAGGACGATACGCGTAAAAGTCTTGTTTGAAGCAAAATATTTCATTATTTGAGGAGAATAGCTCGCTATTTGACGAGAATAATGGAATATTTTGGTCAAATCCAGCTTTTCCGCAGTAGATTACTTCTTTCTCTGTCAGGCACTAATTAGCTAAAGATATTCTGAACTAAACGAAAATTTGACATTCTAACTAAAATGATAAAAATAAAAAAACTCAGCAAAGTCTTTAAGACGCAAGGAGAAACAATAAAGGCACTCAGTGCCATTGACTTGCACATTAAGAAATCAGAATTTGTAGCCATTATGGGGCGTTCAGGCTCGGGCAAATCCACTTTACTCAACATTCTGGGTTGTATGGACAAACCCACAAGTGGGCAATACCAGCTTTCAGGTGTTGATGTTGGCACACTTAATGACGATGAATTATCAACAATTCGCAACCAACGCATCGGCTTTGTGTTTCAAGGTTTTCACCTTTTACCACGCCTTAGTGCACTGGGAAACGTTATGTTACCGCTGCGATATACCAACGAAAAAGTCACCGATGCAGGAGAGCAACGCGCCAAAGAGTTATTAATAAAAGTTGGGCTAGGTGATAGAATAAACCACATGCCCAATCAAATGTCTGGCGGTCAAATTCAACGGGTTGCCATTGCCCGCTCACTCATCAACAACCCTGACATATTGCTTGCAGATGAACCAACGGGCAATTTAGACAGCTCCATATCCAACCAAATTATTGAACTACTCAAAGACTTAAATCGCGGCGGCCAAACCATTGTTATGGTCACTCATGAAGATGACATCGCAGCTCATGCTAATCGGTGCATTCATTTTTTAGATGGGGAGATAATTAAATGAAAAGATTTTTAATGCTTTTATTTGTGCTCTGCAACTTTAATGTAATAGCCAAAACCCTATTAGCCACAGGCACTATAGAATCAGAAAATACGCAACATGTCTTAATGCCGTTAGTCCAGTCCTTTAATGGTAAAGTCAATGAAATGATTGCAGAAGGCACAGCGGTACAAAAAGGAGATTTTTTAGCCAGAATTGACGGTTCATCAGTTGATGGAAAAATAGAGTCACTTAAAGAACAATTAGAAACCTTTACAGAAACAGCTAAAAAAAGTGAAATCGATACGCAAATAACCTTAAATAACAGCCAAATTGCTTTTGAAAAAGCTCAAACAAATCAAAAAATTGCTCAGATGAAAGCCCTGTTGCCATTAGATTTTATTGGTGAGCTCAAATACAAACAAAATCAATTAGCTTATAAAAATGCACAAAAATCCTTTCAAAAAGCACAAAACGATTTAAACGAAGCCAAGCAAAAACAACAAGAAAAATTACAATCAAATAAACAAGAGTATGCCCAAAAACAAAAAAAACTGAACGTACAACAACAGTCACTAAAAAATTTAACACTTTATGCAGAGCAAACGGGTTATGTTGTGTATTCGACTCATCCGTGGACGGGGAAAAAAATACAGGCAGGCGATCAACTGCAAACAGGAATGGAGATTTTGAGTGTATCTCAAAACAATAAACTAAAAATTGTGGCTTGGCTTAATGCCATTGATATTCCGAATATAAAATTAAATCAGAAAGTGACGGTCAGTTTTGATGCCTATTTAACGCAGTCTTACCCTGGGGAAATCACCTTGATTTCACAAGCAGGAGAAGAAAAAAAAGCGTGGGGCAATGGTCTGTATTACCGAATCGAAGTTAAGTTAATGGAAAAACCACAACTCAACTTACTCATTGGAATGAGTGCATTGATTGAAATTCAGGAGCAAACTAATGAATAAAATTATGCTTATTTTCTTAATCTTAATGAGTTTGGTCACCTATGGCAAAGAAATCACCGTTGCAGGCGAACTTAAAGCATTGGATACGTCTGTATATTCCCCACCTCGAATTAAAAATATCTGGCAATACACCATTGCTTTTATGGCAGAAAATGGTTCAGTTGTTCATCCTGGCATGCCTGTATTAATGTTTAAAACTGACACCATTCAAACTAAACTGGTTGATTCCAAAGGGAAGCTTTCAATCAAACAAAGTGAGTTAAAAAACAAACAGGTTAATAAAGTGGAAATATTTGCCAATAAAAAACTAGCCATTGAAGAAAAAAGAATGGAACTAGAAAAGGCAAAAAGAAAAGCACAACTGCCCAAAAGTGTTATTGCCAAAAATGAATACCTTGAAAATAAACTCAATGAACAATTAGCACAAAAAGATTTTTCTTGGGCGAAAAAAGACGAACAGTTAACAAGGCAAAAAATTAAAGCAGAAGAAAGTATTTTGCAGGCTAAGATTAATAAACACGCCAATGAAGTCAACGCTTATCAAAATGCCATTAAGAAAATGAACCTTTTTGCAACAAAATCAGGGGTTGTTATTCATCAATCAAACTGGAGTGGCAATAAATTTTCCATTGGGGATTCCGTATGGAATGGGCAGCGGGTTATCGAAGTGGCGGATTTAAGCAAGATTATTGCCCAATTAGAAATCAACGAAAATCAAATAAAGGACATTAAACTGGGACAAAAAGTTAAAATAATCTTGGACTCCTTACCTGATAAAGAATTTTTTGGCATTATCCAAAGCATTGCCAGTGTCGTTAGAATAAAATCCAAGGAGCAACCAGCCAAAATATTAGACGCAACGGTAAAACTAGATAAAGTTGATGCCGAACTTATGCGCCCAGGCATGCGTTTAAGTGCCAAAATCACAACAGGAGAAGACTCATGACGAAGGCTAGTCTTTTAAGTCTTATTGTTGCGATGAATCTGAACTTGCTCAGTTGCACCCAAAGGGAGGAAAGCTCAATCCCAACAGTGGTTGCAAGCAAACACCACGTGCAGTTTGCAATCAACACACAAGGGGAGCTTGAGGCTGCCAATGCCACACCGATTACCGCCGCCTCACAATCCATGCGTCCCTTAACCATTGCCTGGATTGAAAAAAATTACACCCACGTCAAAAAAGGCGATATCATTGTTAAGTTTGATGGGCAAGAATTTGAACAGCAAGTCGATACGGCTCAATTTGAAATTGAAAAACTCATGTTAACAAAACTGCAAAAACAACGCGAAATGGGTTTGTTCTTAGACGACTTTCAAAATGAAGCCCAAGTGGTGGATTTTGAATACCAAATGGCTCAACAATTCAATATTGACAACCCGTTGCTGTACACCAAAATTGAAATGATTGATGCGGGAAATAACGAATTATTTTTGCAAGAAAAAACCAAACACCTTAAAAAAATGGAAAGCCATTACCAAACTAAATCCCAATCTGAAATTAACTTAATTCAATCACAAGAGCATCTGCAACAAGCGAAATTAAAAACAAATCAAACAGGTTTGTCGGCATTAGAAGTCAAAGCCCCTCACGATGGACTGCTGGTTTTGTCAAAAGGATGGGATGGCTCCCTACCCCAAACTGGTAAATCTATTTTTCCAGGCATGAAAATTGCAAAACTTCCCGATTTAAGCAGCATGAATGCAAAACTTTATGTGCCAGAAATTGAAGCCATTGGGTTAGAGAAAGGACAAGAAGTGCTTATCACTTTGCACGCCTACCCTGAAAATCCCTATAAAGCCATCATCAAATCAGTCAGCAAAACTGCACAAACAAAACAACGCGACAATCCGGTTAAATATTTCATCGTTACCGCACAAATTCAACAAAAAGACGAAATGAAACTTATTCCTGGTCAACGCCTTGATGCAAAAATATTGACCAATAAAAAAGTCCACAGCATTAGCTTGCCTGTTCAAGCCATCTTCCGAAAAGGACAAGTAACGTGGGTTTATAAACAGCACAACGGTGATAAAAAATTTACTAAAAAAACGGTTCAAACAGGTCAATGCTCAACAAGTTTGTGTTTAATAAAATCAGGGATTAACGAGGGTGACGTCATTGCATTAACCAAACCTTTTGAGGATAAAATCTAATGGGAATTCTATTCAAACAAGCTATTGTGGAAATGATGCACCATAAATTACGCACTTTATTGACTTTGCTGGGCATGGTTTTTGGCGTTGGAGCCGTTATTGCCATGCTCAGTATTGGCGAAGGAGCAAAGATTGAATCCACCAAATTAATTGAATCAATGGGTTTGCATAATTTAGTCATCAATGAAAAACAAAACGATGAAGACACACTAAAGGAAATCCGAAAAAACTCCTTAGGATTAAGTCTCAATGACATGGATGCCATGAAAAAATCATTGCCTTTTGTTACCAAAGTTTGCGCAGAGAAAAAAATAAAGACCTATTCGGTGTTTTCCAAACAAGCCACCGCGGATAGTTCGGTATTAGCCATGAGTGATAGTTGTTTTGATTTAACCAATTTAAAACTAGCCCAAGGCGAGTTTTTTAATCAAAACCATTCACTCTCCAACCAGCAAGTGGCAGTCATCGGCTCAGAAGTGGCCAACAAGCTTTTCCCAAATGAAAACGCCATAGGTCAATTTGTCAAAATCAACCACTTATGGCTGAAAGTTATTGGCGTTCTTGCGCAAGAAAAGCTCAGTAAAAATGAAATACAAGGCATTAAACTGGGGGCCGAACACAACCGCATATTTTTGCCCTTAACTACCGCCTTGAAACGGTTAAAGTTTGAAAATTTAGGCAGTCAAATTGATAGTATTCGTGTTGAAATAGATGAAAATACCAAGCCACAAGTGGCATCCTTAGCAATTAATAAATTGCTTAAACGTCGCCACGGTAATGTTGATGATTTTGAGTTAATCGTTCCGGCTTCTTTATTGAACCAACAAAACAAAACCCAACAAATCTTTACCATAGTCATGTCCAGTATTGCGGGTATTTCTCTGCTTGTTGGCGGCATTGGCATCATGAACATTATGCTTGCCACCATACTTGAACGCACCAAAGAGATTGGTCTTATGCGCGCTCTTGGTGCTAAAAAATCCGATATTAAAAATCAATTCTTAGTCGAATCCGCCACTATTGCCGCCGTGGGTGCCGTTCTTGGCATCATCATGGGCGTTGTGCTATCCTTCGCCATTCAATCTTTTGCCGATTGGCCGGTACAATGGTCGCTGTTTTCAATAGTCCTAGCTGTGGGCGTGTGTTTATTGACAGGCATCGGTTTTGGCTACTACCCCGCCAAAAAGGCCGCCGAACTTGATCCAATATTGGCATTGCAAAAGAACTGATTTACCCGACTTTAACTACTAAGAAAAATAAACCTTTACAGCAAGGGTGTTGCTTATTTTCCTTGCTAGAAATTAAGAATTTTATTTTTCTTCATAAATTTATAGCATGTACCCGTGGTGCATTTAGAAAAAAGTTAAAAAAATAAGTTACTCATTGGCAAAAGCCGTGTATATTTAAGGTTCTTAAAATCAAAAAATACAACAAAATGAGTAACTTAGAATCTAATTATGCCAAAATATTGAACACATTA
>CAMZLQ010000145.1 GCA_947311585.1 uncultured Alcanivoracaceae bacterium | reverse complement strand
AGCCAAAGACGCATTGTTTGATACGGTGCCAGAACTGCAGCAAGTGATGGGCGTAACTTATGAAATGTATCGACAACTCGAAAACGCCATAACAGTTTATTCGGGCAGTCGAAATATAAACCTAGCTTATGCAGGTGAACAAGCTTTAATGGCATTAGAGGGCGTTGAGCGTGAAGATGCCAGGCAGTTTATCGAAGAGCGCGAACAAACAGAAAAGGGCGATGCCTTGCCGCTATTGCCCAATGGACAAACCAGTGCGGCACGTGGCGGAGGAGTTGCTTTTAGTATCGTTGCTAAAGCCACACTCAGTAACGGTCACTGGGCAGAACTTGATGCCACAATCCGTTTAGGCGGCACGGTCAACGGGCGACCATTTCGCATAATGCGGTGGCGTGATAATGAACACATATAGATTAAAATTAAATAATAAATGAGCACAATAGATAAATTACAAAATGACTTTAACAACTGGTATGAAACTTCATCCGTTGGTCAATTTATGCGCTGGTGGAAAACAGAGCTGATGTCTTTTGTGCCTGAAAAATACCAACAACAATTGTTTCCTCAAGCAATAAATATTTTGCTGACTCAAGAACAAGATGAAGTGGTTATATGGCAAAACACTTCGGGTGATTTTGTCATTGAGAAAAGCGAAGATGAAGAGGTTATGTGGTGGCATGAGGTTCAGCATATTATTAACGATGCTGAAGGCAGGCGTGTTAATGTTGTTTATTTGTTGCCAAATAACGAGGCTTTGGTGCGCAAAATTGCTTTACCACAAGCAGCAAAGGAAAACCTTGACGAGGTCATCGGCTTTGAATTGGATAAATACGTTCCGTTCAAAGCAGAACAAGTGCAATTAAGTTATAAAATTGATAAAGACAACTCAAGTGAAGATAAAGTTGTGTTAGATTTGGCGGTAATCCCAAAACAAAAAGTCGCAGACATAATAGCCTTAACAGAAGAAAAATCCATAGAACTGGATGCATTGGATGTCAATAGTGGTTCGGTTCAACAGCCTCAAGCATTGGGTGTAAATTTGTTGCCGCCTGAAAAGCGCAAAGAACGCAATTATTTCAACCTTAAGCTAAACGTGGGTTTGTTGTTTTTATTTTTTATTTTGATGTATTTTGTGATGTATACGTCGGTGGCAAACAAACAAGAAAAAATTGAACAATTAACCAATCTGAATTCAGAATTAAGCAAACAAGCCAAAAAAGCCAAACTGTTAAGAAAAGAATTAAAGTCGGTTATTGTTTCCAGTAAATTTTTAAACAACAAAAAAAATGACAACCCTAGTTTGGTGGCAATCTTATCGGACATAACTAATCGTTTGCCAGAGGACACTTATATTACTCGATTAAAAGTGAATAAAGAAAAGTTGGAACTCACAGGACAATCAAATAATGCCAGTAATTTAGTGCCAGAGCTTGATAAATCACACAGTTGGTTTCAACCTGAAATTGTGGGTGGTGTTACAGAGGATAGGCGCACTAAGAAAGAAAAATTCACCATTAAAGCCTTGTTAAAAGAACCGCAAGTGGAGGACGAAGATGACGGCACTAGCTAATAACACAGAAATGCATCGTTGGTATGCTCTAGGAATACTGGGTTTTGTCCTTGTGCTGATTTACTTTATCTTTTTCCAAGGATTTGTCGCCGAACACGGTTTGTTAAATGAAGAAATTGATAGCCTTGAACAAGACAGACAGGAATATACGCAGTTGGTTAAAATCATACCAGAATTGCAAAATCGCATTAATACCGTTAAGGCAAATGTGGGTGATAATACCAGTTTTTTGCTTGCCGATAGCTACAACTTAGGCACAGCAGAATTAACGCGCATCCTTAAGAGTATTGTTTCAGAAAACACCACTTCCTCTTCAGAGTGCCAAACAGTCAGTAACACGCCCTATAAAGATAAAAATCCCGATCAATTTGAAAAAATAGTCTTAAAAGTACGTATGCGTTGCCAATACGATAAAATGCTCAATGTCTTATTGGCATTTCAAGAACATATCCCCTACCTTTTTGTTGATAATTTAAATCTTGAACAGCGTTTAATCCACACGCGCAGAAATCAAAAACCAACACACCCAAAATTGGAAGTGCGCTTTGATTTAATTGCCTACTTAAATAAACCCGTTAAAGTTAAGAAGAAAAATGTTAAAAAATAATTTATTTGGACAAATTTTAATTGGAAGTTTAATTGTATTGGCATTAATTGCGAGCATCCAAATGTTGGGTATTGGCAGTCAAGTAGGTGCAGTAAAGTTGAATGAAGACGAGCAAGTAAGCATTCCAAGTTTGCCTAAAAGCCTCAATCAACAAGTAACGCCAGAAGAAATAGACTTAAAAAAACTTGTGGAAGTCGCAGCAACTAAACCGATTTTTAGCACAACTCGTGAACCTTTCATCGAAGAAGTTGAAGAGGAAAAACCAGAGGATTTAACGGTAGAAATAGCCGAATTAAAAGCGCAAATAACAGGCATTGTTATTACACCGGAAAATTCATACGCGATGATATTGGATACAACCACCAATAAAAGAAGGTCTTACAAAGTAGGAATGCCACTAGATGGTGAACTCGGTGGTTGGACAATCACCTCAATCCAAAGCCGTAAAGTGACATTTGAATCAGACGATGACAAGTCACAAGAGCTGGAGCTTAAAGTCAGTGGTGGCAAAAGGCCGGCGGCATCACCGGCAAGCAAAAAGCCAGGGGCGGCTGCAAAAACAGGTGGTATAGCCACAGCAAATAAGCCATTAAGTCGCAAAGATAAGAAAAAGAATGCGGACGATATCCGTAAAAAAATAGCCGCTCGTCGTGCACAAATGCGCGCAGAAGCAGCAAACAAGAAAAACTAGGAGATAATTAGTGATTAAACAATTAATCATCATTTGTATTACTATAGGCTTGATGTCTTGTGCATCAACACCGCTGGATTTATCCAAAGAAGTGGATGGATACGATTACCTAAAAGGCATAGAGAGTCAAAAATACTCTGGAGCCATATTTGGTGATGAAAAGTCTGAAGAAGAAGCCAAGAAAAAAGACCCCTATGAGTTTTATCCAGGCACTGGTAAGTTTATTGATGTCAAAGCAGCAAGCAAACAACAAAAGCCAGTGACAAGTAAAGGTGAAATTACGTTAAATTTTGAAGGCGACTCATTGCCAGCCGTGGTTAATTTGCTTTTAGGTACGGTGCTAAAAGAAAACTATGTCATTGCACCAGGTGTGACAGGAGAGGTGACCTTTGCTACCGTCAAGCCCATCAATAAGGATCAGGTTTTACCTATTTTAGAAATGTTATTGAGTTGGAATAATGCCGCCTTGGTCTATATTGAAGACCGTTACCATGTTATGCCTCGAGCAGATGCCATCAAAGGCAATCTCATTCCTGCTTATGGCCATATGCAAAAACGCAAAGGTTATACGGTCATGGTTGTTCCATTAAAGTTCATCGCCCCTGCTGAGATGGAAAAAGTGCTTACTCCTTACGCAAAAGACGGAGCCATTGTTAAGGCTGATAATGCACGCAACTTACTTTTTTTGTCAGGTACCAAAAGAGAATTAAACATGTACTTGGATACCATCAATATCTTTGATGTGGATTGGTTAGCAGGCATGTCAACAGGAATATTTACCTTAAATCGCGTGGAAGCAGGCGCAATCGTTGGAGAATTAGAAGCAATATTTGGAGAAGGTGCTGATAATCCATTGGCTGGCATGTTTCGTTTTATGCCATTAGATCGTTTAAATGCCATCATGGTCATTACTCCACAAGAAAGCTATTTGCACAAAGCGCAAGAATGGATAAAGCGACTCGATCGATCAGATTCTGAAGCCGCCAGTAACCTCTATGTCTATAATGTCAAAAACATCAAAGCCGATGACTTGGCGGGCTATCTTGGTGATGTATTTGGTGGCAGTAGCGGAGGTAGTTCCCGAAGCTCTAAAAAAGACAATGCAGGCAAAGTAGCACCTGGTCTGGCTGGCAGAGAAATTGGCTCAAAAACGAACAAATCAAAATCCGTTAAGAAAACCAAGCGCAACAAGTCGTCAAGCAACAATCAGGACGGACCAAGCTTTACTGCCATTGAAGAAAACAACCAAATATTAATTAGTGCCAGCGCACAAGAATACGACTCCATAATGGCAGCAATAGCGCGATTGGATATTGAACCTTTGCAGGTATTAATTGAAGCAAAAATTATAGAAGTAACTTTAACAGACAACGAGTCATCAGGTGTGGAATGGTTGTTTGGTTCTGCTAGAAACACAACAACCAATAAAAGGTTTGGGATACGCGATACTGACTCTGCGCGATTTGGGGCTGGTGGCTTAACTTATGTATTAACAGGGGTTGATGTTCAAGCAACAATTTCGGCAACTGATGTAAAGAGTCGAGTTGCTTTATTGTCAACGCCATCTTTGCTTGTATTAAACAACAAAGAAGCCTCCATAAATGTAGGAACACGAATACCTATTCAAAATAACTCACTTAATAATGGCGGTCTTAATACCTTTAGTTCTATCAGGTATTTGCAAACAGGCACCAAGTTAACGGTAACACCAAGAATTAATCCAGGTGGATTGGTGTACATTGAAGTGGCACAAGAAGTCAGTTTGCCAACAGCAACAGACGCAAATGGCAACCGCGACATTAACAATCGAGAGTTAACCACTGAAATCGCAGTCCAAAGCGGCGACACCATAGTCATGGGAGGTTTGATTAAAGAAGACAGAAACCACAGTAAAAATGGCGTACCAAAACTCAATAGAATTCCCTTGCTTGGTGGGTTATTTGGCTCAAGAAACCGAACCAATGAAAGAACTGAATTAATATTGTTGTTAACCCCAACAGTCATAGAAAATCCAGAACAAGCCAAACAATTAACAAAAGAATACGCCAATCAATTTAAAGGT
>CAMZLQ010000144.1 GCA_947311585.1 uncultured Alcanivoracaceae bacterium | reverse complement strand
CTCTCATGTATAAGTGAATTATACAGATCACAAACATATCGTTTTCTTGAAAAATTTATCTGCTAATCTTGTATAGCATAGGTTTAAAAGTTACTATATGTCACTATTATTAATCATATTGAAATTATTTAATGGCAGAACAACCAAAAAAAATTGGCAGATTTCCTATCATTGGCACCCTGGGTGTTGGCGGTATGGGGGTTGTTTACCTTGGGCAAGACCCTGATATTGGGCGAAAAGTCGCCATCAAGGTACTGCACACGACAGGTGACAAGGAGGCTTTAGAACGGTTTAAAAACGAAGCGCGAACCATGGGCGAAATATCTCACCCCAATATTGTTATACTGTTGGAATATGGAATTGATGACAACAAGCCGTTTTTAGTGATGGAATATTTGGATGGTTTGTCTTTGGAAAAATGGATTAACCAGACCCATACATTAGCAGAACATAAAAAAGTATTATTGAATTTATGCAGTGCCATTAGTTTTGCCCATCGAAAGGAAATACTCCACCGAGATTTAAAACCTGGCAATGTTCAAGTATTGCCATCGGGGGATGCCAAACTATTGGATTTTGGTATTGCAACGGGTGAAAGCACGGGGTTAACAGCTACGGGATTTTTTATTGGTACCCCTAAGTACCTAGCTCCAGAGATTTTACAAGAAACAACGCACACGAAAACATCGGATAGTTACTCTTTGGGTTTATTGGCTTATACCATGCTTTGTGGAAGCAATCCTTTTGCGACCGAAACATTTGAAGCCACAATGACACGTTTATTAACCAAGATTCCAGTTTCCTTACACAAAATAAACCCCAACATCCCTATTGAGTTGTCAAAGGTTATTGACGACTATTTGGAAAAAGACCCTGAAAAAAGACCCAATTCACCCAAAGAGTTGCAAATGGCATTGGAATTAATCTCCAAACCATCGGTGTTGCAAAAGAAAATTGTGCCCAGTACTGACTCAAAGGATTTAAGGTCACAAGAAAAAACGGTTTTAATCGGTGAATCGCCTAAAAAGAATCTTAAGTGGTTGGCATTAACGGCTTTATTGATGGTCGTTGTCGCAGTTGGCTTTGTTTATAAAAATCATGTTGAGCAGATAAAGGCTCAAGAATTAGCGCAATTAGAACACGCTAAACAAGAGCGCATTGAACAACAAAAGCTTGCTAGGCAAAAGGAACGGGCAAAGCAAGAAGCACTGGCAAAGCAGGAGCAAATTAAACAAGAGCAAGCCAGACAAGAAGAATTGGCTAGACAGGAAGAACGAGTCAGACAAGAGCAAGAGCGCATTCTGCAAGAACAAGCAAGGCAACAAGAATTGGCGAAACAAAAGGCAAAAAAACCTAAGAAAAAACCAGTAAAAGTGGTAAAAACGCCTGTTAAGGAGTCAGTGGAAGAAGAGTACAAACCCCCTGTTATTGTTTACCAAAAACCCAAAAAGAAAGTCAATACAAAACCTGCGTTTAAGTTGCCAGAACTTACACCAAATGCACCAAATGCAAATAAAGTGGCCCTGAAAACACGTTCAGATACGCAAATATCCAGAGGCACGACGAAGTCTATTACTGTTGAATTGCCCAGTGGCATAACGATTGACAAATTTAAAGTTATGCGTGGAATTTCTGAATTCAATCAAGTAGAAATTAGAAAGATAAAAGATTTACAAGACAGTTTGATTGAGGTCACCTTTTATGCACAGTCCAATGCCTCAATGGGAGATTTTTATCTTGTTGGCTTTTACCAAAACAAAAAAACGAAACCGTTAATAATGGAAGTAACCTTATGAAAAAAATAATACTTATTCTTTTGACCAGTAGTTTAATTTTATTGACAAACGTAGGTGCAACAGCAGACTACCAAACAAAAATAAAGAGACTCGAAGCAGGCTTTGCGAGTCTTCAACAACAAATTAATGACTTGAGAAGAGATATGGGCGCTGATGTTTCTGAGGAAAATGCGCAAAGGCTAGCAAACCTTGAGGCTTATGCTGTTCAATTAAATGAAGTCCTTAGCGAAGTGCAAGAAAAAATTGAAGAAAATAAAAGCGAGGTAGCAAGGATAACTGTTGAACAACAGAACAAACCCAATATTGGTGTTTATGGAACAATAACAGCAGGAAAAGCCAATGGGCAGGATTCTATAATAGATGGGCAGTCTTTTGAGTTGATTATTAGTGGTCAACCGCATAAAAGAATTAGCTATTTTACCGAATTGGAGTTTGAGCGCGCAGCAGCGGTTGGCACCTCACGGGGTGGGGAAGTTTTGGTTGAACAGGCTTATACCGATATTCAGTTAACTTCGTGGATGAATTTTAGGGGAGGCATTTTATTGGTGCCCTTTGGTAATATCGAGCGAGATCACTTTGCTCCCATACGAGAAGTGGTGTCGCAACCCTTAACCAGTTACGCAATAGCTCCTGCTGCATGGACTGATAATGGCTTCGGGATAAATGGACGATTTAATCTTTCTGATGCATGGATAGCCGATTACCAAGCTTATGTTATGGCAGGCTTAGATGATAACATCACCACAACAGGTTTGAGAGGGACGCGTCAAGGTTTTGGCTTGGATAACAATAACAGTAAAGCATTTGCAGGCAAGTTAACACTGCAAAACACCACAGGTTTCAACATAGGGCTGAGTTATTATAAAGGCGCCTACAATGATGTGGGAACCAAAGACATGACTGGCTTTAATGTTGACTTTGATTACAAGAAAGGTTGGTTTGAAATTTTGGGAGAATACACGGATATGGATATTGAACAAGAAATTGGAAAAGACACTCATTTAGATGGCTACTATTTACGAAACATTCTCTCTTTGAATGGCTTATTGCCCGAAAACTTTTTGGGAGCAGATTTTCCACACGCACGCTTAAGTTTTGTCACCCAGTATGATGAAGCAACAATTGAAAACTTTTTTGATCCATCAGTAGCAGAGAATTATGAAAGGCGCATTACCCTTGGATTAAGGTTGCAACCAACGTCTTCTGTCATGTTAAATCTCAACTACGAAGATGCCAATGCCAGAGGTCCTGATCGAATTTTGCGTGGCAATGACGAATTGTGGATCTTTTCCTTAGGTTATGTTTTTTAATAAAT
>CAMZLQ010000143.1 GCA_947311585.1 uncultured Alcanivoracaceae bacterium | reverse complement strand
TTTTGAGGCGTATAAATTTATTAGTGATAATGCCAATGAGTCCGCAGGAGAGGATTGGGTCAACGCCGTCAAAAACGGTACACATCTATTTGCTGAGCTCATACAAAAAAAATACCATAGCTCGCACTTACTCTAAGCTCTAAGCTGCACTTCTCTATCATTCAGGTAAACAAGCTGTGAAAGTTTTATCTGTACTTGTTCATGCTTGAGGGCACTAAATGGAGTACGGATTCTTTGTTTATGTACTCTTTTCCCTTGTTGTAAATGGCTGTGCATTGCAGAGTGTAGTTAATGGTTTTCTCATGATTGTTGGTCGGCAAGGAGGTTAAATTAAAAGGTATAATTTCTGTCGAAAAAGCACCGAGGTCAATGTTTGTTGTTTTGGTTAATTTAATTGAGGGTTGCTCACCAAGAATTAAATCGCAATCCATTGAGGTTAAGGTTTTTTCAACACTGGTGCGGTATTCAAAACGCAATTCTATGTTATTGTGTTTAAAATCTAGCGAACTTATTTGCACATCTGAAGGGGTGCGTTGTTTTTCATGTACACGATGAGATGTGCTGCTACCACATGAAGTGATTAAAATGAATAAAGCTAAAATAGATAGAATTTTCATTAGCTGACCTTTTTGGGATCAAGTGCATCTTGCATGGAATCAGAAAACATATTAAAAGCGATAACAAGCACGAATAAAAACACGGATGATGAGAGAAAATTATTAAAATGCCCTGCCAGAACATCTTGTGTGGATTCTGAAATCATTAATCCCCATGAGACACCGTCTTTAACACCGAGCCCCAAAAAGCTCAAGATGACTTCTGATTTAATGGCCGCCACAAAAGCAATAGTCGATTGCACCAGCAAAATATGTGAGGTATTTGGCATAATGTGTTTGAAGATGATATTTGTTTCGGTGACACCTATTGACTTGGCAGCCTCAACAAATTCTTGCCCTTTGAGTTTGATAACTTCACCACGCACCACCCGAGCCGTTCCAGTCCAAAAGGTGGCAATCATGGCAATATGCATGGCAAACGGGTTCTCTTTTAAAGCAAAAGCAACTGCCGCTACAAACAAATAAAATGGAATGGAGTCGAGCACTCCCATCAGCCAAAGAATGACAGAGTCAACCCAAGTGCCGCTAAAATAGCCAGATAAAGAACCTAAAACAGCCCCCAAAACAGTGGATAAGACCGCCACAATAAACCCGACTTCAAAAGCCACTTTAGTGCTGTAAATGACACGGGTTAATACATCCGAACCAATAACATTGGTTCCAAACAAGTGTTGCATGCTTGGTCCTTGCCATAAATCATCAGAAGTATCGCTCCAAGCCCCTCCCCAGATGCCAAACCACACACCCAAGGCAATGATAAAGTAAACCAGCACAATAAATGCACCTGTTTTTCCCATGCGATCACGCTTAAATTTATACCACGCTTTGTCCCACAGAGAATCCCCTTTTTCAAAATTATTAGGGTCAAATTCGTTTGCATTAGTTAAAGTTTTTGATGTCATTATTTGAGCTCCACACGCGGATCAAAGACGCGATATAAGATGTCGGTTAATAATAGCACGATGACGAATAACACAGCCGTTAAACCAACAATGGCTTTTAGGATATTTTGATCGCCCGCAACAATCGCATCGTAAGTGATTTTGCCAACACCAGGAATACCAAAGTAACTCTCAATCAACAAACTGCCGCTAACAACAACCAAAGGAATCGAAAACATAATGCGCGTAGTGATGGGCACCATGGCATTTTTTAAAACGCTTTTAAATAAGATGGATGCCGGCTTATGCCCAAAGGCTCGGGCTGTTCGCACATGGTCTTTGGTCATTTCCTCAACCAAAACAGCGCGATAGAATCGGGTGTTGTATCCCAGAGCAACAAATACCGTTGCAAGTGTTGGTACGGTGACGTATTTGAAGTATTGAGACCAAATAATATTGCCCTCATTATTGTAGACCTCCCACCCTCTAACAGGAAATAGGTCGAGTCCAAAAGAAGAGCAAAACAGCAATTGAAAAGCGATAATTACAATTAAAAAAGAGATACTCATGCCAACTACAGAGCCTGTCATAATCAGTTTATCCAACCACGTCCCTCGATGATAGGCAGCAAATAATGCCAATGCTACTGCAATGATATTACCCAATATAAAACCAGGAATAATTAAATGCAGCGAAACAGGCATGGTTTCTTTTAAAATGGTTGAGACTTTTTTGTCAGTCATTTGAGAATTGCCAAAGTCCAGAGTTACTAATTGTTTGAGGTAATTGCCATAGCGTTTGACAAAGGGTTGGTCGTAACCTAATTCATGCCTTACCTCCATAATATCCTGTTGGGTTGGGTTTTTACCAAGCTTTTCCCATGTTAGGTCAGGCCCAAAATAAACCATGAGTAAAAAGGAAATAAACGTCACACCCAAAATTAAAGGAATGCCACCAAACAGTTTACGCACTGCAAATTTTAAAATATCCACTTATTTACTCCTTAACATCGACATAACGTGCAAAAAAACCACCCAGTATTTCTCTGTCGGGGTACATGATGACATCGTGGTGCCAGAGGTATATTTTATTTCGAGACAAACCCGAAATCACCACGCAATCATCAATCACCATTTGATTTAGTTCTTGATATAAAACGGTGCGTTCATGCGATGGCTGCATGATTTTGGCTTTTTCAAAGAGGGCATCGAATTGAGGGTTTTGGTAATTAAAATTATTGGATCCAGGTGATTTGTTGGGTCCATAAAATAATTGCAGTGTGTTTTCTGCATCGGGGTAGTCTAGACCCCATGCTAACGAAAAGAAAGGCGTTTTGCCATTTTTCAAGGCTTTATTAAAAGCACCAAAACTGGGATAAGGATTGTATTTTATTTTATTAACGGGGTAACCAATTTTCTTTAAAAATCCTCTGAATTGTTCGTAAAACAAGCGGTTTGTAACATTGCCAGAGGTGTGGTATTTTAATTCAGGTAAATTATCGGCATTCCAATGCGCTTCTTTAAGGAGTTTTTTTGCCCCTTCTATATCAAGGGTAATGGCATCTTTGGACATAGTGGGGTCAAATTCCATAACTGCAGG
>CAMZLQ010000142.1 GCA_947311585.1 uncultured Alcanivoracaceae bacterium | reverse complement strand
TGTGAACTACTTGCATCGACTTGTCCAATACTGGAGTTCATTTCATAATTTCCGCCAGTCATTTTTCCACCACCGCTGTTGATTGTGTATTTCTTTATTTCGTATTGCGCAAAAGATTGGCTTGTTATCAAAGCAAGAATTGTTGCGATTATTCTTTTCTTTTTTCTCAATGCATCAAACATTTAAGTTATCCTCCTTTTTCTTTGTGAAGTACCAATAAGTACGCAAACAAGCAAAGTTCACTGCCATTTATTTTTTTAATTATTTTTTATTGGCTTAATTGCTTTAGTGATAAAGCTCTTAGATAATGTAATTTTAATTTCTTAGACGAGAAGAATGATATTTAGAAATGCACAACTATCTGATATAGAAAATGTATTAAAGTTACATTTTCGTTACCAAATAGATTCGATTAATAAAGAAGACAAAGTCGATGGATTTGTTACAACATCTTTTACACAGCAACAAATGGTGAGTTTAATTGAAGATGAAAATGGTTTGTTTATAGCCCTTGATGGAGATGAGGTCGTTGCTTATGTGATGGCGGCATCGTGGCAGTTTTGGTCTGTTTGGCCGATGTTTGCTTACATGATAAAAGACTTACCCAACCATCGGTATCTTGGTCAAACCTTAAGTGTGGATAACTCTTACCAATACGGTCCTGTTTGCATTGATAAAAAATGGCGAGGGCAGGGTGTTTTGCAGCAAATATTTGATTTTGCCCGCGAGCAAATGCATAAACGGTTTCCAATACTGGTAACTTTTATTAATAAAAATAATCCACGTTCATTGCGTGCACACACAAAAAAGCTGAATTTGGAAATTTTAAGCGAGTTTGAATTTAACAAAAACCACTATTATGCATTGGTTTATGATACGGCAGTGAAATTAGAGAGCTAAGAGTTAGCTCTCTAATTAAAGTTTCATTTAGACGATTTGTGGTTCGACTTTAAGTTTGATTTTAAACTTTTGATTGACTGAACGAATGGCTTCTTTGCTAAGGCTAATGATTTCTTTTCCTGTTGAATCACCATAATTGACAAGCACTAAAGCGTGTTTGTCTGAAAATCCACATTCGTGCATTCTGTGCCCTTTAAAACCACAGGTTTCAAGCAGCCATGCAGCACTTATTCTAAAGTGATTGTTCTCAAGAGGGTATGAAACGAGGTCAGGGTATTTTCTTGCCAGTTTTTTGTGGTGTTTTTCATCGATGATGGGATTGTTATAAAAACTACCAACATTGGGAACTTCTTTATAATCTGGTAATTTTCTTTGCCGAATGGTTGTCACGACTTCTGCAATGTCTTGAAAACTGGGTTCTAAGATATTTCTGGCTTGCAGTTCGTCTTTAACACCGTCATAGGCAAGATTTATTTCTGCTTTTGGTGTGAGTTCAAAAGCTAAACGGGTAATTATCCAAGGATTTTCTGTTTCTTTAAAAACACTGGTTCTATACATGAATCGGCATTCATCATTACTTAATCGTTGAAATTTTCCTGTTCTGTAGTTAAAAATCTCAACCCAAACAATGGTTTCTTTAATTTCAGTACCGTATGCGCCGATATTTTGTACGGGAGCAGCACCGACTGTGCCAGGAATAGCGGCTAAATTTTCGATGCCACCTAAGCCTTTTTTGGCTGCCCACATGACGAAATCTGCCCAAATTGAACCGCCCCAAACAACTGTTAAGCCATCAACAACTCGTGCATGAAAACGATCAGTTAAGTGAATAACTGGTTTTTCAATGTTTTTTGTGAGCACAAGATTACTTCCAGAACCAAGAATAAAAAAGCCTTGCTTACCACAATAGGGAACTATTTTTTCCACATCATGTAAATTTTCGACTAAGATAAACTGATCGCAGTGGCAATCAATAGCCAGTGTGTTGTGTTGTTTTAAGTTAAAGTTTTCTGTTACTTTCATGTATTATTTTCTTCTTGTTTGAACAATTAATTTGTTGTTAATGGCTTTAATCAATTGCGTACCTTGATAAATGAATCCTGTATAAACCTGCACAAGATTTGCTCCAGCGCGTATTTTACTCATTGCATCCTCATCTGTCAAAATTCCACCCACGCCAATAATGGGGAAATCATCACCAACAGCTTCGCGAACACTCCTAATAATTTCATTAGACCTTGATAATAAAGGCTTTCCGCTGAGTCCACCTGTTTGGTTTTGGTGATTTTCTTTTTTTAAATTATTTTTCTTAATAGTCGTGTTTGTACAAATTATGCCATCAATTCCACTATTTTTGATGTTTAGTGCCATTTCTTTAGTGGTGAGCTTATCTTGATCGGGTGCGATTTTAACGACAATAGGCGTATATTTATTGGTCTTTTTTTGCAACTCAATTTGTGCGTTTTTTAATGACTCGAGTAATTGTATGAGGTTTTTACTTTCTTGTAATTGACGCAAATCAATTGTGTTGGGAGAAGAGATGTTGACAGTAACGTAATCGGCTAAATGAGCCACTTTATTAAAACAGTATATATAGTCTTCTACCGCATTTTCATTTGCAGTGGTTTTGTTTTTACCAATATTGATACCTAAGATGCCATTTGGTTTGAATTTTTCAATTTGCGAAACCAGATAATCCACTCCTTTGTTATTAAAGCCCATGCGATTGATGATGGCTTGGTTCTTAGGTAGGCGAAAGAGTCGAGGTTTTGGGTTTCCTTTTTGCGCTTTGGGAGTGACCGTTCCGACTTCAATAAATCCAAATCCTAATTGGGATAAACCCCTAAGGGCATCGGCATTTTTGTCAAAGCCTGCAGCGAGACCAACAGGGTTTGCAAATTCAACACCAAAGAGTTCGATTGGGTTTATTATTTGTTTTGTTGAAACTAGGATGGATGTGCGACTTGCAAGCATTTTAATACTTAAATCATGTGCCATTTCGGTAGGGAGATTTTGCAGAAGTTTTCTGCCAATTAATTCTAACATTATGGTGTTACTTTGGAGTTTTTTAAAATTCGCTTGATTATAGCAGAATTAATTTGCTCTTTGAGATATGCTTTATCGTTAATGCATGAATTATGGTAGAATTCATTTTTTAATTAATATTGAGTTATGTATGGACTATGATTTTGACCTCATCGTTA
>CAMZLQ010000141.1 GCA_947311585.1 uncultured Alcanivoracaceae bacterium | reverse complement strand
GTGTGTTTGACATATTATTGAGCACTAGGCGTGAAAAGACGGCGTATTATACAGTATATCTTGATAAAAATATTACATTACCTTAATCAATGCTTGAATTAACTCGCTTATTGACTTTATTTTTCAATGCTGTCAAAAAATTGCAGCAAGTATTGCATACTAACACAACTTAAAAAAGCTTAAAATTAGCAATTATATTGAATTTTGCCTTAATATATTAAACTAAATATAGTTATTCTAGGTTACAATCTCGTTTCATTAACTGTATTTTATTAAATTTTATAATTGTTTAACCGGATTAACAAAAATAAAAAAATATTTGGCTTGGCTCAGTTTGGCCATTTACTGCTAATCGTTTTATTTCTCAACATAACAACCAGTTGTTGGGCGACCTATTCCTCCGTTTATAATAAAGAACTTGAGCATTTGGTGCAAACCCAACCAAGACAAGCATTAGAAGTTGCAAAAAAAAGCCTAATTAATGCCAACGATAACAAGTCAAAACTTTTGGCTCTGTTTTATATAACAGATGCTTATAACATGCTTAACAATTATTTAAAAATTGATGAATTTGCTAACCAAGGGCTTTTACTTGCACAAAAGACTAACAATCAACGCTTTATCTTTGAATTTACCTATTTTAAAATTTTTCAACTAGAACTATCAGGTGATTATCATGGTGCACTTCAACTTGCCAACAGCAATGTTAAGCGTGCAAAGACTCTAACTGATGAACGCCTATTAGGAATGGGGTTAACTGTTCGAGGACAAATGTATTTAAATCTAGGCAACCATCAATTTGCCCTGCGAGATGTAGAACAAGCCATTCAAATTTTCAAAAATAATAATGATGAAAAAAACATAAGTTATGCCTTTAATACTCTTGCCATTATTTACGCGGATTTTGATGATTTTGAAAACAGCATTAAATTTTATAAAGAATCTTTGAAAGCTTTTACCGTAAATAGCTTTGACCAAAGCACTGTGTTCTACAATATGGGTTCTGCCTATGTGGAACTTAAACAATACAACACCGCATTAGAATATTATAAAATGGCAATTGATTCGGCTAAGGTATTTAACGATGAGTTTACAATTACTTTTAGCAAGAATGGAATTGCAGATACTTATTTAAAACAAGAAAAATACGATGACGCAATTAAGATTTATCATACCACTATAAAACTTTTCCAACAAATCAACGATATTCAAATGTTATTCAACGTTAATTTATCACTTGCCCAAGCCTATATCGGCAAAAAAGATTTTGATAGAGCTGAAAAACATTTGTCTCGCGCAGAAAAATATTCTTCCACATTAAATATTGATGTTTCTCAATTAAACCTGCTAAAAACTAGGGAGCATTTTTATGAATTACAAGAACTTTGGGATAAAGCTTATGCTACTTTAAAACAACGTGCAGACTTGGAAAACACCAATTTCCAAACCAATAAAGAAAAATTTGTTGAAGAATTAAAAATAAAATACAACGCTCGTTTTGACCAAGAAAAAATGAAACTATTGCAACAACAAAACAATTTACAAGAAAGTCTAATATCGCAAGGCAAAGAAAAAAACAATTATCTCGTCATTATCATTGGATTAGGAGCTCTGATATTTCTATTCACTTTTATCGCATTTTTAATTCAAAAGAAACAAAGAAAAAATCTGTATATACTCTCCACAACCGACAGTTTGACCAACACCTATAACCGCCGCTATATCATCAGTTATTTGAAAGACTTAATGTCAAAAAAACCCACAACCCAGGACTTCGCGATAGTTATGATTGATTTGGATTATTTTAAAAGAATCAATGACACCTACGGTCATGAAATAGGAAACCAAGTTTTGATACACTTTGCCAATACGGTGAAACAACACTTAGAAAAGGGGGAAATAATTGGACGAATTGGCGGCGAAGAATGGTTAATGATATTAAATAATCAAAAGGATGAAGAAATTCGTCAAGTGCTGGAATCAATTAGAAAAAATTACCAACAAAATAAACCTGCATCAATTTCAAAAGATTGCCAATTAAACTTTAGCAGCGGAATTATACGCCAAGCCCACAACTACCCTAACTACGATCAAATTTTAAATGATGTGGATAAGGCTTTGTATAAAGCCAAAAACAGTGGTCGCGGAACGGATTGTTTTTATAACTCTGTTTTATGATTGAATTTAGTTCGCAGCAGAAACAAGAGTTCATCGATGCATTGAATCAAATTATGCCGTATGGAAAATATAAAGGCAAACGGTTATACGAGTTACCAGGACACTATCTAGCCTGGTTTAATCGTCAAGGGTTTCCTGACAACAAATTGGGACGACGCATGGCTTTGGTTTTTGAAATTGACCACAACGCACTTAAACCCTTGTTCAAAAAATATTTTATTTACGATTAACGTTATATCGAGACTTTTGCATGAATTCTGACATCAAACAAAAATTAATGATTGCTCTTGGGTGGTTTTTTGTCATCTTAGGAATAATTGGCGCTCTGTTACCCGTTATGCCGACAACCGTGTTTTTAATCATTGCTTTAGGGTTATTCTCCAAATCATCCCCTCGTTTTCATCAAATGCTACTGAATAACAGATTTGTTGGCAAAGACTTAAAACAATGGGAACAAAATAAAACCATGTCACGTTCATCGAAAAAGAAAGCGACTTTTATCATCTTCTTGTCCTTTGGCGCATCCGTTGCCATTCTGCATGGGCGAGTCGGGTTGCAACTGATGCTACTTTCCATTGCGTCGGTTTTACTTATAATTATTTGGCGAATAAAAGAAAGTTAATATGAAAAACTGCGTTATCCTAACCATGGATAATCTGGACGATTTTGTTGTTTACGACAGATTGTTAGATAAACCCTTGAATGCCTTAGGATGGAATGTTGAACACATCTCTTGGCACAAAAAAGACGTTAACTGGAATCAATTTGATGCCGTCATCATCCGTTCAACTTGGGATTATCAAGAATATGCGGATGCTTTTATGCGAGTTTTAGAAGAAATTGAAAAATCCAAGGCCATTCTTTTAAATTCACTGGCTATTGTTCAATGGAATATTAATAAAAATTATTTGCGTGAAGTGGAATCTAAAGGTGCAAAAATCATTCCGACCATTTGGCTTGAACGATTTGACTTTAACTCTGTGCAACGCTATTTTGATTATTTTGATACGGAACAAATCATTATAAAACCAACCATTAGTGCCAATTCCGACAACACCTTTTGGTTGAAAAAAGATTCATTCGATCAAAACAAGAACCTTCTAAAAACTTCATTAAAAAACCGTCAATTAATGGTACAACCCTTTGTTCCTGCCATTATTGAACAAGGAGAATATTCCTTATTCTATTTTGCTAATCAATACAGTCATTGCATTTTAAAAACCCCAAAACCAGGTGATTTTCGCGTTCAAGAAGAGCACGGTGGATTGTTAAGAAGCATAACACCATGTAAAGAATTACTGACAGCTGCACAAAATGCCTTACAAACCATTCCAGAAAAAGTCCTTTATGCACGTATTGATTTGGTCCAACACCAAGGAGAATACCAGTTAATGGAAATTGAATTAATCGAACCCTCATTATACTTTAACCT
>CAMZLQ010000140.1 GCA_947311585.1 uncultured Alcanivoracaceae bacterium | reverse complement strand
TAACTGCACTTCAAAAATTCGTGACTTATTGGATGAAGTGACAGATGGAGAAATTTCAAATCAATTAAAAGGAATCAAAACAAAGAAAAGTTGGAACGATGTAACCTTTCCTGTAAACAATCAAGCTTGGATGAATTTAGGAATAGCTATTGCTTATGGAATACCTGCATATCAAAAACGAGATAAATGGAGCTTGTCAGTTTTTCCAGAAGATTTTGCGCGTGACTTAGAACAATTAATTACGAAAAAAAAATGGAATGGTAAACTAGTACAACACAATAAAGCAGCCAAGCAACTCATTGAGCAAAACTTTGTAAAGACCCATTATGCGGTTATGGTTGTGTTCATTCTCCTTGTATTAGGCTTATTGATTCCTTTTTTAACTGTATTTACAACCAATTTATGGCTCATTGGACAAACTCTAATTGGCATGACGTTAGTGTTTCTTTGGTTTTTTTCTGAGCATTCAGTTGCTGTTTGGAATATCAATCTGTTGCTTTTTTCTCCTTTTGCCTTTCTATTAATAAAGGATACATTATTCAACCGTTATTATGCTATTTTTTTACTAGCAAATATTTTATGGCTTATTTTAGCGTTGTTTTTGACTAATTTTTATTTGGTTGGCTTTTGTTTAATAAATTTTATTTTAGTTTACCTCAAATCCCGATGACTATTTATTCCGCAGGGTTAATATAAATAATTACTTCTGCACTATTTAATTTAGGCATTTAAATAGTATAATACTGGTAATTAAAATTTAAGGAGTTTCTTATGGGTCTTTTTGATAAGCTATTTGCTGAATTAATTGATATCATCGAATGGACAGATGATACCAGTAATACTTTGGTTTACCGTTTTCCTCGTTATGGCAATGAGATAAAAAATGGGGCTATGTTAACAGTCAGGGAAGGTCAAATTGCTGTTTTAGTGAATGAAGGGCAAGTTGCAGATATTTATGAGCCGGGACTTTATAAGTTAGAAACTGCCAATATGCCTGTATTATCAACTTTACAAGGTTGGGTGCACGGTTTTGAAAGCCCTTTTAAGGCGGAAGTTTACTTCTTTAATACCACACAATTCACCGATATGAAATGGGGATTACGTAACCCTCTGATTATGCGTGATAAAGAGTTTGGTGTTGTGCGACTCCGTGCTTTTGGTACTTATGCCTTTAAGATAACCGATGTTAAAACTCTATTAACTGAAATTGTTGGAACAGATGGACATTTCACGGTTGAAGAAATTTCAGATCAATTGCGCAACTTAATGGTTTCTGGCTTTGCTCATATTGCAGCAGAATCAGGTATTTCTATTTTGGATTTAGCGGCTAATTATGATCAGTTGGGTGATTTACTCAAAGAAAAGATAAACCCTGATTTTGAAGGATTTGGTTTAGAATTAACCAAGCTATTGGTTGAAAATATTTCATTGCCTGAAGCGGTTGAAAAAGCTTTGGATGAACGCTCTTCAATGGGAGCAATTGGAAACTTAGATACTTTTACTAAATACCAAGCCGCACAATCGATGCGCGATGCAGCACAAAATCCGGGCGGGGGTGCTGGAGCCGGTATCGGTATGGGCATGGGATTTGCTATGGCACAAACCTTTGGCAGTGCCTTAGCCAAAGATCAGCCAAGCAACCAAGCCTCATCAGAGGCTCCACCCCCAATTCCTGAAGTTGAGCACTATCACGTTGTTATTGATGGCAAGAAAGCAGGACCATTTAATATGGCTGCGATTGCTGAAATGATACAAAAGGGCAGTATTCACGCGGATAGCTATGTGTGGAAATCAGGAATGAATGACTGGCAAGCTGCCAGTGAAGTTCGTGCCATTGCTGGATTGTTAAACAGTGAGCCACCACCTATTCCTGGCAGTTAAGTCTATTTAAATGACTCAAGAAGAATCTTTGGATAAAAAGCCAGTAGAGCATTTTCAATTTCAATGCAAAAGCTGTGGTTTTGAACTGGATCATGAGATTGGCCAAAACTCTTTAGTATGCCAATCTTGTGGTGCGGTTGAGCCAATAGATACTGAGTCCTTTAATGTTTTTAGTGCTAATCCATACGATTCTACTGTCTTGGATTTGGTTAGAAATGAACCCACAGACGTACACTTTCATGTTCGCTGTGATACCTGTGGTGCGGGGTTCGATTTTCCTAAAAACACACACGCGGATGAATGTCCGTATTGTGGGCAAAATATCATTGTACCTGTAAACCTGCAACGACAACTTAAGCCTGATGCCGTCTTGCCTTTTGATATAAAAGAAGAACAAGCCAATGAGTCCTTTAGAAAATGGATAAAAAGTTTATGGTTTGCACCTAATTCATTGAAAAGGTTGGCAATGCGTAAACACCCAATCCAAGGAACATATATTCCTTATTGGACATTTGATGCCGATACTTATAGTTCTTACACAGGACAAAGGGGAACAAATTACACCACAACTGTGACGGTTCGTGTTAATGGTCAAACCCAAACACGTTTAGTGACTAAAATTAGGTGGAACTATGTCAGTGGCAATGTTTCAAATGAATTTGATAATGTTTTAGTTCCTGCTAGCGAAATGATG
>CAMZLQ010000139.1 GCA_947311585.1 uncultured Alcanivoracaceae bacterium | reverse complement strand
ATTTTAGCCAGCGATGCCAAGTCATTTGTGATTTACCAAGCAGAAAACGATGATTTTGCCAATGCTTATGGCACTCAAATCAAGTTAGAAGATGCTGATTCGGTTGTTTTGATGGCAAGTTTTGCCGACGACAACATGAAAAAAGTCGCCGATGTGATTTTGCCTATTGGTTTAGCCTCTGAGGTGGCTGGTAGTTATTTTAATAATTTTGCTCAGATGCAAAAATTTGCTCCAGCGGCAAAATTGCCCGATGAAACAAAACCCGGTTGGCGTGTTTTACGGGTGCTGGGCAATATGTTAAATGTCGATGGCTTTAGTTACGATACCATTGATGAAATAACTGATGAAGTGGCAAAACTTAAAGTTCATGCTGGGCATATTAATGTCGATGTTAAGGTCGATACGTTAGTTATAACAGATTTCGTCTTGTTTAATGAGACAAGCATTTATGATGTCGATATGTTGACCCGACGTTCGCAGCCTTTGCAAGATACAGTTCATGCCAGCACCGATAATCTAAATATAAATAGCGTTGATGCCAAAAAACTCGGCATAGAAAATGCCATGCAAATTATAATTAACCAAAAAGTCGATGGCGATACCATCAGCCAATCCCTTTTTGCCAATATTGATGATAACGTGCCAGCAGGTTCGGTCAATGTGCATAAATGTGTGGGTTTACGAACCGATGCCTTAAATGTCACTTTAATTGTGGGAGATAGCGTATGATTTGGGATCAAATATGGATGATTATTTGGACTTTGCTCAAAATTGTAGCGATAGTTTTGCCTTTAATCATCGTAGTGGCTTATTTAACTTATGCTGAACGCCGTGTGATTGGTTTTATGCAAGGAAGAATGGGACCTAATCGAGTGGGCTTGTTTGGATTTAAACTGTGGGGGTTGGCTCAACCTTTTGCTGATACGGTTAAGTTGTTACTGAAAGAAATTATTTTTCCAGCCAATGCCAATAAGTTTTTATTCTTAATGGCTCCTGTAATAACACTGGCAACCGCCTTTGCGGCTTGGGCAGTTGTGCCTTTTAGCGATGGATTGGTGTTGGCAGATATTAATGCAGGACTTGTTTATATTTTAGCCATGACTTCTTTGGGTGTCTATGGCGTGATTATAGCAGGGTGGGCATCAAATTCTAAGTATGCCTTATTGGGAGCTTTACGTTCGGCAGCACAAATTGTTTCCTATGAAATCTCTATGGGTTTTGCTTTGGTTGGTGTTTTGATAGCAGCAGGTTCGTTAAATTTAACTACTATTGTTCATGGACAAGCCGGCGGAATAGGGCATTGGTTTTTTATTCCTCTTTTACCACTTTTTGTCATTTATTTTATATCAGGTGTTGCTGAAACCAATCGTGCGCCATTTGATGTGGCAGAAGGTGAGTCTGAAATTGTTGCTGGATTCCATGTGGAATATTCAGGTGCGGCTTTTGCCTTGTTCTTCTTGGGTGAATACGCCAACATGATTATGATTTCATCTTTGGCAGCTATTATGTTTTTGGGTGGTTGGTATTCTCCATTTAGTGGTGATTCGTGGATTGCACAACCCAGTATTTTATGGTTCTTTATGAAAACAGGATTTTTCTTGTTGTTGTATTTGTGGTTTAGAGCCACGTTCCCTCGTTACCGTTACGATCAGATTATGCGCTTAGGTTGGAAGGTTTTTATTCCGATTTGTATCGTTTGGATTATGGTTGTGGCAGTTATGAAAGTTTATCACGTTGGTCCTTGGTTTTAGGCGGGTTTGAGATATGAAAATAATTAAATATTTAAAAAGTTTAACCCTGAAAGAATTGCTCAATGGCATGACTGTAACGGGCAAATATTTCTTCAAACGTAAATTTACCATACGTTACCCTGAGGAAAAAACACCCAAATCGGATAGATTTAGAGGTTTGCATGCCTTGCGTCGTTATGAAAATGGCGAAGAGCGATGCATTGCTTGTAAATTATGCGAAGCGGTTTGTCCTGCTTTAGCTATCACTATTGATTCAGAAATGCGAGAAGATGGTTCTAGGCGTACAACCAAATACGAAATTGATTTATTCAAGTGCATTTATTGTGGATTTTGTGAAGAATCGTGTCCCGTTGATTCCATTGTTTTAACCGATATTCATGAGTTTCACTTTGAAGGCAAAGACAAAAACGTTTTGGATAAACAACAATTATTAGCCATTGGTGATATGCGTGAGAAGGAAGTCGCAAATGCCCGTAAAAACGATGCGGAGTACAGATAAATGATTGAATACTTATTATCAGGTGAATTTTACCAAATCATGCTGTTTTATGTTTATTCGGCAATATTGATTGGTGCAGCATTGGCAGTTGTTACTATGCGTAATTCAATATATTCAGCACTTTTTTTGATTTTGTGTTTCTTTAGTGCCGCCGCTTTATGGATGTTATTGGAAGCAGAATTTTTAGCCCTTACTTTGGTTTTGGTCTATGTGGGTGCGGTTATGGTACTGTTTTTATTTGTTATTATGATGTTGGATATCAAAGTCAAAGCCAAATCAGGCATGAGTAATTACACCAAAGTCGGTTTACTTGTGGCTTTAATCATGGCGATTGAGATGATTTTGTTGCTGGGCAAAAAACTTGTGGGTGTGTTGCCTCAAGATGATTTGGTCAAACATGCCCAAGGTCATAGCAATGTTAGTGAAGTGGCAACCAGTTTATACATGAAGTATTCATTGCCCTTTGAATTGGCATCGGTTGTCTTGCTTGTTGCTATTATTGCGGCGGTTTTATTAACCTTAAGACGCCGTGACGATTATAAAATTGTCAATCCAGAATCTCAGGTTCACGTCAAAGCCAAAGACCGCATGCGTGTGGTTAAAATGGATGCTGAACGTGGCAACAATATTGGAGGTGAAGAATAATGAGTCTTATTCATTATTTGGTGCTCGCTGGCGTTTTATTCGTCATCAGTATCGCGGGTATTTTTATTAACCGCAGAAATGTTTTAATTTTACTTATGTCAATTGAGTTGATGTTGTTGTCAGTTAATATAAATTTTATTGCCTTTTCCAGTTACCTTAATGATGTGCAAGGGCAAGTTTTTGTTTTCTTTATTTTGACGGTCGCAGCGGCAGAAGCAGCGATTGGTTTGGCAATATTGGTTGTTATTTTCCGTCAGCGTAAATCGCTGGAAGTGGATAACTTAAACGAGTTGAAGGGGTAGATTATGAGCATGAATACCTTATTAATCATCGCTTTATCGCCACTGGCTGGTGCTATAATTGCAGGATTTTTAGGACGCAAAATCGGTAAAGTTGGCTCGCATGTTGTCACCATTGCATCGGTTGCAGTTTCTTGTGGTTTATCCATTGGGTTATTATTGGCGTTTATTAACGGCGAAGCATCTGCATTTAATCAAAATATTTATACGTGGATGGTAACAGGTGATGTGTCTCTTAATGTTGGCTTTATGATTGACTCATTAACTTTGGTGATGATGAGTGTTGTGACGTTTGTATCATTAATGGTGCATATTTACACCATTGGTTACATGCAAGATGATCCAGGTTACCAACGCTTTTTTGCGTATATTTCTTTGTTTACTTTTGCCATGTTGATGTTGGTGATGTCAAACAATTTCTTGCAACTGTTTTTTGGTTGGGAAGCGGTTGGATTGGTTTCGTATCTTTTGATTGGTTTCTGGTTCAAAAAAGAATCCGCCATCTTTGCCAACATGAAAGCATTTTTAGTCAACAGAGTCGGGGATTTTGGATTTTTACTTGGAATTGCCGCTGTTGCAATGTCATTTGGTACATTAGATTATGCCGAAGTTTTTGCACAATTACCGCAATTTGCTGATAAAACTATTTCTATTTTTCCAGGTGCTGAATGGTCATTGATGACATTTATCGCTATTTGTTTATTTATTGGTGCGATGGGTAAATCAGCCCAAGCGCCTTTGCATGTGTGGTTGCCTGATTCGATGGAAGGACCTACGCCCATTTCAGCCTTAATTCACGCAGCAACCATGGTAACAGCGGGTATCTTTATGGTTTCACGTATGTCGCCTATTTTTGAAATGTCTGATACAGCATTGAGTTTTGTCATGTTGGTTGGAGCCTTTACTGCGTTTTTTATGGGATTGATTGGTATCGTACAAACTGATATCAAACGTGTCATTGCTTATTCGACTTTGAGTCAATTAGGTTATATGACCGTTGCTTTGGGTGTTTCGGCTTATTCTGCTGCAATTTTTCACCTCATGACCCATGCTTTCTTTAAAGCTTTGTTGTTTTTGGGAGCGGGTTCGGTGATTATTGCCATGCACCACAAACAAGACATGAGTGAAATGGGAGGCCTGAAAAAATACATGCCAATGACATTTATTACCATGTGGATAGGTACTTTAGCTTTAACGGGCATGCCAGGTTTTTCAGGCTTTTTCTCCAAAGATATAATTATTGAAGCCACGCATGCATCCACTCGTTGGGGTTCTGGTGTTGCTTATGTTGCTGTATTGTTGGGAGTATTTATTACCGCTTTATACAGTTTTCGATTGATTTATCTCACTTTTCACGGCAAAGAGCGTATGGATAATCACACCAAAGACCATTTGAAAGAATCGCCTTGGGTTGTGACGTTACCATTAATATTATTGGCAATTCCTTCGGTTATTATCGGTTGGATAACTATTGAGCCGATGTTGTTTGGTGAGTTTTTAAAAGATGCCATTCATGTCAATCATGCTAATGATGTTGTTGCTCATATCGGAGAACACGAATTTCATGGTGCAGCAAGTTTTGCCTTACACGGTTTAACACAATTGCCTTTTTTCTTAGCTTTAGCAGGATTTGCACTGGCAACTTATGTTTACTTGAAGAAAATTTCGGTAGCTGAAAATGCCAAGAAAACCTTTAGACCTATTTATAACATTTTACAAAACAAATACGGGTTTGACGATTTTAACCAAAAGTATATTGCTGGTGGCTTGGTAGCATTGGGCAATATGTTGTGGAAATGGTCGGATTCTAAATTGATAGATGGATTAATCGTCAATGGATCAGCTAAAGTGGTTAATGCTTTTTCTAAAGCCATACGTCCATTGCAATCAGGTTACATTTACCATTATGCCTTTGTCACTGCCGCAGCAGTCATATTCTTTATTGGAAGATACGTATTATGAGCAGTTTATCTTTACTTAGCCTATTAATTTGGTTGCCAATACTGGCTGCCTTTGGGATTTTAGCTTTGGGCCCACAACGTGCTGGCATGGCTAGATTATTTGCCTTAGCTTCATCACTTGTTTCATTGGTATTAAGCATTCCATTGTGGATGAATTTTGACAAAACTACAGCTGCTATGCAGTTTGTAGAAAAATTCAACTGGATTCCGACACTCAATATCAATTACCACTTAGGTGTTGATGGTATTGCTATGCCTTTGATTGTATTAACGACCTTTATTACAGTATTAACAATCTTATCGGCTTGGAAAGTGATACAGAAAAACGTTCATCAGTTCATGGCAGCATTTTTGATGCTTGAAGCGATGATGATTGGGGTCTTTTGTGCGCAAGATGCGATGTTATTTTACATCTTCTTTGAAGCGATGTTAATTCCGATGTTCTTAATCATCGGTGTTTGGGGCGGTCCAAATCGTGTCTATGCCACTATTAAGTTTTTCATCTACACCTTCTTTGGTTCGGTGTTTATGTTGATTGCCTTAATCTATTTGTACATGAAAGGGGGAACCTTCAATATCGCAGAAATGGCTGCGATTCCATTATCCTTGACTGAACAAATTTGGTTGTTCTTTGCCTTCTTCCTTGCTTTTGCAGTGAAGATTCCGATGTTCCCAGTACACACGTGGTTGCCCGATGCACACGTTGAAGCGCCAACGGCAGGTTCAGTTATCTTAGCTGCGATTATGTTGAAGATTGGCGGTTATGGATTCTTGCGGTTTTCATTGCCCATTACACCCGATGCTTCATCGGAGTTAGGGTGGTTAGTTATCACCCTGTCGTTAATTGCTATTGTCTATATCGGCTTGATTGCGATGGTGCAAAAAGACATGAAGAAGTTGATTGCATATTCATCCATTTCACACATGGGCTTTGTGACATTGGGTATTTTTATCGCCTTTATGTTGATAGCCAAAGGAGGCGATACACATATGGCTTTGGAAGGAGCCATGGCACAAATGGTTTCTCACGGTTTTATTTCAGCGGCATTGTTCTTATGTGTGGGCGTTTTATACGACCGCATGCACACCAGATTAATTCGTGATTACGGCGGTGTGATTAATACCATGCCATTATTTGGAGCATTCTTTGTATTTTTCGCTATGAGTAATGCGGGATTACCGGGTACTTCAGGTTTTGTCGGTGAATTTATGGTTATTTTAAGTGCATTTCAAGCCAATTTCTGGTTTGCCTTTTTAGCAGCAATAACTTTGATATTTGGCGCAGCTTATTCGTTGTGGATGGTTAAACGTGTGGTTTTTGGAGAAGTTAAATCCGAAGCCGTTTCACAATTAACCGATATCACCAAGCGTGAAACTTTTATTTTAGCAGTGCTTGCCATTGCTGTTCTTGCTTTGGGTTTATACCCTGAGCCTCTGATTGATGTGATGCGTGTTTCGGTTTCACATTTAATTGAATTAATCTCTATTTCTAAGGTATAAACTATGTTTGGATGGTCTGAATTAACACCTGCACTGCCTGAATTAATCATTCTTGCCACAGCGTGTGCTGTACTCTTATTAGGTCTGTTTTCACGTTCTGAAAAAGGCGGATTATTAGTTTTAACCTCAATCATTGGTGTCGTCTTTGCAGCCATTGCAACAGCAAAAAGCCATATGGGAGCGCACGAACTGGTTAAACAAGTATTGTTTAATGGTAACTTTGTGCGTGATTATATGGGAGATATTCTCAAAATTGCGGTGTATTTCATTATGCTGTTTGTTTTTATTTATTCTAAACAGTACTTGCGCAATAAAAATATTTTTAAGGGTGAGTTTTATGCCTTGATGTTATTTGGTTTGCTTGGCATCATGATAATGATTTCTGGTTATAACTACATTACCTTGTATATTGGTCTTGAGTTAGTGGCTTTAAGTTCTTATGCTTTGGTCGCATTTGATAGAGATAATGCCCAATCCAACGAATCCGCGATGAAATATTTTATCTTAGGCGCGATAGCATCAGGCATGTTGTTATACGGTATGTCAATGATTTATGGCGCTACAGGGACATTACAAATTGATGAGATTTCTGCTGCCATTGGGCAATCTCAGAATAATTTACTTGTTGTATTTGGTTTAGTCTTTGTTTTGGTTGGTGTTTCGTTCAAACTAGGTGCTGCACCGTTCCATATGTGGGTGCCTGATGTTTACCAAGGTGCGCCAACTGCCACTACCTTGTTCATCTCATCTGCGCCAAAGATTGCTGCTTTTGCCTTTGCTATTCGTATTTTAGCACAATCATTGGATGGTATAATTGACCAATGGCAACAGATAGTTGCCGTTATTGCCATTTTATCCATAATAATTGGTAATTTATTCGCTTTGCAACAAGACAACATCAAACGCTTATTCGCTTATTCAACAGTTTCACATATTGGCTTTATGTTACTGGGATTTTTGGGTGGCGAAGACGGTTACTCTGCTTCCATGTTCTACATCATCACTTACGCTTTGATGAGTGTGGCTGGATTTGGCATGATAATCGTGCTTTCATGCAAAGGCTTTGAAGCTGAAAAGATTTCAGATTTTAAAGGCCTTAATCAACGCAACGGCTGGTTCGCCTTTATGATGTTATTAATCATTGCTTCAATGGCAGGTTTCCCACCACTTGTTGGCTTTATATCCAAATTAGTGGTACTTAAAGCTGTAGTCGATCAGGGTTATTATGTGCTTGCGGGCATTGCGGTAATTTTTGCTGTCATCGGTTCATTCTATTACCTCAAGATTATCAAAACAATGTACTTTGATGAGTCAGACAACGACCAAGAAATCACCGCAGGCTTCGATGTAAAATCAATCCTAAGCTTTAATGCACTTTTACAATTAGGCTTGTTGTTGTTTATCCCATCAATCCTAAGCTATGGTGTGAAAGCGATTGGGAGTTTGTAATTTAAGATAAGGAACACAGAGTTTCACGGAGGAATTACAGAGCTACACAGAGGTTAAAAAATACTCCGTCATTGCCAGGAGCAACGCGACGTGGCAATCTTTATCAGGCAATGGTAAATTCAATAGATTGCCAAGCCTTCACTCAACTTGATTTGGTGCCTTTCCTCATTATACAAAAATAGTATGACATTAAACGCTTGGTTTTGGGTGGTTGGGCAAACCTTTTTACCCAACTTTAATAAGAGGACTCAGTCTTAGAACTATAGTGCATGAAGCGGTTTTTATCTCGTAATCTATCTAATATTTTATTGCCATATGTGCACTATTAATGAGTTATCGACAATTATCAGTCTATATTGCATGGATAACTGTTATAAATTAATTTAAGCTACGCTAAATAATTGATAAGTTATGTGATTTTAAGTATTATTACCTTAAATTAATAGAATTAGGGTAATTAAGTACGATGGTAAAACTAAATAAAAAGCGTTATTCCAACACAATGCACCCTAATAATTGTTATACGCAAAAAGGAAAAAAAATGAAAAACACCTCAGTAATGCTAATTATTCTATTGTTTATACCTTCTTTCTCTTACGCAGAAAAAAGTAAACAGGTAACTGATAGAAATAGAATATGTATGCTTGAATTTGGAAAGTTCGATAAAAACAATGCTTTTGTTTCTAGTACACCAATGCAAGACGCATGTTCATCTAGCCATTATGAATCTCGGAAGAGAATTTGTGAATTTAATTACAAAAAGTATGAAATAATAAACGCATGTATTGCAACATATGATGCTGTAACTACAAAAATTAAGAAAGCAAAAAAGTATAATAAGTAGTTATAGCGGGCTAGACGATAAAACGCCTAGCCTCTCAACTCTAATGTTATACGAAATAAATGAATACAAAAGATACACTTTTCCACTACTGCTCAAATGATAGCTTTTGCTCAATAATAAAAAGCAATTCTATTTGGCTTTCATCTCTATCATTGTCCAATGATACGCTGGAGGGAAAACTAGTTACTAAAATATTAAGGCAGCTTTCTGAAGAAGATGAATTTGATAATAAAACAACGCAACAATTATTAGATGCAGCAAAATTACTAGAAGAGGTATTTGATGGTCTAGGATTCTGCCTTTCAGAAGAAGGGGATTTGTTAAGTCAATGGCGTGGGTACGCAAACGATGCTACAGGAGTATCAATAGGGTTTTCTAAAAAATATCTAGAGACTCTATCAAAAGAACCCATTGATAAAAAGAAGTCAGGACTTACGCTCAGCCAAGTTGAATACGAAGCATCAAAACAAGTAGAAAAAGTAAGACCGACATTTATAAAAGTAAAAAGCCTTATTGATAAGGGCGCATTTAAAACTACAGGTCTAAATGGCTTGCTAGATCCTAGAAGCAAAAATGAAATTAAAAAAGATGATGCAGAAATACAAAAACTATACAAGAAATTATCAATTACTGTACTAATGCTATTTTCTGAACTTTTTTCATTAAAATCTAATGCTTTTAGGGAAGAGCGAGAATGGCGATTAATATCTTATTTTGCAAAAACAATAGAAGATAAATGCTTGTTTCGTGCTAATGAAAATAAAATAATTCCTTACAGGGTGTTCGATCTTAAAAAACTTGAGAGTAATTCCATAGTGGAAATCATATTAGGTCCTAAAAATGAAACGCCACTTTATGTTGTAAAAAATCTAATGCAAGGGGCAGGGTTTTTAGATGTTAAAATCTCCAGATCTAGTGCATCATATAGATAATGGTGGTATTCAAAAACGTATAACAATCAGCTCCAGTGGACGTTTTATACGCCGTTTGTATTGTGCCATTGCGCTTCGCTCCATTTTTCCACAATACAAACGGCTCCTAAAACGCCACTGAGCAAAGCGTTATATTATCTAGTCCACAATCTATTCAATTTTCTAGACTTTGGTGCTCCAATGGAGTACTATGCTAATTATGATCACAATTGCTGAAACTCCTCCTTTTATTAAAAAAGCTCTTAAGTTTTTATCTACTACTGAAAGAAGTGAATTAATTTCATATCTTTCAATACATCCAAAAGAAGGTGCAATAATTGAAGGTTCAGGTGGGATCAGAAAACTACGTTGGGTTAGAGGCTCGTCAGGCAAAAGTGGTGGAGTAAGAGTCATTTATTATTACTACAATGATTCTATGCCTTTATATTTAATTGCATTATTTGCAAAGAATGAAAAAGCTAATATTTCAGCACAAGAAAAATTAATATTGAAAAAATTAACAAAGCAATTAGTTGCTTTATGGAGAAACTAGAATGAGTACTGCATTTCAAGAAATTCAAGAAGGTTTGCAGGCAGCTATTGAACATGCAAAAGGCAACAATAGTAAGGTCATACTACATAAGCCACACTCTGTTGATGTTAAAAGTTTAAGAACTAAACTTGAAATGACTCAACAAGAATTCTGTGCAATGTTTGGCATTGCTCTTGGTACATTAAGACACTGGGAACAAGGTGATCGTGAACCTAAAGGACCAGCACTTGTCTTACTAAATGTTGTCGAAAAAAATCCTCAAGCTGTTATACGTGCACTGGCTAGCTAAAGAATATAACGGTTAAGGTTAGATTGTGCGAGGAACGAGCCACAATCTGAACCGTTTGTTGGACAAGCCCGATTTTATAGTTGGATTGTGGTATAGAAAAGAGCTTTTTTAACTTGTGCTCTGTGGTTTGGTTTTCACTCTTTTTTGTACAGATAGATTTAATTTTT
>CAMZLQ010000138.1 GCA_947311585.1 uncultured Alcanivoracaceae bacterium | reverse complement strand
CCCAACAAATGCTTAACCTCGCAATGCATGTCTTTTGGGTTTTTGCTAAAAGCTTCACTTGATTGCAGTAATATATTGACGATGGCTTCATTTAAGTAACGTTTGTTGTCCGCCTGATTTGCTTGTTGCAACAAACCCGACAACCAATAACCCACATAGTGCCATTGCTCTTTGGGTGAGTCCTTAAGGTCTGCCAAGGTATTGTTAAATTCTCTGCTTTGGGTACTGGTTTTGAAGTATGTGTGTAATTGTTCAGCCAATTCAGCGGACTTATGCGAGACGTCAAATTGTTTTTTGTCTGCCATTAAAAAATGAATTAAATATTCCGCTGATTTATGCAGTAAATTTTCCTCAAATTCCATTGCTAGATTTATGTAAAAATCTTGGAGGTTTAGCTGTGTTTTCGCTATCAAATCATTGAGCATCTGTACACCACCGAAGGCTTGTTGAATTTTATTTGCTGTTTTTGCTTGATTGATTAGCTGTTTGTTATATTTGTCATCGGTAGTTTTGAGCCAAAAATAACTGGCAATGGCGCGAGCCGATGGGCTATATCGAAGTAAAGGCTGGGTTTTGTATTTGTCTAATAATTGAGTCAATATCAACACGGCATCATTATCGTGTACGCCTTTTTCATAGCCTTCTTGGTAGCGTGGTGCGGCATAATTTTTGACTATTTGAGTCAATGCTTTATCACTTTCTAGTAATTTATCGAGACTCAATTCGTTTTTGTTGTTTAATGCATCATTAAAAATTGAGTACGCAAGGTATTCTGCGCGGTAAATATCGTTGTTTTCTGAAACCAAAGTTTGTTGCCAAAATTCACTTAAGTCATTAAGCAAGTCATTTTCAACCGTTTGGTAATATTCGGTACCCGATAAATGAAAGGCAAGTTTACCGTCTTTGGGCAGGATGGTTAAATCCAAGGCCTGTGTGTTGACGCTAAATTTGTGTTTGCCGAATTTAATTGCATTACCACCATCTTCAAAAATGTCTTTTTTATCTCGTAAGGATCGAATGGCTTGTTCTTTTAGAGCTTTGAGTTTGGCTTGGGTATCATCCGCTTTGACATTGTCATCAACTTCTCGCAGTTTTAACACCAAATCAGATACCTTCATCACCGTTGGATCGGATGAAAAGTAGGTGTTGAGCTCATCATTTTCGCTAAATTTCAAACTGCGTTTTTCGATGCTTTTTAAAATGCGTGTCGCTGCACTTTGCAGCGATTGGGCTTTGCGTTGCCTTTGATCAAGCAAGGTTTGTTTGCGTGCTTCAAAGGTTTCATGCAACTCGTCGCGTTTGGCATATATTTGATCAAGAAACTCATCGTTTTCACTAAAAATACTTTCCAATTCTTCCAGTTGCACCAGCAATCGCGCGAGTTGTTCGTCACAGGCATCGGGTGTATCGGCATTGGAGACGCCGTTGGAAATGCTTTGCGATAAAACCGCTAGTTGTGCACCAAATTCGGCAACCGACTCACCTGCTGATAACTCCTTGCTGGTTAATTTTGCGTGGGCTTTGGTTTGGTTAATGCGGCTATATACCGTTGAGACGGATTGTAAAATCTGGGTTTTTACCGTGGTGTCATCAATTGCTAAACCATTTATCACTTCGCTCAAGGCATCCAAACCATGACTCATTTCATCGAGTTGCGACAAAATTGGTTGTAAGTCTTTGACGGTTTTGATTTTCTCTATGCTTTGATGAACCTCATCAACCACCTTGTTGTAGTATTCCATTGCATTTTCTTGCGATAAAAACTCAACCGTGCGTTTGCCCAATTCATCAACTTCTTTGTCAACTTTGGCTGAGACTTCATCCAGTTTAGCTAAGTCGATGTAACGGTAATCTTTAAGGGAAAGCAAATGCCCTTTTTGGCGTTTGAGCATTAACAACCCCTCAACAAAAGGAGCGGGGGTGTCCCAATTGGATATGGCGATTTCTTTAAGTAAGGTCTTGAGCTTATTTTGCGCCTCTTTTAATGCCTGTGAAGATTGTTCGCTGATGGCACGGACTTTTTCGAATTCATCCAAGACCAGCTCTGAGGTTTCGCCAATTTCTTTGAGCTGATGGGAAAATTCGCCGACTTCATCACTCTCCAGCCAATAATAACCATCGGTGACGCGTTGGATATTTTTGATTAAATCTTCATAAACCAATACACTGGGTTGTTGCTGGCTTATCATCTTGGTAATGGTATAAAGCTCAGAAATACCTTGCACCAATTCGGCATTGCCAATTGTTGCTAAAAAAGTTTTCTCACTGCTGTTGGCTAGAGAATATTCTTCGCTGGTGTAAGGCGTTTGCCACACTTGCATGGGATGGATACGAGTTGGTTCGTTTGATTCACTGCGAAAAATGAGCATCTTGCCATCATCATAGAGCGAATAACCATGACCAAAAATTGGACTGGCAAGTTCTTTTCGAATCATATTGTAGGAAAATAAAGCAAATTTGCCTTCATTTTGTTCGTAAAAGACATAAAGGACGTCTTCACCATTGGGAGAATTCCACTGGCGTTTAAACTTTAATCCACTGATGTCTTCGGCAAAGACCTTGGATTCTCCACTTTGCAGATAATAACCACCAGGGAATATAATGCCATGTTCGTTGGGCAGGCTTATGCAGGCATAACCGATGGCATCGATGCGTTTGACATCCTGATTGCGAGTATTAAATACGAAATAACGCCATGTTTCTTCTTTGTAGGGTAAAAATTTCAATAAAATTAAATGACCCACGCGTGCATAGAAAATTTCGGCATCATCTAACGATTGATGGGCTTCTTGCACGGGTTCTCGGTAAATCCCTTGTCCGTCTTCGGTGTTGTCTTCTATCTTGATGGTTAAATCACCACCCACGGTTTCGACAAATATTTCATCCATTATCGAAACATGCGGGTGCTTGCCTTCGATAAAATTTTCACGTTTGGTTGCAATCCATTGAAAATCATAAGCCGGTGGCAACTCCATATCTCGCTCACCACGGTCATCAATATACTTAACCTGTCCATCTACTGATAAATCCCAACGAAAGACACGCACATCAGTAATACGATCGCCGATTTGAAAGCCAGCCAGTAATTTTTGGTTGTTAATCCTTAATTGCACCAAGTGGGTGTTTTTATAATAGCTGTAGAGTTCAAAAAATTGCTTTTGAAATAAGGCATCATCCAAAAAACTGCCTTTTAAACTTTCCGCCTTTACATCAAATTTTCCGTCCTTTTCTTGTAAAGAATACAGGGCAAAGACATCGGATATTTTGGTTTCCTTTTTTAAACCAATAAAAACGTTATACCCAAAAAGCAGCTGCCCATTAATGCGAACAATATCACGAGGGACGCAATTGTTTTCGGTACGAACGCGAACACGGTCAATAACCTCAAGCACGGTTTTGCCAAATTCGGCTTCGCGTTTTTCATTCAGCGATAGTATGCCTGATTCGAGCTTTTTGTTTTGTTCCTCTAAGCGTTTGCGAATGACTTCATAAGAGCCACCTTCGGCTACGGCTTGGTTTATTGTGTTGCTTTTTTTATTTTTCTCTTTTGACACGGTGATACCTTTTTAGATTTATCCAATGTTAAGGAAATTTATACGTGTAGGGTGAGCCATGCCCACCACAAATTGTTCAATTTGACGATGGGCACTTCCAATCCTATCCTAGTTATGATTTTTCAGTTTTATCTGAATCATCACCCTTATTGCGCGCTAAGTTTTTTATCATTTTAGTGACATTAGCGACATCAAAACTTTGTCCAGTACCGAGTTTCATGACTTTTGAAACGGCAGCTTGTAGAATGTCTGATTTCCCAATCGCTCCATCTACGGCTTTACCAACAGCGAGTGAACTCATGAATTTCTCGAGGAAATCACCGTTACCACCGACAATATCGATATTGGCTTCTTTAAGAGCTTCTGCCAAAATATGCGCTTGCTTATCGGCAATTTCGGTATTGGCTTCTATGGCGGTCATGTTCTCTTTATGGGCTAAATCCAGTGCCATGCGGAACTCCTCATGACCTCGAACTTCTTCATTCATGGTGCCTAGTGCTTCGAATTTCTCCTCTAAACCTTTGGCTTCAGCGGCGTATTGCAGTTGAATGACTTCAGCTTCGGCCTCTCCACGTTTTTTAATCGCTTCGGCTTCGGCTACCTTAATTTTCACATCGACCATGGCTTGTTGTTCTTCGCCTTTGGCATCGGCCTCTTTGACGCGAACATGTGCCATGCCCACTTCTTCGGCTCCCATGGCTTCGGCTTTGAACTTGCGTTCTTGAACGATGGCTTGGGCAATACCTGGAGCTGCAACTTTTTCTTTGACGCCTTCGGCAAGTCTTATCATGGCATCGGCTTCTTTACTGGCAGCTTCACGCTCGGCTTCGGCTAAGATAATACGTTCGGAAGCTTTGTGCTTAGCGCGAGTTTCATCAGCCTGAGCCGCTTTGATTTCTTTTATCAATTCTTGCTCGGCTATGGCTTCGGCATTTATCACATCGGATTTTTTGTTACGTAGTGCTTCTTCAACCAGGCGCAACTCTTTGATTTTTTCTTCCTGCTCAGCTACGGTTCTCTCCACGGCTATGCGTTCACGAATGACATCAGCGATATTCTTTTTCTCAACTTCTATGTCTTTTTCTGCATTAATTTCTTGCAATGCTACTTCTCGTTCGCGGCTAACAATTTCGACTTCTCTTGTTCGAATGACTTTTTCTTCTTCAATCGCAACGGCTCGTTTGCGGTTGTTTTCAGCCACTTCAACTTCACGCAATTTATTTTCTTCTAGTACTTGCACTTCTTGTTCCATGGCAATACGGGCTTGTTCAGATTTGAGCTTTTCTTCGGATTCAATTTTTTCCTGTTCGGCAGTTTCTCTTGCCACAACTGTTGCAACTTCGCGGGCTTGTTTGGCAGTTGCATCGGCTTCAATGCGTTCCAGTTCTAATATTCTCTCACGGGCTTCAACATCGCGTTTTTTAATTCGGGTTTCTTCATCGCGTTCAAATTCATTGGTCAAAATATGTTGTTTCGCCGTTAATTCAGTAATTTTACGAATGCCTTGGGCATCTAAAATATTATTTTCATCCAATGCTCCAATGGGCGTTTGTTCTAAGTAGTCAATCGCCGCATCTTCTAGGACATAACCATTGAGGTCTTTACCAATAACCATGATAATTTCATCGCGAAATCTATCTCGCTCTTCGTATAACTCTTCAAAATCTAATTTTTTACCAACCGTTTTTAAGGCTTCTGAAAATTTTGCACTGAATAACTCATCAACCGTGGCTTGTTTGGAGGCTCTTTCACAACCTATGGCTTGTGCCACTTTAAGCACATCTTCTTTGGTCTTATTCACCCGCACAAAGAAAGTTACCTTGATGTCAGCACGAATATTGTCCTTGCAAATCAAGCCATCTTGGGCACGTCTGTCAATCTCTATGGTTTTCAAGGAGATATTCATAATTTCTTTTTTATGAATAATTGGCCACACTGTTCGACCCGTAAAGGTCACATCTGGAACGGCACGCAAGGTGTTAACAATCATGGCTTGTCCCTGATCGACCTTTTTGTAAAATTTCATTAGAATTAGTGCTAACCCCATTATGACGAGGAAGATAATCCCTGCATAGGTTGCAATGGCTATTAATAAATCACTGTTCATATTTTTGCTCCGTTGTGTTTTTTGAGATTCCTGCCTAAGCAGAAATGACGATCTTTTATATTTTTGCTACGTTATAGCAATCATCTTTTTCATTGTATTCGATAAGGATAACCTTATCCCCTTTCTTAATTTTTTTATCTACTGGGGCTCTTATGGATAACACCATGCCAGCTTCGCCATCTTCTAATGAGGCTTGTCCAAACTCTTCATTGACTTGACCCGTTGTGACTTCACACTCTTGCCCAATCAATGTGCTTTTCTTTACTGCAGTATGGGCTATAAAAAACCCTTTAAATGGTCTTATTGTCCATGCAGTAATTGGGATAGATACAGCAAAACAGACCGCTATTAAACCTGCTCCTATCGCATAGCGTAAAATATCAAGTGGTATATGAACCAAAATAAGCGATGTAGCCAGATAACATATTAACCATGAGGTAACGATTAAAAATGAAACCACAACGGTGATTGGCACTCCCGTCAATCCCCAGTTGAGCATAAATCTGGCTAAACCACTTAAACCTTCGGCATCTGGATTGATACTGACTTCGGTTTCAAAATCCGTTTCAATCTCAATATCTGCATCAAATACATCAATGTCCACCACGCCAAATAGAGCCATCATCCAATAAAAAAGCACGATAATTAACAAAAAAGTGAAAACCACTACGGGAAAAGTTGTTATATTTGCTAAAAATGTTTCCATTATTTTTTCACCTCATCACTTTTACTTGCGTGTTTAATTAGTATTTCTGCTGCACGTTTCTTTATTTCTAGTTTGTTGTCTTCTTCGACATCAAATTTTTGCGCTAAAAACTTCATGTCTGCACCATTTAAGGAAATGGACAAGCGCAGTCGTTTCGGTTTTCGTGATATTTTTAGTCCTAATAGTTCACGAATTCGATCCGATGGATTTAGATCCCTGTCAAGCGCTTCCTTGCGAATGACGTATTGAATCTTTTCTCCCACATCAAAAGCCACTTGTGTTGCTTTGATGGCTTTTTCTTCTTGTTCCCACTTTTGTAGGATTTTTTTCTTTTTCATAGGCTAGCTTTAAATTTAAATACCAGTCGTCACTGGTATTATGTTGTTGATGGGTATTTCCCTACGCTTTTTTCTTGGCTTTGGCTTTCAATCGCGCCAATACGGCTTCGGCTGCACTTTGGGTGTCACCAATGCCCGCTTGCTTCATCTTATCTGATAGGTTTTTGCCACTATTTTCAGCATCCAATTGTTCTGCGGCTAAATTTCTGTCATCAAAGTCTTCTTGCTTTTTACGAATTCTATCCAATGATTCTTTTGCCGACATCAAGGTCGAATCCGTTGTCCCAAAATTGTCTGTTATGGCTGCCGTGGCTTTTTGCACATTCTCTGTGGTTTTCACCATGGTTAATTGGCGTTCATAATCCTTTAGCTGTCTTTCGGCTTTTTCCATCATGCTTTT
>CAMZLQ010000137.1 GCA_947311585.1 uncultured Alcanivoracaceae bacterium | reverse complement strand
CCGATGAGGTTATTCCTTATGGTGATTTTATCGCTTTAAAAGAAGCTTGGAAAGGTGGTAATTTTATTACCACTCAAGATTTAGGTCACCGTTTAACGATTAAGGATGATGAAGTTTTGGATAAAATAGTGAAGTTTATAAAAAAATGAACAGATTAAACATGATTAATAATAAATCTAAAATAAAAGCGATAGCTTTACAAAGATGGCAGAAGCTTATGTGTGCATTTGGTTTCTCAGAAAACCAAATGACTTTTGATGCGTTAATTGCCGCCTATTCTGAAAAACACCGTCATTACCATACTTTTGAACACGTTAATGCCTGCTTAAATCATTTAGATAAAACCTGTAACATAGCACAATATCCTTATGAGATTGAACTCGCTTTATGGTTTCATGATGCAATTTACAAACCTTACTCTAAAGGAAATGAACTTAAGTGTGCTCGATGGGCAGTTAAATTTTTAAAAGCCAATGGGGTTGAGGAAAAGGTGATTTTTAGAATTTATCGATTGGTATTAGTGACATTACATGGCTTCAAAACAAACACAAAAGATGAAAAATTAATAGTTGACATTGATTTAACGATTTTTGGCAGTTCATTTGATGTCTACAATCAATTTGAAAAAAATATACGAAAAGAATACCGTATTGTGCCCTATTTTATTTACCGAAAAAAACGCAAAGAAATTTTGCAGATGTTTTTAAAGCAAGGTTCTATTTATCGTATTGAATATTTTAGAATAAAATATGAGAGACAAGCTAGGGAGAATTTAATCAGAGCTGTTAAAAACTTATAAAGCCTGAACAGTTGTTGTTCAGGCTTTAATGGATTAATAAATTATTTAAGAATTTTATTAATGGTTAATATGTCTTTTTCTGATAAATTTCCAGCCGAACGCTTTAAGCCAAGGTATTGGATAAAATAATCGTATTTGGCTTTAGAATAATCACGCTGGGCTTGGTATAAGCTGCGTTGTGAGTTGAGTACATCCACAATTGTCCGTGTGCCGACTTCATAACCTGCTTCGGTGGCTTCTAATCCACTTTGGGCAGAAATCATTGCTTGTTTTCGTGCTTCAACACTGCTTTTTGCAGCCAATGTTCCGTGGTAGGCGTTGCGCACCTTGCGGATGACACTGCGGCGAGCTTGCTCGTACCTATCCATCGCTGCTTTGTGGTTGTGCACCGATTGCCTAACTTGTGATTGAGTTCTTCCACCAGAATAAATAGGCAAATTAAAGTTTAGCGAAATAGTGTTGGTCTCAGATGTTCTGTCTGTTTCAAAAACGTCAACAATAAAACCACCAGGATTATCTGGATCGGGGCGAGATTGAGAAAAGGTAGCATTTGGATTTAATGAATGGTTGCGTGAGAGGCTAAGACCCACTGTTGGAAAATGCCCTGCACGACTGACCTGAATTTGTTTTTCGGCAATTTCAGCATTGAGTTGCGCGGCAGCAAGATCGGGGTTGTTTGCGATAGCACGTTCCTGATAAACATCCATTGGTTTAAGTTCAAAAGTATTGTAGTCTATGTCATTGGGTACAGGACTTAATTCTGTGTAGTACTTTTGTGTCATTTCAAACAAAGCTTCTTTGCTGTCATCCAGTTGGTTTTTTGCAAGAATGACAGAGGCACGCGCACCATCATATCGTGCTCGTGATTCATGCACATCGGTAATGGCGGCTAACCCCACTTCAAAGCGTTGTTCGGCTTGGTCGAGTTGCCTTTGAATGGCTTTTTCTTCCGCTTTAGAAAAGGTTAGGGAATCTTTGGCTCCAAGAACATTAAAATAACTTTGTGCAACACGCAATATAAAGTCTTGGTATTGTGTGTCGTAATCAGAGACAGATTTTAAAACTTGCAGTTTAGAAATTTTATAGTTGCCATAGTTTTTGTGGTCATAGATGGATTGATTAACGCCGATATTCCACCCTTCGGTATTAATATCAAAGGTTTGAAATGGAATGAGGCTGCCGCCACTTTCTGTATCACCCTTGGTTTTATTCCAGCCGCCACTGGCTTGAGGCAAAAAAGCTGCGAAAGCTTGTTTGTTTCCTTCACTGCTGGCATTTAAAGTGTGCTTTGCAGCAGATAATTGAGGGTCATGTGCTTCGGATTGTTTAAAGACCTCAGCCAAATCTGCACTTAATGCAGAAAAACTAAGAGTCAAAGCACTAAGGCTTAAAGTTAATTTTTTCATAATAGTTATTTTGTTTTATAGTTCAAATACTGTTGTTTCTTCAATTGTTTGCAGTTCTTTGACAACAGTTTCGAATAAAGTTTCAACCTGCGCTTGTCCATCGGTGCTTTTTGTAATAAGGCAGGCCGTCATAATTGGGTCAGTGCCAATAATGGCAAATATTTTCCCATCTTGTTTAATGTTTTCAAGTAAGAATTCGGGCACTTCTTCAAAAGAACCCGTAGCAACAATACAATCGTATTTATAGGTTGAATTGAGGTTGAAAACATTGTTTTTTTCGCATTTAGCATTAGTAATATTGGCTTCTGCTAATTTTTCAAGAGCCGAATCGATGAAATCTTGATGAATATCAATACTGGTAACATGCGCAGAGGATAAAGCCAATAAAGCCGTCATGTAAGCACTGCCCGTGCCAATTTCTAAAACCTTCTCATTGCCTGTTAAGTTTAATGATTGCAAAACACGGCCTTCTAAAATAGGTTTCATCATGTATTGCTCATGCGCCAAAGGAATTTCTAAATCGCTAAAAGCCAGTTTTCTGTGCTCAACAGGAACAAATTCTTCACGTTGTAGTTTGCGCATAATGTTAATGTTATCTGGACTGACAAAGTCCCATGTGCGGACTTGATTGAGCAACATGTTTTCTCTGGCTGTATTAAAATTCATTGTTTTCACCTAATTTTTGGTTCTTTGTGGCAATTATCTCTATAATTGCTCGCAGAAAATTTATTTAACAAATAGTGGGTGCATAAGTTACCTTATAACTATTAATAACACAATGGGCTAAAAGTCACTAATGCATCAAAAACAATTAACAGAACTGCTGGTTAACGGATTAGAACAACTTAAATTAGACAGCTCTAAAGCCCGCCAGCTTATCGACTATATTTTGCTCTTAGAAAAGTGGAACAAAACCTACAATATTACCGCTATTCGTGACCTCAAGCAGATGGTTATTTTACACCTGATTGACAGTGCGTCAGTTTACCGCTATTTAAAGGGAAACTCAATCATTGATGTCGGAACAGGTGGTGGAATACCCGGAATCATCTTTGCTATTCTTAATCCACAGCTAAAAATAACTTTATTGGACAGCAGTCAAAAGAAAACCCGATTTTTACGTTTTGCACAAAGACAGCTAAAAATAGCCAATGTGACAGTTGTTTGCCAAAGAGTTGAGAAATTTCAAGCCAACAAACCCTTTGATGTGGTAATATCACGAGCCTTCACTGAAGTCGGAAATTTTTTAAAATTATCGGGTCACTTGTGCGCACACTCAGGGCAAATGTTAGCCATGAAAGGTCCTCGGATAGAATCTGAAAAAAATGCACAAGAACAGGGTTTTGAATTGGAACAAGATATTGATGTGAAGGTGCCTTTTTTAGAGGCACAAAGACGATTATTGGTATTTAAAAAATTATGAGTAAAAAGACAAAAGTATTGGCTATTGCCAACCAAAAAGGTGGCGTGGGAAAAACAACGACCAGTGTAAATTTGGCAGCGGGTTTAGCCCAACTAAATAAGTCAGTCTTGCTTATTGATTTAGATCCACAGGGCAATGCCACCATGGGTTGTGGCATTAATTCACGCGAAGTGCAACCCAACGCCTGCGATATGTTGTTGCAAGAAGACAATATTAACAACCTCATCTTACGTGCTGAATCTGCTCAGATGGATGTTATTGGTTCAAACACCGATTTAACCGCTGCAGAATTAGAGTTGATGGCACAAAACACACCAGAAACGGTTCTAAAAAAACAACTTGGACGCTTAGATAAGCATTACGACTATATTATTATTGATTGCCCTCCTTCTCTCAACATCTTAACCATTAATGCATTGGTAGCAGCAGATGGAATTATTATTCCTATGCAGTGTGAATATTATGCACTGGAGGGTTTGGCATCTTTGTTGGATACCATTCAACGCGTGCAGTCTAACGCCAACCCAGATTTGGAAATAGAAGGCATTATCCGCACCATGTTTGATGGCCGCAATAATTTAGCCAATGATGTTTCTGCTCAACTATTAGAACATTTCGGTGACAAGGTTTATATCACGGTGATTCCCCGCAATGTCCGTGTAGCAGAAGCTCCCTCTCACGGCATGAGCGTCATAGAGTACGACAAATCATCTCGAGGAGCCATTGCTTATATTGGTTTTGCGGGAGAAGTAATTAGAGGAAATAGCTAATGGCAACAAAGAAAAGAGGTTTAGGACGTGGACTTGATGCACTTTTAGGTGCAAAACCTAAAGACGTGGGCAATCAAAGGGGTTCTGATAAACAATTAACTGAATTGGATGTTGATTTAATTCAACCAGGAAAATACCAACCACGCACCAAGATGGATATGATGAAGTTGCGTGAATTAGCTGACTCGATTAAAGCCCAAGGGATGGTACAACCTGTTATTGTGCGTAGTATTGGTAAAAACAAATACGAAATCATAGCCGGAGAACGTCGCTGGCGCGCGGCACAAATTGCAGAACAGGGCAAAATTCCTGTGGTTGTTCGCAACGTTGATGACCGACAAACCATTGCCATGGCGTTGATTGAAAATATTCAACGCGAAGACTTAAACCCTTTGGAAGAAGCCGTTGCCCTGCAACGCCTGATAAAAGAGTTTGAACTCACGCACCAAGAAGCCGCTAATGCTGTAGGACGTTCACGCGTAGCCGTGAGTAATCTATTGCGTCTTTTAGAGTTACACAAAGAAGTTAAAAAACTAGTTGATGATGGCAAGCTTGAAATGGGACATGCTCGTGCCTTATTAGCATTAGAAAAAAACCAACAATTAAAAGCAGCACATGAAATCATAGCCAAGGCGATGAGTGTTCGAGTCACTGAGAAGTTCATTAAAACTTTTGGTCAGGAAAAAAGCCTACCACAAGAGAAAAAAGTCGATAGAGATATTCTAAGACTTGAACAAGAATTAACAGAGAAACTGTGTTCAAATGTGGAAATCAAACACAGTAAAAAAGGCAAAGGAAAATTAATTATCAACTACCATTCTGTCGACGAGTTAGATGGGATTTTAGCGCGCATTAAATAAGCCAGAGCTTAAGAGCTCAAAACAAACAAATTCACACACAATACATAAGATTATGTCAAATACAACATTACAATCCTTAGAAAACTGGGTTAAAGAAGTGGCGCAATTAACAGCGCCTGAGAAAATCGTTTGGTGCACAGGTTCTGAATCTGAAAAGAAAGAACTGGATGATTTATTATTATCAACAGGTGATTATATTAAATTAAATGAAAAAACGCACCCAAATTGCTTTTTGCATTTATCCGATCCGCAAGATGTGGCACGTGTTGAACACCTGACATTTATCTGCACAGAGGATAAAGAAGACGCAGGACCAAATAACAACTGGATGAATCCACAAAAAGCCCATGCCAAAATAGATGAACTCTTTGAAGGTTGTATGCAGGGTCGAACCATGTATGTTATTCCTTATTGCATGGGTCCAATTGATTCTCCTATTTCACGTTGTGGCGTTGAAATAACAGACAGTGCTTATGTGGTACAAAATATGCATTTAATGACACGCATGGGAACACCGGCATTAAACCGTATTGAAAATGAAGGACATTTTGTTAAAGGCTTGCACTCAACAGGCGAACTTGATCCAGAACGCCGTTACATTATGCACTTTCCAGAAGAGTTGAGCATTAAATCTTATGGTTCTGGTTATGGAGGCAACGCCTTATTAGGTAAAAAGTGCCATGCTTTGCGCATTGGCTCTTACCAAGCAAAAACCGAAGGGTGGTTGGCTGAACACATGTTAATTCTAGGCTTGGAAAACCCACATGGAGAAACCCATTATATTGCTGCAGCCTTTCCCTCGGCTTGTGGCAAAACAAACTTAGCCATGCTGATACCACCAGAAGGTTATGTTAAGGATGGGTGGAAAATTACCACAATCGGAGATGATATTTGTTGGATGCGTCCAGGGGAAGACGGCAGGCTTTGGGCAATTAATCCCGAGGCTGGGTTTTTTGGTGTTGCACCAGGTACTGCAAAAGATACCAATCCAAATGCATTGGCTATGTTATTTGAGGACACAATATTTACCAATGTTGGATTAACAGAAGATAATCAACCCTGGTGGGAAGGCCTGGATGATAGAGTTCCTGTTCAAGACTGGAAAGGCAACCCGTATAATCCTGAAAATGGACCAGCGGCTCATCCAAACTCTCGTTTTACTGTGGCATCAAAGCGTTGTCCAAGTTATTCGCCTAAAGCCGAAGATGCTAAAGGGGTTCCAATTTCAGCCATTGTTTTTGGCGGTCGTCGCGAATCTCTAGTTCCTCTGGTGACGCAAGCACGCAACTGGGCACACGGTGTTCTAATGGGCGCAACCGTAGCATCGGAAACAACGGCTGCAGCAACAGGAGCAGTTGGTGTTGTGCGTCACGATCCAATGGCGATGAAGCCGTTTTGTGGTTATCATTTTGCTGATTATTGGTCTCATTGGTTATCGTTTGATAAAGAAGGCACAAATTTACCCGAAATATTTACCGTTAACTGGTTTAGAAAAGACGAAGACGGTAAATTTATGTGGCCTGGTTTTGGCGATAATATGCGAGTGCTTGAATGGATAGTTAAACGCGTGACAGGAAAAGTTGATGCTCAATCATCCGCCTTAGGCGACATGCCAAAAGTTGAAGACTTTAATTTGGACGGATTAGAAGGCTTTAACCGTGAGGACTTATCCCGCTTACTGGCTGTCAATGAATCGGGATGGGTAGACGAAATCAAGAACACGAAAGAATATTTACAAAGTTTTGGCACACGTGTACCTGAAGCGTTATATGAAGAACTTAAAGTAACTCAAGCTAAACTGAGCTAAATTTATACAAAAAACTAAGGTTTTACTTGTTTAAACGCACAAAAGTGCCATTTTTTAACAAAAAATAGAAAATGGCACTAAAATTGTTTTTATCGCTTTGTTCTGATTATGATAAACAGCAAAAGAATCTTAAAGAACATAGCATAAATCACACAATACTCTGGCGATAAATTCATTATTAAAATCAAAAATTCATTGCTTAAATTACATAACAGATGATATATTAGTTAATGCTAATTTAGCAAAGCCTTAAGAAGCTGTTGAAAAAGAGAGTCTATCAGACTGTTTCTAAGCTAAATTTTAATAACACACATAAAGAGCAGAGTAATGTGCTT
>CAMZLQ010000136.1 GCA_947311585.1 uncultured Alcanivoracaceae bacterium | reverse complement strand
TTGTTAGCGTAATCAAACCCACCTGAATCGGCGATATGTTTATTGCTTTGGGTAATACCGCGCCAAAGGTAATTGCTGGCTATGCCAAAGTTGGCAGAAGTTTGTGCGGATGTTATGCTTGGTGAGGTCAAACAAAAAGCACTTAGAAAAAGTGCAAGAGTGAAAGTATTAAGTTTTAACGAGCTTAATTTCTCGTTCATAAGTGAGGGTTCTGGGTCATTATCGACCTTAATCAATCTCATAATATTCTCCTAGTTAATTAATAAAGTGACTTCAATAAAAGTTTTAAAGTCGCCTTAATGCTAGGACAAATTCATCATCATTAAAAGTAATGATTGTTTATACAAGCCATAAATATAATTTATGCACATTTGCTATCTTATTGAACTTACAGGAAATTATTATTTTCAGTGTTTTTTTGATTGTTATGAATTAACTAAAAAGAAAGGCGGAATAAATATTCCACCTTCCATAAAATAAACGGTTTTGACCTTATATCAACCCCCGCATTTTTTTTCTGCTTTTTTGGGTTGTTCCTCTGAAGAATTAACATCAGATGCTAGGGCATCCTCTTGCGGTTTGGCATTTATTTCGTCAGTACTGCCGCCGTCAGTTACTTTTTTAGCTTTCTTTGCTGTCACTTTCTTCAAGTTATCACCGCACTTGCCCTCGCCGCATTTTTTTGGATCGCCTTTAACGGCCAATTTGATGGTGTGATTGTCTGTTTGTGCGAAAGGAGAATTGCTTGCATTGGCTTGAGCGATAAAGCCAAATGTTGCCAATGACAAGGTTAATAAAGTTGTTTTTAAAAGTTTCGTTTTATTTTGATTTGACATAATAATGTTCCTCAAAGTTAATAATAAGCGCAGAAATATTCAACGCTCATGCATCTAAACACAACAGATGTTAAGGCTTCGTTAGAATAAAGTTAAGAAATTGGTGAATTGTAATAAATGTGAACCCGAATCCAAAAAAACCGACTTAAAAGTGGCAAACTTATGCTTACCACTTACTAGCTATTACTTGCGATTTTTGCCTGATATTTGCTAAAATTTCTCTATTTTTCTTTCATCATATAGTTGTGCAAATCTCTATTACTTAAGTTTCCATTTTGTTACTAAGTTTGTTTCACCTTTGTATAATTGTCCATCCATAGTTACCAAGACTTCAACATTTGAAGTGCCTGGAGAAATGTACTTAACTACTTCTTTAAAAGGAAAGATAGCTTCAAATGCATTATTTTTCTCACTCCAATTTGCTGAAGTGGGTGAAATGGGTTTAGGTAAATTATGATCTAAAATAGCAATTATTTGAATGTTCTTTCTATTGAACGATTTTTCTTTTGGCAGTTTTATATTTAATTTAAAATCTTTTCCTAATTTTCCCTTAGCGAAATTAATTTTTTTAGAGTATTTAGAGAAGTTAATAGTTAAATCTTCAAATTCTTTATTATTTTGCTCGTTTTGAATACCTGTATTGATATTTACATCGTTTCTAACTTCTAAATCATATTCCGTATCAAGCATAACTCTTGCGGCTCTGCCTTTTGCAAATAATCCAAGTGGACCCCACATAATGACATGCGCAACAGTTGCACCTGTGCGCTTTCGACCCTCACTGCTCATCGGTTCTCGCACTATCTCTATGAGTTTGCCATCAACTGCTTGTAGGTTTCTGGCTTCTAGTGATAGTTTTCCAGCCTTCCCTAAACTTTTTCTTCCTTCTGCATTAGTGATTTTCCCTTTAACAAAGGTACCTTTGTTAACAACCGTTTGACCATTTATATTAACATCTTCTGTCACCTCGAAATAAATTGTTTCGCCTTGACTATTAATATTCCCATTAATATTCTGTGCTAATCTTGTTGGTATAAATGTACCTGCTTTTAATACAACCTCCTCTGCAAAAGATCCAAACGACACCAGTAGAATGAGTAAGAAAAAGTACTTTTTATTTATCATGGGATAACTCCTTTAATTATTTTAGTCTAGCAATTTTAAAATGCTTAATTTGTATTGTAAAGAAATTATTCTATATTTAGAATTAAGGATGGATTAAACAACTTCCAACTTAGCAAACTTCGCCGCTAGTATTTTCGTGCCGTGGTCTTGGAACTCGACCATGATTTGGGTGTAGTCGCCTTGACCTGATAGTTCGATGATGGTGCCCTCGCCAAAGATTTTGTGAGACACCAAAACACCAGGTTGGAATTGGGCGTATGGTGAAGTTTCTTGATTAGCAAACATACTACCGCGTGGTGTGGTAAAGACATTGCCTTGGATTTGGTTGACCAATTTTTCGGGTACTTCACGTAAAAACTTTGAAGGGGCACAACCTTGGGTGCGACCTCTTATTCGGCGTGATGTCGCATAGGTCATAAATAACTTTTGTTCAGCACGGGTGATGCCAACGTAACATAGGCGGCGTTCTTCTTGTAGTTTTTCGGGGTCTTCCATGGAGTTTTGGTGGGGAAATAAGCCTTGCTCCAACCCCACCAAAAAGACATAGGGAAATTCCAAACCTTTAGCCGAATGTAAAGTCATCAATTGCACGCAAGGCACATCCTTATCCGATGCTCGCTCTCCTGCTTCAAGTGAAACTTGTGCGAGGAAACTCGATAATGCCGTCATACCAATTTGGTCATCTTCTTGCGGTTTGATAAAGGTTTCTGCTGCATTGAGCAGTTCATCTAAGTTTTCTAGGCGCGTTAAGGCTTTTTCGGGCGGTTCTTTTTGGTAATGCTCGCGTAAGCCCGTGCGTTCTATCACATCATCAAATAAAGGGTTGAGTTGTTCTTTATCGTGGTTGTTGTCAAATTCATCAATCATATTGATAAACCCTGCCAATGAACCTGCCGCGCGAGCAGTAAGTGAATTATTTTTTAATAAAATTTGGCAAGCAGAAAACAAACTGACTTGGTTGAGCATGGCACAATTGCGAATTTGATTGACGGTTTTATTGCCCAATCCTCGTGTCGGTGTATTGATTATGCGTTCAAAACCAACATCGTCATGACGATTATTAATCAAACGCACATAGGCAAGCACATCCTTGATTTCCATGCGTTCAAAAAATCGCAATCCGCCATAAACTTTGTAAGCAACATTGTGCTTGAGCAGGTTTTCTTCAAGTAAACGCGATTGCATATTGGAGCGGTATAAAATAGCAATTTGGTCACCATCAATGCCCGAATCAATTATATTATCAATTTCTTCTGCCACAAAAGCGGCTTCGTCGTATTCCGAATACGCTCCATAATATTGTATCAGCTCGCCATCGCCTTGCTGTGACCACAACTCTTTACCTAATCTTTTGGCATTGTTTTTTATCACCGCATTAGCAGCGTGCAGAATATTATTGGTGGAGCGGTAGTTTTGTTCGAGCTTGTATTGAATGGTGTTGGGAAATAAATCTTTAAAACCAATAATGTGGTCAATCTTAGCCCCTCGCCAAGCATAAATGGATTGGTCATCATCGCCCACCACCATTATCTTGTTTTTTGTGCCTGCAAGCAAACGAATAAAAGCCGATTGAATGTCGTTGGTGTCTTGAAACTCATCGACTAAAATTGCGCCAAATCGCCCTTGGTAATGTTCTAGCAATGGCGGATTATTCAATAACAGCTGATGCGTACACAACAACATTTCAGCAAAATCCACCAAACCACCACGGTTGCAATGGTCATCGTAGTGTTGGTAAATATTGATTAAGGTCGAGGAGTTATCATCGCCAAAATCATCAATCTCATTAGCTCGAATGCCTTCATTCTTTTTGCCGTTGATAAAACCCTGAACCATGCGCGGTTGCCATTGTTTTTCATCCAATTCCAAATCCGAAATAACCCGACGAATCAAGCGGTATTGGTCTTCGGAATCCAGTATCTGAAAGTTTTTCGGCAAACCTGCTTCCTTATGATGCATA
>CAMZLQ010000135.1 GCA_947311585.1 uncultured Alcanivoracaceae bacterium | reverse complement strand
TGGTGGAGAGAACAACTCATTTAAGTTGGGTGCATGAAAAGCAGAACCTACAGAAAAATTAAGTAATGACGAATTTGAAAATTTATACGCCCAACTGGCATCGGCAGAGGTATCAGCTCCATAAACACTGTTATCATCATATCGACCACTAACTGATAAGATGTTGTTGTCAAATGTCCCTTGCCAATTAGCAAATAAGCCTAAGTTATTTCGTGAGTCACTGTAATTTAAAGCGGCAACCAGCTTGTTTTCTAATTCTGAATTTTCTTGGCGGTAACTCACGCCTAAGCCAATGTGATTGGTATCGATTTGTTTATCTAATAAAATATCGAGCGTATTTCTATCGGAGTTAAAGCCATTGGAGAACGCCTTGGTTGTTAAACTGTTTTTATTGTGACTTAAGGCAACTTCTGTGTTCCAGTCGCTGAGTATTTGACCTTGCCATGCCAATTTAATTACGCGTTGACTTGAATCAGAGTTTCCAACTTCATAAAAGGAATCAAAATCAATGTCTGATTTAGTCTCTAAATAGTTAAAGTTGATTTTTCCATTAGCCATGTTTAGCGAGCCATTGAGATTTAAACTTAAGTTTTCATAACCATCATTATCGGGGTTGTATGAAAATGCATTATTAGCGTTTGTTGCTGAAAATCCATCTGTTTTTTGGCTGCCAATAACAATGGAATATTGCCCATTATCAGTCGAATTGCCATAGCCAATATCAAAATCGTGGCTGTCAAATGATCCACCTGTGTAACGGATATACATATTATCTTGTTTGCGAGTTATAATATTGATAACACCGCCAATGGCATCTGAGCCGTAATAACTGACTCGTGTTCCACGGACAATTTCAACACGTTCGATTTGTGAGACTGGTAGGTTTTCCCAAGCAAAACTTCCAGTAAAGGAGGAAGAAACTCGCACACCATCAATTAAGACTAAAGCATGATTTGAATTTGTGCCACGCATAAAAACGCTGGTTTGTGTGCCATTTCCACCAGAGCGAGCCACGTCTATGCCTTGCTGTAGTACTAAAAGGTCAACAATACTGTTGGCCTGTAGGTTTAAAATATCTTCTCGGTCTATAACAGTGACCGATGGAATGATATCATTTTGGGATTGTTCATAACGTGAAGCGGAAACTACCGTATCATCGAGTTGCGCCTTGTCTTCATCGGCATGAGAGTTGAGTGCGAATAATAATGCCGTAGACAACGACAAAAGTTTGTTTGTTTTCATTTTTTTCTCCGTCGCCCACCGCGACTTTGTTGATTAATATAAAAAATAGGCAGGTCTCCGGACTTTAATGCTTGCTTTTAACGCCTTCCCAAAATTGCTTTCAGTGGCTTTGTTAAAAATATACTTTATTACCGTTACGGGGGTAGTTCTGGATTTTAACCAGATTCCCTTTTCACCAAAAATTAATTTGGCACCTATTTGATTGAGGTCTTACTTGGGTGCATTGTAAGCATGCAGTCGAGTGTTCTCAATGAAAAAAACGTTAAATGGTGACTAAAAGTTACTATTTAACGCTAATTTAATAACTTGTATTCATTCAGGGTCATGGACTTAACCCATTGAGTAAAAGGTGTTTGGCTGTGGTTTTGCATGAATTGCTTGATTTTACTGTTGTCTCCACGTAAAAAGCGGTTATCAAGTGGTCTAAAGTATTTTTCATTTATGCTAACCACGGTATCGCCTGCAGAGTTAATGGCGTGAGTTTTTATTCCTTCACCCTGCCAAGAAATCTCATAATTTAGGGCAGAAAATGCCGCATTTACCATGTCTTTTACCGAATACAGCTTATTGGTTGAAACATTGTAGTTTTGAGCGTTTTTTTGCTGCATAATTTCGTGTATGATTTTGATGTAATCGGGTGCATAACCCCAGTCTTTTTTTGCTTCAATATTGCCAAGAGTGAGTGGTTTGCCACCACTTTTCACTAGGCGAGCAACATTGCTGCATATTTTTTTGCTCACAAACGAAGCTGGGCGCAACTCTGATTCGTGGTTAAATAAAATACCGTTACAAGCAAAAAGTCCTTTAACAAGCCGATAATAATCCACCATTTGATGGGCTGATAATTTGGAAATACCATAAGGATTATTTGGTCTCTTTTCATCTTCTTCTCGAACAGGTGAGGGTAAGTCGTTGCGGTAAATTTCACAACTTGAAGCAAAGAAGAACTTGGAATTAGGGGAGTTTTTTATGACAGAAGCTAATAATTCCAAAGTCCAATTGCAGTTGACATCAAAAACCACAGCTGGGTTTTCGTGTGATTGACCAACGTGGCTCATCGCTGCAAAATGGTAAATTTCGGTTGGTTTATGTTGGGCTATAATTGCCTCAAAGTCAGAAAACTGTTTGTAAATGAGGAATTCAATTAAGGATGAATCGATAATTCCTAAATTATTTAAATTGGATTTGTCTGGGTTTTTTCTTGTTGGTGCGATAATCCTATAGCCTAAATTGATAAGGTGTTTTGCCAATAAACTACCGTCTTGACCTGTTATTCCTGTGATTAGTGCTGTTTTGGTTTGCATGGAGCTTAAAGGTGAAATAGTTTAAAATTGGCATTATAACAGACTAATTTCTTTGTTTTTAAGGTTTTCAAAGCTATAAATCACGGCAAGCTATTGTTTTTTTCTTAATATCAGTATAATTCCCGATTTTTTATAGGAACTCCTCTCATGGGTTTAAAACATGTAAGTGTTGGTAGTGATGTACCAAATGATATAAATGTCGTTATCGAAATACCAGTTAATGGCGAAGCAGTAAAATACGAGGTGGATAAAGATTCTGGATTGATTTTTGTTGATCGTGTACTTAATACTTCTATGCGCTATCCGTGCAATTATGGATTTGTTCCGCATACTTTATGTGGCGATGGCGATCCGGTGGATGTCTTGGTGGTTATGCCAACACCGCTACTGCCTGGTTCTGTGGTTAAATGCCGCCCAATTGGCGTATTAAAGATGACCGATGAAGCGGGTGAAGATGCAAAAATCATTGCTGTACCTGTCGGTAATGTAACCAACCTCTATAGTGGAGTTAATTCCGTTAGGGATTTACCTGAGTGCATCACTGATCAAATTGCTCATTTTTTCCAACATTATAAAGATTTAGAAAAAGGCAAATGGGTTAAGATTGAAGGCTGGGGCGGTCCTGATGAAGCCAAACAAGAAATTCTTAATTCTGTAACGGCTTTTGAAGCAGAAAAAGATAAACCACTCTTTTAAAGATACATGATATTACTTGCCATTGATACAGCAACCGAGATGTGTTCTGCCGCGTTGTGGGTTGATGGCAAGATGTATCATCGTTCAACGGTTCAGCCACGCTTGCATGCGGAGTTGATTTTACCCTTTATTGATGAATTATTGGGTGAGGCAAAAATAACTAAAAGTGAAATTAACGGGATTGTTGTGGGACAAGGCCCAGGTGCTTTTACGGGCGTAAGAATCGGGGTGGCAGTGACACAAGGATTGGCTTTAGCGTTGGATATTCCTGTTGTGGCAGTTTCCAATTTACAAACGCTTGCATTTTCAGCCTATCAACAATTGGACACATCGCTACCTCGAATTATCTTGGTTGCGACCGATGCCCGAATGAATGAAGTGTATTGGGCAAAATACCAAGTGCATGGTAAGGAGATTAGGCAACTCACACCTGAAACAGTTAGTGCAGCACGTGCCGTTGATTTGAGTGGGATTGATAATTTTATCGGCAGCGGTTTTAGTGTCTATGAAGAATTAAAAGAATACGCCAACCAAAATTCATCACCCTACCTGACCAATGTCTTTTCACAAGCAAAAGATATGCTACTCATGGTTAAGGATGATTTTACTAAACTCGCGGTAAATATTGATAGTGTTGAACCCGTTTATTTACGTGAGCCTTAGTTTTATCTGTCTATCAAATCATTAATTGGCACTGGCTTGCCAATATAAAATCCTTGCAATCCATCAAATCCAAGTTTGACTAATTTATCATAGACTTCTTTGTTTTCAACATATTCAGCAATTGTTTGCATCCCCATAATGTGTCCGATATTATTAATAGACTTCACCATTTCTTCATTGAGTGGATCATCTAATAAATCGCGGATAAATGAGCCATCAACTTTTAAAATGTCAAAATTCATGTTTTTTAAGTAACTTAAGGAGGATAAACCACTGCCAAAATCATCCAGAGAAAATAAACAGCCATACTTTTTTAATTTGCGGATAAATTTATTTGCAGAAATAAAGTTTGAAATAGCAGTTGTTTCCGTCACTTCAAAGCAAATATTTTTCCCCTTGATATCGGACTCTTCAAACAACCTAACAATAAGGTCTAAAATGTTTTTCATACCTAAAGAGTGCCCTGATATGTTTATAGAAAATCTTGTTCTATGGTCAAAATTTTTGATATTAATAGCTAACCAACTAAATGTATTTTGTATTACCCAACAATCTATTTTGGTGATGAGATTATAGCGTTCTGCTGGTGGCAAAAAAGTTTCTGGGTTTATGATGTTTTTTCCATCATTTAAGCGAATTAAAATCTCGTAATTACAATAATCTGCTGTAGGATTTATGCATTTAATAGGCTGAGCAAAGAGTTCAAATTGTTTTAACTCCAGTGCTTTAGAAATTTTTGGTAACCATTTGAGTTCTTTGTTGTGGTTCGAAAGGTTGTCACTGAGTCCTTTTTCATAGATGTGGTACTGGTTTCTTCCTGCATTTTTTGCTATATAACAGGCAATATCGGCATTTTTAAAAGCTTCAACAGCACTGGCTACTTTTCTATCTATTAAAACAATACCAATACTGACGCTAACGGTAAAAAGTTTTTTATCCCAAGTGAAGTGAAACTGATCAATTAAAGACAATAGCTTTTTGGCAAGATCTATTGCTTCTTGTTTAGAACATTTCTCCTTAATGTAGCCAAACTCATCACCTCCTAGCCTAGCAAGAATCCCCTGTGATTCGAGAGTATTTAATAAAACTTCTGCTATTTGTTTGATCATCTCATCACCTGCTAGGTGACCGGCTGTATCATTAACAATTTTAAATTGATCAAGATCTAAGAAAAAAAGGGCGTGTGAGCCAATTTTATTGACAACGCTATTGAGATTTTTGTTGAATACATCACGGTTATATAGCCCTGTTAAGGTGTCATGTCGAGCAAGATAGGAGTTTCTCTGTGCCGCCTCAATGGAATTATAGAGTTCTTTTTTTGTTGCTTTTATTTGACTGAGTAAAATAGAATTATGCTCAAAAGTTTCATGTGGATTCAAATGGTATTTGAGATTTTTTTTAACTCGATGTAATAAGGCCTTGGTAATTTTTTTCTGCATCTCCAAAGAGGATTGGAGTGTCTTAACTTGAGCTTTTAAATTTTGCATTGTTTGTTTAGGCATTGTTCTTTTTTGCTTTACCAACTGTAATGCCAACCATTGTTTGATTGAAATGAATGCCATTGTATTGTTCACCAAAACTATTAAATCCGATAAAGTTAATTTTTTTTAGCAACGGCATAATACGTTTTTGATGGCTTTTATTAACTATTTCAAGTTTCCTCAAAATGCAATCACAACCCAATGTAAAATATATTTCATCAAAAGATTCGATAATTTCATTAACTTCCTTTTCAATTGTTTTAACCATATCAACCCCTTTGCCAATAGATAAGGGAAGTCCGTAATCAATCGCACAATGAAATTGAAGACTAAAATCTTCATTAACACCAGCAATAGAACGTATATACCATTTGTCGGCTATATTTAACATGAGAGGATAAGTGGCAAAGTCTAATTGAGATAAATTATTGACATCTAAATCATTCGCATCGGCATAAGCAATAGCAGCAGGCATACCATTTATCTCATTAACAATGCGATTTTTAAAATCCACTTGCGTTGTAATGAGTTCCTTTTGTGTTGAGATGAAATGTTGCGTTCTAAATATACCAAAAGAGTCTTTAATTTCAATTAAGGTAAAAACTGAAGCATTAGAATAAAAATTACCCGAACAATAGACATGAGTTTTTTCTGAAGAGTCATCAGCAGCTGAACCCCCTAAGACATTTACGCCTCCAAGGGCTTGATAAATAAGTGCCGATAGCTTTTCTTCTCCTTTCGAAAGCCCATCGGTTAATATAAAACCAAAATTTTTATTAATGACATAGTCATCAGAAAACTTAAGGCTGTTTTCAATTTTGTTGGTAATTTTCATTGCATCAGATAGACTGAATTCAGCTAAGTTTTCAATTAAATGGTGGTGCAAAGCAAAGTGATTGGCATTAAATGCCAGTGCAACAATACTATTAGATTCCATTGTATCTGAAAGTTCCCCAGCTGTTGTACACCCGACAATCGGGAAATCAAATGCCTGACTAAGATTAATGGAAAGCTCTTTTAAATTGTAGTTTGATGAGCAAAAAAAGAGAAGTCCAGAGACTTCTCTGATTGTCAATTGTTGCTTTAATTGAGAAACAGCCTCTGCAGGTTCTACAGCGGCTGTTTTTAAGATTTGTGCTTTTAAACTTGTGTCCATTATAAAAAATTATTTCATCAATCTGAATTAACTCTTGCAAGGGTAACATAAAGGCAAAGAATTATGAAACTTTAAATCAGACTTTTCCCTCGTTAAGATTCCTTTCTTGGTCAGGCACTAAATATCAAATGCTTCAAGTTTTTTGGCTAACATGCTTTTTTTCAATCTTATGTAGTTGGGTAAGCCGTCAATATAAGGAGGGTATGCTTCGCCCTCGATAAGTGGCTGCATGTAAGTTCGACATTCTTCGGTAATACCAAAACCATCTTCAGTGATATAACTGCGGGGCAACATTTTTTCAATATTTGCCATATTCGCTAATTCTGCTGTGGCAATTTCCCATTTGTAGGGCTTATCGGCAAGTCGTTTAATGATAGGCATCACACCATTTCTCCCTTCAAGGGCTAGTTTAACAGCCGCTTCACCAACTGCATAGGCTTGCTCGAAATCGGTTTTGGATGCTAAATGACGGGCCGAACGTTGCAAGTAATCCGACACTGCCCAATGGTATTTGTAACCGTATTCATCTCGTATCATATTGGCAATAACAGGAGCCACTCCACCCAATTGCGAATGACCAAATGCATCAACAGTGCCTGCATCAGCTAAAAACTTACCGTCTTTATCTTGAACGCCTTCAGAGACAATAATTGAACAGTAGCCGTGGTTTTCCACTGAATATTTTACCCGTTCAAGAAAGGCTTGTTTTTCAAAAGGTATTTCAGGAAACAATATGATTTGTGGTGGGTCATCGTGTGTTTTACCAGCCAAACCTCCAGCTGCTGCAATCCAGCCTGCGTGTCTACCCATGACTTCCATTACAAAAACTTTAGTTGAGGATTCTGCCATTGATTCAACATCCAGTGATGCTTCCATAATTGAAGTGGCAATGTATTTGGCTGTGGTACCAAACCCTGGGCAAGTGTCAGTAATTGGTAAGTCGTTATCAATGGTTTTGGGTACACCAAT
>CAMZLQ010000134.1 GCA_947311585.1 uncultured Alcanivoracaceae bacterium | reverse complement strand
CGAGCCATCTTTTTAACCTCTGCCACAACCGTTGCTGGCATGGTACCCTTGCTATTTGAAACCAGCACCCAAGCGTTAATCCTTGTGCCATTGGTCACCAGTATCGTCTTCGGTATGTTGACTTCAACCATGCTTGTGATGTTGGTATTGCCATCGGTTTATGGTATTTTAGAAGACGTTGGGTTTTATAAAATTAAGAAAGGTGAAGCAATGGTTTAACTCGTGATGAATGGTATTATCTAGCAGGGTTAATATTAGTCGTTGCACATCCTATTGAATTTAATTGGTTTGTTTTTGATTAAACATTGAACAATAGTGTAATCACCACTATATTGCAAAGGTCTCTTTAATTTAAAAATACCATGTTTACAGGCATTATTCAAAGTGTTGGTCAGGTCGTTTTCAAACAACAAACAAAAGGGGATTTTAGCTTTGTGGTTAAAACCAATTTTAAGGAAGTATCAGATATCGAATTGGGCGATAGCATTGCGTGTAATGGTGTGTGTCTGACCGTGACAGAGGTTGATGGAGATAAGATTTCGCTCGATGTCTCCTTAGAAACTTTATCCAAAACCCAAGTAGCTGATTGGCAAATAGGTTCAGCAATCAACTTAGAAAAATCTTTGACCCTAAAAGATAAGCTTGGGGGTCATTTGGTTTCGGGTCATGTGGATGCTGTAGCACTCTGTGTTGGTATTGAAACCAGTGCCCGTTCAACCATCTATCAATTTAAAATACCGCAAGAACTGGATAAATACATTGTTAAAAAAGGATCTGTGGCACTCAATGGTGTAAGTTTAACCGTGAATGGAATCAAAGATGGTGTCTTATCGGTTAATCTTATTCCGCACACATTAGAACAAACTAACCTGGGTCAATTAAAGTTAGATGATAGAGTTAATATTGAAATAGACACGATTGCCCGATACGTTGAGAAGATGCTTCCTGATTTTAAATCGAGTTTGTTATAATAATTTAAATAAAAACAGGGTTATTAATTAACTTTAATGTTAATCGTTTAGTGATAGGTATAAAAAGATTTAAACTATAACCCTCTGTGAACTCTGTGTCCTCTGTGGTAAAAAAAACAATATGAACACAACAATAGAACTAATCCAAGACATAAAAAATGGCAAAATGGTCATTCTCATAGACGATGAAGACCGAGAGAATGAAGGGGATTTAGTGGTGGCGGCCAATTGCATCACACCTGAAATCATTAATTTTATGTCTATCCATGCCCGCGGTTTAATCTGCATGACTTTGATGCCAGAAAAGTGCGAACAATTGGGCTTGAATTTAATGGTGAATAAAAATACCGCACAATTAGAAACCAACTTCACCGTTTCTATTGATGCTGCCCATGGCATAACCACAGGAATATCGGCCTATGACCGCTATAAAACCATTATTGATGCGGTCAATGTCAATGCCAGAGCTGATGACTTGGTTGTACCTGGACATATTTTTCCCTTGATGGCAAAACCCGGCGGCGTTTTATCGCGTGCAGGACACACTGAGGCGGGTTGTGATATTGCTCATTTGGCTGGTTTAACCCCTGCAGCGGTGATTGTTGAAATCATGAATGAGGATGGCAGCATGGCACGGCGTGATGATTTGATACAATTTGCCAAAAAACACGGCCTAAAAATCGGAACCATTGCTGACTTGATTCAATACCGCATGCAAAATGAATGCACTGTGGAAGTGTTAGAACAGTCTGTTTATAATACCCAATGGGGCGATTTTAAAGTTAAAAAATTTAACGACAAAATCAGTAATACACAGCATTTGGCATTTTATATGGGTGATTTGAGCGAAGATAGTGAATGTTTAGTGCGAGTTCAGTTTCCCAACTTTCTGCGTGAATTGCGAGGTGTTGACTCAAAAGATGGTTATTGGACAGCCCAACGGGCAATGAAAACCATAGCTAAAAATGGCAAAGGGGTCTTGCTTATACTTAATTATAACCAAGCAGCTGCAACCGAATTTGACGACCTTGGCAACAGCAATAAGAGCCAATATGCTTATCACAATGTGGGGATTGGCTCACAAATACTTAAATCTTTGCATGTTGGAAAAATGAAACTCATGAGCCCAGAACTACGCTTTCCTGCTTTATCGGGATTTGGATTGGAAATTACAGAATTTATAGAGTATAAAAAATAGACACTTTACATAAATGAAAACAAGATGAACCACAGAGGACACAGAGCTCACAGAGATATTGTAAGGTACATAAACTCTTTGTCCTTTGTGGTTCAATAGTATCTTGCGGATATAAAATTATGAAAAACAAAAAGATTGCCATTATCACAGCACCTTTTTACCAGCACATCATTGATGGGCTGTATCAAGGTGCAGAGAAATATTTAACAGAAAATGATTACCAAATCACACGCATTGATGTGCCAGGAGCATTAGAAATTCCTTTGGCTTGTCAATTGTTGGCACAAACGGAAAAATACTCTGCCATCATTGCATTGGGCGCGGTTATTCGGGGTGAAACGGCGCACTTTGACCACGTTTGTGAACAATCAGCACGAGGAATTATGGATGTCTCGTTAAAATTTTCACTGCCTATTGGCAATGGCATTATTACGGTTGAAAATGAAGCCCAAGCTATCGCACGCTCAAGTGATGATGGCAGAAACAAGGGTTTTGAAGCGGCAGTTGCAGCCGTGGAATTATTGAAGTTAAAAAGTGAAATATGAACGCAGAATTTATTGCAAAAGCCAAACTCCCTACTAAATATGCAGATTTTGATGTGCATGTTTTCATGTATGATAATAAAGAACACTTGGTCTTGACTAAAGGCGAGTTTTCCAAAAATGATACGGTACTTACCCGTGTGCATTCGGAATGCCTAACTGGAGATGGTTTGTTTTCTTTGCGTTGTGACTGTGGTCCGCAATTAGAATATGCCATGCAAGAAATTGGCAAGCAAGGCCAAGGAATGATTATCTACTTACGCCAAGAAGGGCGCGGAATTGGTTTGCTTGAAAAAATTAAAGCCTATGAATTACAAGATCAAGGCGTTGATACGTTTGATGCTAATATTCAACTTGGGCATGCCGCAGATAACAGAAACTATGCTATGCTTGCAAGTGTTTTTAACCACTTTAATGTTTCTAGAGTTGATATTATGACAAATAACCCCGATAAAATAAATGCCATCAAGGAAGCTGGTGTCACTATAAATCAACGCATAGCGGTGAATGTAGGTCACACGAAACAAAATAAAGCCTACATCCGCACTAAAGTTGATAAATTTAATCATTTAACGCAATTATGATAATTGATGCAATCAAAGCCTTTCTCTTTCTGGTTTTCCTGTTGCTCTTTTTTCTTATTATTTGGTAGTGCTTACAAGCGGTAAAACCAAGTTAAAATCGAACAACGCAACCGAACTTAAAAAAGAGCTCAAAGAAATTGAACTTGAAGATAAAGAAGGCGAAAGTTTTCACGTGCGAATGCTGCGCAAGAAATTCATTAAATTTGGTGGAGGTTTTTATGGTATTTTGGCTTTAATGACCTATTTGCATGTGGAGTTTAATCAGTTTATTGATTTTTTTAAGAACTTTACCAGTATTACTGATTTTATTGATAGCATTGGTTTTAAGATGCTTATTAATTTTTTTATTGAAGCGGTTATGAATCTTGTGACAGCCTTTATTTGGCCAGTTTATTGGAGTAACAAACTGCCAGTGGGTTCTCTTTGGGTTTGGCTGCTTATTGTTTTCTTGGCTCATTGGTTTGCGACGAAATATGCGCTAACTCGTGAGTAAATCAAGTGCTTTTGGTGCTTCTTTATACAAAATAAAAACCGCCATCAATAATAGAAAATAAGCAAAATAGCGTTTTAATTTTACTTGCGCTACTTTGTGGCAGATGAATTTTCCAACAAAGGTTCCCATAATTCCAATAAAGGCAACCAAGGTGATGATTCTCCAGTCCAGTAAGAGGTTGTTTTGTTTAAGAGTAAAATAATATTTGATGAACCCTGTATAGGAGTTAATAGCAATAATAAACAAGCTGGTAGCGATGGCGTTGCGCATGGATAAACCCGCCATTAACACCAATGCAGGAACGATTAAAAAGCCACCGCCAACACCGACAATTCCAGTAATAACGCCAACCAAAAGACCACTAACAATAACTTTATTTGTTTGCATTTTGTGTGGCTCAGAGCCAATGTTTCTCGAGTTAAACATGCTTAAGGCGGCAACGAACATGATGAAAGCAAAAATTATCAATTGAATAATGCCAGGAATGTAAGCAGCAAGCAGGGCGCCAAAATAGGTGGCAATCATGCTTGGAAAACTCAATAAAAAGAGGGTTTTCCAGTTCACTAAATTATTTTTTAAATAAGCCAATCCTCCAGCTAAGGCAATGGTGCCTACGATAGCAAGTGAGCCTGCAATGGCAACTTTTTCTTCTTGTCCAAACAGATACACCAAGACAGGAACGGTAAGAATTGAGCCCCCAGAACCCATCAACCCAAGAGATATTCCAATAAAAAGTGCGCCTATCCAACCTAAAATCATTTAATGACTCATTTGCTTAAATTAGCATATTCTAATATAATACCTAGATGCAAACAAAGGAATTTCAATTTGAACCCAAAAGTTAAGAGTTTTTACCATAAAGAGACATTTACTTGGACACATGTTGTGATTTGCCCTGAAACAAAAAAGGCAGCAATCATTGATCCAGTATTGGACTACAACGCCAATAACGCCAATACTTCAACACAATTTATTGATGAGGTTCTGTTGTATATTAAGCACAAAGGATTAATAGTGCAGCACGTGTTAGAAACTCACGCACATGCCGACCACCTCACTTCAGCAGCTTATATCACGAGCAAAACCAAAGCGTCAGTGGCAATAGGTGAGGGCATCCAAAGAGTGCAAGAAATATTCAAAAGCATTTTCAACCTTGATAAAAGTTTTAGAACAGATGGATCGCAATTTAATCTTTTACTTAAAGATGGTGATAAAATAAGGTGTGGAAATCTCCAAATTAAAGTTTTGCACACACCTGGGCATACCAATGATAGCATGAGCTTTATTTGCGGAGATTGTGTTTTTATTGGGGATACGCTTTTTTCTCCTGACTATGGTTCCGCACGCTGTGATTTTCCTGGTGGAAACGCACAAAAGCTGTTTGATTCAGTGCAAAAAATATATGCTTTGGGTGAAGAAAAAAAATTGTATTTATGCCATGACTACCCTCCCAATCAACGCAAACCACTGGCGTGGTTTCTGTCTTCTGTTCAACAAACTGAAAACAAACACATAACTCGTACAACAAAAATAGAAGAGTTCATAAGAATGCGTGAACAACGTGATGCACAATTAAATCAACCTAAACTTATTATTCCTTCCATACAGGTCAATATTCGGGCAGGTAATTTCCCAGAGCCTGAATCTAATGGATGCCGTTATTTGATAATTCCTCTCAATAAGCTTGGAAAAGGGTTTTAACCGACTGTTAACGATAAAGTAACAATGGGAATTAGGGTTTAATTAACCTTTTTGCTGTGTTACAATCATTGCCACTATTGGTTAAGGAGGCCAATTATAATAAAAAAACTCCTAATTAATAAAAACTAGAAAGTTACTTAAAGGCGTGTTTGAGCACTGGGGAACAAACATCAATTTAGTTTAAAACAATCATATAAATTAAAATAGAGAGATAAACATGAGTCATATAGTCGTATTAGGTGCAGGCATTGGTGGCGTTCCAGCCGCTTATGATTTGCGCAAAGAATTAAGTAAAGAGCATCAAGTTACCTTGGTCAATAAAGGTGAAAAATTTTGTTTCACTCCTTCCAATCCATGGGCTGCGGTCGGCTGGTCAAAATCAGAAAAAATTTCAGTTGATTTAACCAAATACATGAAAAAGAAAAAAATTGATTTTAAAACCAGTGGTGCGAAAAAAATTGATGCTGCAAATAACAAAATGATTTTAGATGACGGTGAAGTCGTTGAATACGATTATTTGGTTATCACCACGGGACCAAAATTGGCTTTTCATGAAGTCGAAGGTTTGGGACCAATTGATGGGTACACGCAATCTATTTGCACATTGGGTCACTCAGAACAAGCGTGGGAAGAATACCAAAAGTTTTTAGAAAACCCAGGCCCGATTGTAATTGGTGCTGTGCAAGGGGCGAGTTGTTATGGCCCTGCTTATGAATTTGCGATGATTGTTGATACAGACTTACGTAAACGAGGCATTCGTGATCAAGTGCCAATGACATTTGTTACGGCAGAACCTTATATTGGCCACTTGGGGTTAGGCGGTGTAGGAGACTCAAAAGGGCTCATGGAGTCTGTTATGCGTGATAGGCATATTAAATGGATTACCAATGCTAAAGTAGACAAAATTGAACAAGGAAAAATGTTTGTTACCGAAGTTGACGGTAAAGGTGAGGATTATAAAAAGCACGAGCTTGATTTTAATTTTTCCATGATGCTTCCAGCCTTTTTGGGTGTGGATGCAGTGATGGATGTTGAGGGTTTGAATAACCCTCGTGGATTTGTATTAATTGACGAATACCAAAGAAATCCAAAATTTAAAAATATCTATTCAGCAGGTGTTTGTGTTGCAATTCCGCCAGTTGAGGCAACACCTGTGGCTACAGGTGCGCCAAAAACGGGATACATGATAGAATCAATGGTAACGGCTGCTGCAAAAAATATTAAAGCAGAATTAGAAGGTAAAGAGCCTTATGCTAAAGCAACATGGAATGCCATTTGTTTAGCTGATTTGGGAGATACGGGTGTGGCTTTTGTTGCCTTGCCTCAGATTCCTCCTCGTAACACAACATGGGCGAAAAAAGGCAAATGGGTGCATTTAGCCAAAATCGCTTTTGAAAAGTATTTTATGCGTAAGGTCAAAACTGGATCAACAGATTCTTTGTTTGAGCGATATATCTTGGGCATGATGAAAATTAAGAGACTAAAGTAAGTTACACAATTATGCCTAAGCAGGATTAGAATATCTCTCTTGGGCATAAATATTGGCACTTCATAGATATTATGGGAAATAATAAATAGGGTAATATATGAGAACACCATCTCGAATCGGGCACAACAACCTCATAAGCAGTAGTCTAGTACCTTTCCAACGTTGTTTGGAAAAATCGCTTTCAATAGCATGTGAAAAGACTCTGGAGAACTTGTTTCTGCAAGCAGAAAATGCGTCATCGAACCAACAAGAGACAAAATTATTTGAACAATACAATGCGCTTAAGAACAATCAAGATTCTATTGTACAGGTTCTAAGTGATATTACTAAAAGTATGCCAGATAAAATAACTGAACAAATTAGTTTATCCAATGATGAAATTAGCTTGTCCTTAGTTGAAGATGAGGAATTGGAAATTAGTTTGGCTTTTACACAGTTAGAATCGGTATTAGATATCAGATTTTCCAATTACCTCTATGCACTTGAGAAGAGATTAAAAATTCTTTTTGCTTCTAGAAATATAACTAAAGCGAATATGCCCTTTGGCGTCACTTCAATCTGTTGGATATACAGTCAGACCCTTGAAGTGCTCGAAGCAAGTATATTGACTAAGGTGTCAATAATAGAAATTTTGAAAAAGGAATTGAATAAAAATTTACACACATTGTATGATATTATTGATAAAAAGTTTGTTGATGCTGGAATATTGCCCAATATTAAAAAGAAGGTAGCTATGCCTCATGCGGGTAAGAATAAGCGTGTTGGTCAGGAACAATTGGGCTCTCATGGACTAAATCAACCGCAAGACCAATCCAGCACAAATCAAGCCAATTCACCTGCAGTAAATACCAACAATGTTTTTCATGGAGGACAAGGAGAAACTCAAAAGTCAGGTGGTGTAAATTCTTCTGAAATAGTTAAATCCATTTTTGATTTAATGAATCAAAGCAGAATGCAGAGCAATCAAGTAAGTCAAGGAAGCCAAGCATCAAATATAGATAATGCGATGATGGATCAAACGCTAAATAATTTATCAAAAGTAACCAGTGTTGCTGCTGGGGGAACTGAAATAGATAAATTAAAAGAAATGATTTTAGATGACGTTAAAAATGAAACGGGTATTTATTACCCAACATTAACGCCTCAACAACAAAACTCCTTTGATGTGATGGGCATGTTTTATGAACAAGTCAAAGCAGACAACTCTATTGATGGAAATATATTATCTTCTCTCAATGCCATCAATATACCATTAATTCGAACATCTATAACAGACGATCAGTTTTTTAATAATCCGAACCACCCAGCTCGACAATACCTAGAAAAATTGATTTATGCTGCACAAAAATGGCACGGAACATCCGTAGTCAAAAAACTGCACCAGTTTAGTTCAAGTGTTGCCAGTGAATTTGATGGTACACCACAATCTTTTGACATAGCGAATGAAGATTTAGAAAGTTACTTGCGTTTAACAGAGAGGCGAGCAAAAAAGGCGGAAGAAAAGTGGGTAAATGCAGCAAAGGGTAAAGAAAAATTAAATATATCACGCCATAAGGTTGAAGAAGTTGTTGAAAATGTTGCAAAAAATGCTGTGCCTGAATTTGTTCAAAATGTGATTAAATACGTCATTCAGGATTCTCTTACGCTATCCTTGTTAAGGCATGGCGAAGACTCTGAACAGTGGCATAAGAATATTAATGCATCAACAAATATTGCTAAAATGGCAAACCCTAAGTTGATTAAAGAGTTAACACCAAAACAAAAAATAGAGTCACTGCATCACCTAGACCAAACAATGGACGAGTTGGGTTTTTCAGAAAATGACAGATCCAGAACTCTAAATAATATTAAAGAATGTGCCAATGCAGCGACTGCAGGCACGTTAACTAAAGAAATAAAACTCTCAGAAGTAGCAACAATTAATAAAAATAAAACCAATGCTAAAAAAGCAGGTTCTGTTAAACTAGAGGAGTTACGAGATCTTACAGAGGTTGAAAAGGCAGAGTTGACTAAAATTCGTTTAATGCCCTATGGAACTTTATTTGATTTTATTATTAATCAACAGAGACAAAAAATAAGAAGAAAATTAAGTTGGTTTAGTCCTGTTAGTAACAAGGCGCTTTTTGTAACCTTAATGGGCAGTAAGCCTTATGAAAAATCCTTAAATGCAATAGCTATTGATCTTGCAAGAAAGAATATTATCGTCGTCAAAAAAGAGGAAAAGAAATACTTTGACTCCGTATTGAGAACTATTTTTAAAAAATTACAAACTATAACATCAGCCTCTGCATCATAAGCCACTAAAAAAAATAATAATGAGTAAAGAATACAGAAAATCAAAAAGAGTTAAGCCAAAAGTTAAGATAGAAATTGTTGACTTGATAATAGGCACAGAATTTGGAGACATTTTAAATATATCTTCTGATGGGTTGCTTGTTGCGTGCAAGTCAAGGATCGAAGTGGGGGAGATGTTTCAAACAGAATGGAAGTTTTCAGTGCGAGGCTTGAAAAACATTAATATTGGGCTGGAATGTTTGTGGGCAGAAGTTCAATATACGAATCTATGCCTGTGCGGTTTTTCCATTATTGATATTTCTGAAGATGATCAAAATATTCTTAATCGCATTATTGCCCAATCAAAAGAAATAGAAAATTAATATTAATATTAATCCTGCGGCATAATACCGCTTAGATTACTCTATCCAAACAGCGGTAGGAAACGGCTTCTAACAAATGCTTTTTTTCTATACTTGAACTTTTTTCTAAATCCGCAATAGTTCGAGCGACCTTCAAAATGCGGTGATACGCACGAGCAGAGAGTTTAAGTTTCTCTACTATGGATTCTAGCATAACTAAATTTTCTTCAGGAATATTCAAATACATGTCCATTTCTTGATTCGATAAATCAGCATTTGTTTTACCTTGGTTACGTCTTAGTTGAATTTTCCTTGCCTGCTCTACACGTTTTTTTACGCACTGACTTGACTCACCATCAGAGCTTTTTGTTCGCAGTTCTTTATAGGCAATTCGAGATACTTCCACATGCATATCAACCCTATCCAACAAAGGCCCAGAAACTTTGGCTCGGTAACGTTCGATTTGAGATTGAGAACATGAGCACTCGCGTTCTTTGTCACCCAGAAATCCACACGGACAAGGGTTCATTGCTGCAATTAATTGAAACTTAGCAGGAAACTCGGCTTGTCGAGCTGCACGTGAAATGGTAATTCTCCCCGACTCCATCGGTTCACGCAAAACCTCCAAAACATGGCGAGAAAATTCCGGCAATTCATCCAGAAATAAAACTCCTTGATGAGAAAGGCTAATTTCCCCGGGTTTTGGGTTGGAACCACCGCCGACCAAAGCCACCGCAGAAGCAGTATGATGAGGCGCACGAAAAGGTGGAATAAACCAATTGTTAATATCAAAGCCTTGTCCTGAAATAGAGGCAATAGCCGCAGATTCAATGGCTTGATTTTCTGTTAATGCTGGCATTATGCCAGATAAACGGCTAGCTAACATGGTTTTACCAGTGCCAGGAGGACCAATAAATAGCAAATTGTGTGAACCAGTAGCGGCAATTTCCAAAGCTCTTTTGGCTTGGAACTGACCCTTAACTTCGGACAAATCAGCACAAGTAATTTTGTTAGGTCTTACAATGGTTTTGGCTTGTGGCAAAGCAGATAGTTGATTTAACCATGCACACACTTCGATTAAATTCAAAGCTGTTTTGCAAATGCCAGTGCTAATCAAAGCGGCTTCACAACCATTGTCAAATGGAACCACCAAAACTCGATTAGATTGAAATGTTTCTATGGCAATAGGTAACACACCTTTAATTGAGCGCAGTTCACCACCCAAAGATAACTCACCAACAAACTCCGATTCGGTTAATCTATCACCAGAGACCTGTTCGGATGCTGCCAAGATGCCAATAGCAATAGGCAAGTCAAAACGACCGCCTTCTTTGGGTAGGTCGGCAGGAGAGAGATTAATGGTGATACGTTGTTGCGGAAAATCAAGATTGCTATTGATGATGGCAGCACGCACACGGTCTTTACTTTCTTTGACTGCAGTCTCTGGCAAGCCAACAATATTTAGGCCTGGCAAGCCCTTAGATAAATGCACTTCGACGCGAACCAATGGCGCTTTAATACCATCTTGCGCACGCGAATAGACTATAGCTAATTTTGACATCCTTGTTTCTCTATCCTTTTGTTTTATGACTTCTGTAAGTTCTTCAATTCAGTTTCAAGCATCTTAAGTTTTTCACGTGTTTTAGCCAAAACAGCCTTTTGCACGTCAAACTCTTCACGCGTAACCAAGTCCATCTTTTTTAATCCAGCGACCAAAACCGCCTTGGCATTGGTGTGAAACTCATCTCGAATGGTTTTAAGGTCTTGAGGAATCAATTCCCCAATTTTGCTAACAACATCTTCTACGGCCTGTGGTTTAATCATAATCGTCTTAATTGAATTAAATAATACCGCCATTTTAACACAAGCACAAAGTTTAAGAATCAGAAAGTCACTATCAATTTGTAGGAAAAAGCCTATAATTATGTTTTTAAATAAAACCAAAGAGAGATAAACCATGAAAATGATAACCGCCATAATAAAGCCTTTCAAACTTGATGTGGTTCGCGAAGCATTGGAAGAAATTGGCATAACAGGGATTACCGTGACCGAAGTCAAGGGATTTGGACGGCAAAAGGGTCATTCAGAGTTGTACCGAGGTGCCGAATACGTGGTGGATTTTTTGCCAAAACTAAAACTTGAAATTGCCGTAAACAATGCCATGGCTGATAAAGTTATCGAAGCCATAATCACCAGTGCCAATAACAATAAAGTTGGTGATGGCAAGATATTTGTTTACGATTTAGAAAAAGTCATTCGCATTCGCACGGGTGAACTTAATGATGAAGCGGTCTAAATAATTTAAGTCTATCTAAAAAATATCTTGCAATAATACAATAGTGTATATTAAGATGTGAGCATGAAAACACTCAAAGACTTAGAGAAAACTTTTAAAGGTTTGGCTCGTTTTATGCAAGAATTTAATGTTGATTTTGATGAAGCTGTTAAAACGCTTAGAAAAGAGTATGTGTTAGAAAACTATAAACACAATAAAACAATCACTCGTACCGCATTAAAGACAGGAATTGATAGAAGAACAGTATCAGCTATTATTAAAGATAAGCCGCAATACAAAAAAAACTCTTCAATATTCACCCTCATCAATAACATAAAACTTCAGTGTGAGAAGTATTCCACAAAAGTGATTAATAAGAGGGGTGAAAATTCAATTGAGAGCATAATTAAAAAAGTTGCCTACGGAGCAACCACACTGAATTCAGTAATAAAAGAACTCAGTGCGTTGGGTTGCATTAAGGATTTAGGCGATAAAATTGAATACATTACCAATACCATAACCAATATTCCGAACTCAAGCCAAACGATGCAAATATACTCCAATCATATCGATCATTTTACAAATACGGTGCTGTGGAATATTAATTGCCCTCAAAGGGAGCAAAGGGATTACGAATATAGCATTTTTACAACGCGTGTTGATCCTGATTCACTAAATGAATTACACAGGAAAACACGACAGATACTGGAAAACACAAAAAACCAACTCAAAAAGGAGTTTGAGCACTATTACCAAGATGTCGAATCTGGTACTTTTAAAAAGTATGGAATATCATTAATGCAATTTAATCTAAATCATAAAAAAGAGGAAGACCAATGAAAAAATTATTACCCCTGTTGCTAATATCGAGTTTTGCAATGGCTGATGAGCCCCTTGCACAAAACAGTCAAATAAAAAATCAGCAAGAATTTTACCTAATACAATTAATTGAACAGTTTGATTTGACTCGGGAAACAAGAGTTATCATTCCACCAGAAGATGATTGTGATGAAGATCAAACAAGTAATAACCGTATGGGGGAGGAAGAGGGGACTGGCGGTCATTGCCGTCCATAAAGAGTTCCCATTAAACTCGATTAGATAAACGCTATTCACTGTATTTCAATCGAGTTTTTGACCAAAAACCCTGTTAATCATTGCTGAGTAACAGGGTTTTTATATTATATTAGTACTAGGAGTTTTGAGCCATAGTACAGCCAGGAGCCAATATATGGGAGTTAGGGTGTGTAAAGACAAACTGAGTGGCATTCCACCAACAACCTTGTTGACCGATTCCACTAACATAGACAAACCCACCTCTCCAAATAATTTTTGCTGTATATGTTCCATAATCAGGAATGGAGTGTGCAGACATTGCCAAACTTAAGCCAACTAATGCTGAAAGTAATAAAGTTTTTGTTTTTTTCATAATAACCTCTGTTTATTTATTAAAATATACAATAATGTATGTATTAATTATATTCAAGAAAACTTTAGTGTCAACTAAATAAATAAAATTAGGGGTTTAAAGCACTAGGGGCTTGTTCAAGAGAGTAAAAAATCTATTGCGACAAAGCTGATTTGAGGTAGACTTTTACTGGATAGCTGTTTATTGCGAATCTTTACACAACTTATTGTTAAGTAAAGATGTTTCCAAGTTTATTAGACCATTACACATGAATTATTTATAGAAAACTTTATTAGAGATTATGGCTATATTAGAAAAAGCTGCGATTAAAGCCGATTAGTTTACTGCTTTGATGTTAATGCATCAAAAATGCAGAACCCAAGCCTAAAAAGGAGACATAACCAACAATATCGGTAACGGTTGTTAACACCACACCGCCTGCTATGGCAGGATCAATGGATAAACGCCTTAAAATCAAGGGCACAACAACACCTGCAATTGCCCCAGCGATAAGGTTGATGGTTAGTGCCATGGCGATAACTAAGCCGATATTCCAGTCCTTAAACCATAAAAATGTGATAACAGACAAGACAATTGCCCAGATAAAACTGTTAAAGAGGCTGATGAAAAATTCACGTGAGAGCAGGCTTTTGGCATTACCTAAGCCAACTTGTCCAGTTGCCATGCCACGTATCATAAGGGTTAAGGTTTGTGAGCCCGCAATTCCGCCCATGGAAGCAACAACAGGCATTAAGATTGCCAGTGCTACTATGTGTTCTAAGGTGTCGGCAAAAAAGCCAATGGCATAAGCCGCTGCTAACGCCGTTAATAAGTTGATACCAAGCCATACGGCTCGCCTTTTAGATGAAATAAGAACGGGTGCAAACATATCATCTTCTTCATCAAGACCTGCCATACGCATAACAGTCTGTTCGGATTCATCACGTATGACATCAACAATATCATCAACTGTAATGCGCCCAATGAGTGTATTTTGTTCATCAACCACTGGAGCAGAAATCCAATCGTGGTGCTCAAAATCTTGTGCCACTTCACTGGCAGGTGTGGTGGCTAAAATGGCAGGTGATTTTAAATCAAGAATGTCTGAGACTTTGGTGTTGGGGTCCTTGAGCAATAAATCATTAACATCAAGGCGTCCACGGTAATGGCCATCACGACCAACCGCAAATAAATCTCCCAAAGGATTGGGCAATTTCCCCCGCATGCGCAAATAGCGTAAAATAACATCGATGGTGACATCAGGGCGTATGGTAATGACATCGGGATTCATCAACCCACCTGCAGAGTTTTCAGGATAAGATAAGGCGCGTTTAAGTAGCTCGCGGTTATTTTTATCCATAGAAAGAAGCAGTTCATCGGTAACTTCTTTGGGTAAATCTTCAATAATATCAGCTAAATCGTCCAGTTCCAAGTCGGATGTGGCGTCCACCAACTCATGATTTTCCATCTGTGCGATAAAGTCATTACGGACTTCATCGTGCAAATGAACGAGGATTTCACCACTGTGTTCTGAATCAACTAAATCCCAAACCTTAAGGCGTTTGGTTTTGGGCAAAGACTCAAGAAAAAAAGCAATTTCAGAGGCTGGCAACGAGTTAATCATGCGCTCAACTTCGTGCAAACGATTGTCATCGAGTGCAGCGTTGAGAACTTGAATCTCTTTTTCGGTTGCTTCGTTTGGAATGGCTTGTGACATAAGATTTATTTATTACTGTATTTCGGGTATTATAGGCTAGTTTTTAACAGAGATATAGCAAGGAAATGACAAAACTGTCTTTTGAGCCCATGAGTTTGTCGGATTTAGATGCGGTAATGCAAATTGAGAAGAAAAGCTATCCCATTGGTTGGTCAAAATCAGTTATGCGCGATTGCATTCAATCGGATTATCACACCATTGTTTTAAAAAAAGACAAAAACATTATTGGTTTTGGTATTGTTATGACGGCTTTGGATGAGGCTCATTTGCTTAATATGTGCATTGATTCGGATTGTCAGGGTAAGGGTTATGGTCGGAAGTTGTTGAAATATTTAGAAAACATTTGCATTTACAACCGCACTAAAGTGTTTTTGTTAGAAGTTAGAGAATCAAGTCCTGTGGCTCAAGCTTTATACCAATCTTTTGGTTTTATACAAATTGGTTTGCGCAAAAATTATTATAAAAAGCCCAAAGGAAGAGAACACGCCATTGTCATGCATAAAATTCTGTAATCAAAGGTGACATCTGTTAAAATTCGTCTTTTCTAAATCTTTGAGAGCTTTTTTGCGTTATTCTCTGTTTTTGTTAATTCTATTGTTGAGTTCTTGTCAGATATTCTCTGGACGTAAAGGACAACCTGCGCAGGTTAAAGACAGTTCAGTCGACCAAAGAATTAACCCGCCCAATCAAGAAAAATCCGTTATTGAAACGGTGCCGTTGATGAATGATGCGGTGAAGAGTTTGTTCGCATTGGCTCAACAAAATTTCGAACAAAATCACTTTCAAAAGGCCTTGTCGCAATTACAACGCGCTTACCGAATTCAACCAAATGCACCCGAAGTAACGCAATTAATGGCGGAAATCAATCTGCACCAAGGTGATGCCCAACATGCTTACTATTGGGCCGCTATTTCCACTCAAAATTCACCTGCAAAAGGCAAAATTTGCGAAAAATCATGGAGAATACTGGCGCTAGCAGCTGATATTTTAAGTGATGAGGCTAGCCAAGCGATGGCACTGGAAAATAAAGAACGCTGCGTTGTTAAAGCGCCCAATAGATTTTAACCCATGAGTGTAGTTGATGTTTTAGGTGAAGAAGGGATTTTCGCTAAAAAATTTAAAAACTTTAAAGCCCGCCAAGTGCAAGTGGAATTGGCAGAAAAAATTGAGCAAACCATACATGACAATGGCACACTCATTGCTGAGGCTGGCACAGGCACTGGCAAGACCTTTGCTTATTTGGTTCCTGCTATTTTGAAGAATAAAAAAACCATTGTTTCTACTGGAACAAAAAACCTGCAAGAACAATTGTTTTACCGTGATTTACCTAAAGTGTTAGAAATCATGGAACTCAAGCCTAAAATTCGCTTACTTAAAGGGCGTTCAAATTATTTGTGCCATCACCGCATGTACAGCGCATTGCATTCACGCATTGCCCACAATCCAGATTTGGCAATTCCATTGCACATTATAGAAAAATGGTCACACAAGACCAAGGTTGGTGATAAAGCTGAGCTTGAAGACGTGGCAGAAAATGACTTAATTTGGCGACATGTCACCTCTAATGCTGATAATTGCCTAAGCACAGAGTGCCCCAGTTATACCGAATGTTTGGTTATGAAAGCTCGACGTCGGGCCATGGAAGCTGATATTTTAGTGGTTAATCACCATTTGCTTTTTGCCGATATGGCGTTAAAACAGGAAGGTTTTGGTGAATTGTTACCCGATGCAGAAGTTATTATTTTAGATGAGGCTCATCAAGTTCCAGAAATAGCTTCGAAATTTTTTAGTCAATCTTTTTCATCCTATCAGTGCCAAGATTTACTCAATGACTGTGCCAAAGAAGCAGGAGAAGTTTCGGGTGCATTTGCCGCAATTACAGCAGAGCATAAGGGTGTTGAACAGTCCTTACGGGATATTTACCTGCAATTTGCAGAAGTCAAGGATACCGATACATTGGTTTCTTTACTGGAAAAAAAAGCCAATACCGAACATCTTGAATTGTTGCAAAATTCTTTGCAAGAATTGGCCGAAGTATTAAAGCCTTTGGCGGCCTCATCCAAGGGGTTAGAGTCGTGTTTTATGCGAGCAGAGGCGTTAGTTGTGTTTATGGGTGAAATTTTAGGCAAATTAAGTGCAGACTTTATTTATTGGTACGAAAACCGCAACAAGTATTTTATTTTTCACAAAACGCCGTTAGATATTTCGGACCCACTAACAAAGTTCCGTAACGAAAATAAAGCGGCATGGATACTTACTTCTGCGACATTGGCAGTCAATCAATCTTTTGGGCATTATAAAAAAGAAACAGGATTTATCGACAGCGAAACCATGCTGGTTGATAGTCCTTTTGATTACGAAAACAACGCGTTGATTTACGTGCCAAAAGAAGTGCCAGATGCCAATGATTTTAACTTTACTCAAGCAATATGCGAACACCTATTGCCGATGATAAAACAGACCAAAGGCGGCATTTTCTTTTTATTCACCAGTCATCGAGCGTTAAATAAAGCTGCCGAATTTTTTCAAGACAAATTGGATAAACCTTTGTTTGTTCAAGGGCAAGGCTCGCGCCATCAGTTATTGGCAGATTTTAGCGACTCAGGCAATGGTGTTTTATTGGGTGCTGCCAGTTTTTGGGAAGGGGTTGATGTGGCTGGTGATAACCTTTCATGCGTTATAATCGACAAACTGCCCTTTGCACATCCTGATGATCCAGTTTTACAAGCACGAGTTAATAAAATTGTAGAAAATGGCGGCAACGCTTTTTTTGATTACCAATTACCCAAAGCGATAATCACATTAAAGCAAGGAGTAGGTCGCCTCATTCGTTCCGAAACAGATAAGGGTATTTTAGTAATTTGCGACAAACGCATTATTTTTAAGTCCTACGGCAAACAATTCATCAACAGTTTGCCAAAAATGCGAAAAACCACAAATAAAGAAAAAATCGAGCAATCATTTACCAAGATTTAAATTTCATAGTCAAAATAATCAATCAAAGGCTATAAAATCTCAGTCGCTTCATCACGGTAAGGCAGATGATTTTTATACCTGTTTTTAGCTGTTTGATAAGATAGGTTGATTGTAAAGGCTAAATTCAGAAAATAATTATTTAACTCCAAATCAGAAATTTAACGAATTAAGGAAAAGTGGTTCAAAATGTCTCCGATAAAACTCGCCCATTACACTTATACTTCTCCAAATTTTATTGATTGACTATAAGTAGCAATTGATTACACGTTAATTTAAGTTTAACTATTGAAAATTGAGTAAGGCAACAGAAAATAGTGGCAAAGTTTGTGGAGTAAAATTTTGTTTTAAGTTAAAATAGTCAAATCTTTTACTTTGATTACTTTATTGGAGCAGCCAAGCAATCAAACGTATGTTTTAAACACACAAACATAGGGGTATTATTCTATGAACAATAAGCACGTTACAATTAATTTTCCTGATTCAGATCAGTCCGTTGAGCTTCCGATTATTACGGGTTCAATGGGTCCACCAACATTTGACTTAAAAACCTTACACAAAAATTCAGGTTATTTCACCTATGATTCTGGTTTTGCCGCAACAGCAGCATGCCGAAGTGCCATCACATTCATTGATGGTGGAAAAGGTGTGTTACTTTATCGTGGCTATCCAATTGAACAGTTGGCAGAAAATTCCAATTTTGTTGAAACTTCATATTTATTGTTGAATGGGGAGCTACCAACCAAAAATCAATACGAAGATTTTGATACCGAAATTCGTTACCACACCATGGTGCACGAAAAAATGAAGATGTTGATGTCGGGTTTTCAATACGATGCACACCCAATGGCGATGATGGTTGGCGTTGTGGGTTCTTTTGCTGCATTTTATCATGACTGGATGAATATGTCTGACCCTGAGCATAGACGTTTAGCCGCAGTCAGATTGATTGCCAAAATGCCAACAATAGCCGCTTCAGTTTACAAAAACTCAGTGGGACAGCCTTTTGTTTACCCACGCAATGATTTGAACTTTACTGAAAGATTGTTGCACATGATGTATGCCGTGCCATCAGAGCCTTATGAGCCAAATCCCGTAGCAGCTAAAGCGCTGGATTTATTGTTTATGCTGCATGCTGATCATGAACAAAACGCCTCTACATCTACCGTTAGACTTGTTGGTTCAACAGGTGCGAATCCTTTTGCCTGTGTTTCAGCGGGTATTGCTTCACTTTGGTGACCAGCTCATGGTGGCGCCAACGAAGCGGTTTTGAACATGTTGGATGAAATTGGTGATGTTTCAAACTGTGATAAATACGTTGCAAAAGCCAAAGATAAAAGCGATAAATTCCGATTAATGGGTTTTGGTCACCGTGTTTATAAAAACTTTGACCCAAGAGCGACGATTATTCGTAAAGCTTGTCATGAAGTACTCAATGAATTAGGTGTTAATGATCCGCAATTAGAGTTGGCAATGAAGCTTGAAGAGATTGCATTAAAAGACCCATACTTTGTTGAGAAGAAACTGTACCCAAATGTGGATTTCTACTCTGGAATCATTTACAAAGCTTTGGGCATACCAAAACAAATGTTCACCGTAATGTTTGCTATCGCACGCACAGTGGGTTGGGTTTCGCAATGGCTTGAGCAGTATGAAACACCCGATACGCGCATCGGTCGACCACGTCAAGTTTACACTGGCCCTACAACTCGGGACTATAAAGATATTTCGAATAGATAGGTTTTTATGCTGTCACAAGCAGTTAAATTGCGTATCGAATTGTTGGGTCTAAATCCACTGGATTTAGACCCTGTTTTAAACGCTAATACCGATTATCATATAGAGTTATTTGAGCAAAAGCTTTCTGTCTTCAACAAAAAAGATAAACACCACGTTTTTGTTGATTTTCAATCCAAACAACTCAAATTTCGTTCCCAAGCACACCTCAATGCAGAGTTGGTGATAAAGGCAGTTTTGGGAAAAAAGAAACACCCCACAACAGTCATGGATTGCACCGCAGGATTTGGCAAAGATGCCTACCTTTTATCCCTCACTGGCTCACAAATTGAAGCCTACGAGTCCAACCCATTGATGTGCGCTCTACTTAAAGATGGGCTGAACCGTGCAGACATAGAAAGCATAAAGGTTTATAAAAAAGATGCCTTACCGAATATCTTAAAAACCACTTGCGAAGTTATCTACATTGACCCCATGTACCCTGCAACCAAAAAATCAGCCAAAAATAATAAACAAATGACTTTTTTGCAAAGCTTTGTCGGTCACCAAGGGCAAATGGCAGAAGATTTATTCGAACAAGCCAAAGGCTCAAAGGCTAAAAAAGTAGTCATTAAACGCCCTGTCAAAGCCGATTTTGTCTGCAACAAAAAACCCACTTCACAAGTCATCGGTAAAGCTGCAAGGTTTGATGTTTATGCGTTGTAGGTGTTAGTTATTTATTTGAATGTTTTTATCTTTGTACAATCCATTTTTGCAATGGAGAATAACCAACTGATATTTCATTGACAGGGCTTTTACACCAACTCTATTTTCTCGCTTTAATGCTTTTTTTGCTGCTTGCTTTTTAAATGATTGACTAAATTTTGCACACATTATGGTTTGCCTCTATTGAAAACTAGCGGCGATAACTATCCTGACATAGGAGGGGTGTTGGGGAAAAGAATAACAGCATATTGCTTTGGCATACAATAGTTCAAATATTTAAGGTGATATTATTCAACGCATGACATCGATTCGCCTTCCTGTACAAACTTTAGATTTTCAAATAATAATTGGAAAATTGTATCTCCCCACATTTCAAATATTTTTCCACTAACAGGGCAGCTACTGGTTTTATATAGGTTGTATTTGAATGTATCCATCATAAATAAGTTATATCTTAGAGGTTTTGAGAAAGGATTTGTAACTTCAAGCATCATTCTTGGTGTTTTGGCATCTGGCTCCTGCCAAAATCTAAAAATTATGGTTTTACTTGGATTGCGAATTTCTTTGACTTGGACAAAATTAATGGGCTTGGTGTCAGTTTCTTCAGCCTCAATATATAGTGTTTCGCCAGGGAATATTGTAATATATTCACCTTGAATAGCTGGAGGATCCAATTCAGAAGAATAATCAAATACACTTTTATTAGCTCTTATTAATTTAAAAGAATTATCCTTCCTACAGTTATTTTCCTTACAGAATTCAATCAAAGTAGTGTCTGCCTCAGCTAAAGTTTTAACGATTATTTTATCATCAGACGTAATTGGCTTTTTATGCTCAACCGTCCCACAAGATGTAAAGAGTATAAGTAATAGTATTGATAATATTATTTTCATGGTAATATCTTCACCTGTGTAGTAGAACATAATATCTTACTTTTATTTTATAATATTTCCAACAGCTTATTCATAATTCCTAGCAAAGAAATCATGGTTACTCGATTTTTAATTGGGTACTGTTCTAAGCCGCCATAAACCACAAAACGTTGTGTGGCATTAATATCCTCGCAAGAGCTATAAAATCCTTTTGAAATTTTGGGAGAAAGTCCCGTTTTAATTTCTATTGCCCATGTTTCATTGTTCGATATTTTTAACACCAAATCAATTTCAGCTCCAGCAGAGGTTCGATAAAAATAAGGTTTTATGTGGGCAGGTATTATTGACATAATATTTTCCATGACAAAACCTTCCCAACTTTTTCCCAGTATAGGATTGGATAACAATGATTCATATTCAGGAATTGATAACAGGCAGTGCAAGATTCCACTATCTCGCACATAAAAACGAGGGGATTTTATCAAACGTTTTTTAACATTGCTATGCCAAGTTTCTAAACGCCTGACCAATAATAAATCAACCAAGATATCAATATATTTACTTACTGTTTTGCCATCGACTTCTAGGTTGCTGGCTAAAGTAGAATAATTGACAACCTCTCCTTGTAAATGTGACAACATGGTCCAAAGCCTTCTTAACCGTGTGGCAGAAACTCGAAAACCAAAAGAAGGGATATCACGCTCTAAATAAGTGCGAATCAAATCTTCAATCCATAATTGACTTTGTGTATCGTTTGTTGCCAAATAACTGCGTGGATAACCACCGCGAAACCACAGTTTGTTTATATCTTGAGTAGTTTGATTCGGCACTTCTAAACCATTAAATCCAGTCATTTCGAGATAGGTAATGCGCCCAGCTAAACTTTCGGATGATTGCCGTAACAAATCCATAGAAGCAGAGCCCAAAATTAAAAACTGTCCTGTTTGTTTCCCGTGACGAATATTGTGGTCGATAACACTGCGCAAGATACTAAACAGCTCAGGAGCGCGTTGGATTTCATCCAAAATAATTAATTTATCACAATGTTGCAAAAAATAAGATTCAGCGTCACTGAGTTTTGACAAATCTTTTGGTGACTCCAAATCCAAATAAATAGAATTTCTCTGATTTGAAATTTCATAAGCGAGCGTGGTTTTTCCCACTTGTCGTGTCCCCAAAAGAGCTACAGCAGGTGAAAAGTCTAACCTTTTTAATAATTCTGATTGAATCCAACGTTGTTTCATATATTGTATTATAGGAATACTATTCCGAAAATACAAGGTTCAGAGGGAAAATTTATAGTGGCAATTCCTTAATATCTCTAGAATAAAAGTAACATAGTTGAAGTTTTTGTCGGCGAAGGAATTAGCAAATAAAAACTTTTATGATTTAATGGTACAATATTCCTCTTTGAATAATTACAGCCTTTTATGAACAAACTTCAATCTTTCGCCAAGGGAACGTGGCACACTGCAAGTGATGGATTTCGTCCGTGTTTTAATGCATTAACGGGTGAGAAAATTTTTGAAATTTCATCTGAGGGTCTGGATTTTTCTGGCATGTTGGATTATGCCAAAGATAAAGGTGGTAAGGCACTTCGTGCCATGACTTTTCATGAACGCGCTTTGATGTTGAAAGAGCTGGCTCTTTATTTATTGTCGCGCAAAAAAGAGTTTTATCAACTGTCTTTTTTAACAGGAGCCACCAAACTGGATTCGTGGATTGATATTGAAGGTGGTATTGGTACGTTGTTTGTTTATTCGGGCAAAGGGCGACGTGAATTGCCTGACCATAATGTGTTTGTCGATGGAAATTTGGAAATGCTCTCAGCCAGTGATCAATTTATTGGGCAACACATTTGCACTTCGTTACAAGGTGTTGCCGTGCATATTAATGCTTTTAATTTTCCGTGTTGGGGCATGTTAGAAAAGTTGGCTCCAACCTTGTTAGCAGGAGTTGCTGCGATTGTTAAACCTGCATCTAATACTTCTTTTGTGACTGAAAAAATGTTTCATGCCATTATTGAATCTGGTATTTTGCCAGAGGGTGCTGTGCAGTTAATATGTGGTTCAACTGGTGATTTGTTGGATAATTTGGATTGCCAAGATGCCGTGGCTTTTACTGGCTCTGCAACAACAGGTCAGTATTTGAAATCCAATAAAGCCATCATGCATAATTCTGTGCGATTTACCATGGAAGCCGATTCACTCAATTGTTCTATTTTGACACCTGATACACGAGTTGATTCACCGGTGTTTGATTTTTACGTCAAAGAAGTGGTGCGTGAAATGACGGTTAAATGCGGGCAAAAATGCACCGCCATTCGCCGAGCCATTGTGCCGCGAGAATTACTCTCACCTGTAGCAGATGCTGTCAGTGAGAGGTTGGCGCGTATAGTGATAGGCGATCCGCTTACCGAAGGCGTAAAAATGGGCTCGCTAGCCAGTGAATCCCAGCGCAGTGAAGTACGAGAACGCGTGGCAGAATTATCCAAATACGCTGAATTTATATACGGCAACCCCGATGAAGTCGAAACTATTGGAGCTGATAGCAAAGCGGGTGCTTTTATTAATCCTATTTTATTGGCGTGTGAAAACCCATTAGAAGACACACAAGTGCATGATATTGAGGCTTTTGGTCCTGTTTCCACCTTAATGCCTTATGATTCTTTGGATGAAGCTGCCCAACTTGCCAATATGGGACAAGGTTCGTTAGTGGGTTCAATCTTTGGGTATGATGATGAAATTGTCAGTGAGTTAGTGATGAATACCGCCAGTTTCCATGGGCGCATGGTGTTAATCAATCGAGATTCAGCTGAATTTTCAACGGGGCATGGTTCTCCGCTTCCGCACATGACCCATGGTGGTCCAGGACGAGCAGGTGGCGGTGAGGAAATGGGTGGGATTCGTGGCGTTATGCACTACATGCAACGCACCGCTTTACAGGGTTCGCCCACAACGATTAGTCGTATTTGCCAAAAATACATTGGCAATGCTAAGACAATAAAAGCGCCAAAACACCCATTTAAACTCTATTTTGAGGAGCTTAAAGTGGGGCAAAGTTTACTTTCAGAGTCACGAACCATTACATTGGATGATATTGAGAAATTTGCTAATTTAAGTGGGGATAAATTTTATGCACACATGGATGACAAAGCGGCAGCTGAAAATCCATTTTTTGATGGGCGAGTCGCACACGGTTATTTTATTGTTTCAATGGCAGCGGGATTGTTTGTTGAACCTTCACTGGGACCTGTTTTAGCAAATTATGGACTGGATGATTTGCGTTTTACCGAACCAGTTTACCCCGGGGATGATTTAAGGGTAAAATTAACCTGCAAACAAAAATCTTACCGACGTGGAAAAGGTTATGGAGAGGTTCGGTGGGATATTTCTATTACCAACCAAGAAGGTGTTGTCGTGGCTAGCTACGATATTTTAACCATGGTTGCCTCAAATACGGAGCCTTTTGACGATGCTTAAACATTTTTGCCGTTTTTGGTTAAAAGTATTCAAATGGAAAACCATTAACAATCTTCCAAAAGAACCCCGTTATGTGGTTATTGCTTACCCGCACACAAGCAATTGGGATTTTCCTTTGGGCATATTTTATATTTTTTCAGCAGGTGTTCCTTTTCGTTATATGGGTAAAGATGCCTTATTCAAATGGCCACAGAAATACTTGTTTAAAGCTTTGGGTGGGTTTGGTGTTGATAGAGATAAAACCACAAAACTCACCACAAGAATGGCTGAGTTTATTAATTCTCAAGATAAAATAGCTTTGGCATTAGCTCCTGAAGGCACACGTTCAAATATTAAATACTGGCGCACTGGTTTTTATTATATTGCTTTAGAGGCCAAAATCCCTATTGCCATGGCTGTATTAGATTTTGAAAATCGAGAAGTGGGGATTAAGGATAGCTTTATGCCAACTGGTGATATTGATGCCGATATGGAAATAATCAAAGCATTTTATAAAGACGTAAAAGGCAAATACCCAGAAAAGCAAGGGGAAATAAAAATCCAGCCTAAGAAATGATTTATCTGCACGTTTATCAAAACACAGAAGACCTTAAAAAACAATCCAAGTTGTTGTTGCATAAAAACTTGTCGGATTATTTGCATAAAGATATTATTAAAGGCGATATTACTTATAACCCCAATGGTAAGCCAATAATTAAAGGCATGCACTTTTCAGTAAGTCACTCAAAAAATGTGGTGGTGCAAGCCTTTAATGACTCGCAAGCACTTGGCGTTGATGTGGAATACATCAACAACAAGAGAAACTACTTAGCTCTTGCCAAGCGTTATTACCATTTAGAAGAGTTTGAGCAAATGAAATCATTAAAGCCAAAACATGCCTGTCAATTATTTTACACACTATGGAGCTTAAAAGAAGCCGTTTGCAAGGCAGAAGGGGGTCGCTTGTGGTATTATTTATCACAAAATTATTTGCAACAAAATAAACAATTGGTAACCAAGATGAATGGAATGAATCTAACAACGTATAATGGCATAAAAGGCTATAGTTTAGCCTTGGCATCGTATGCGGACACGGAAATTAAGGTTATTTTATGATTCGATTTGTGGTATTAATTTCACTTCTTGCTTTAACTGCCTGTCACCCGAGCCAAAAAGTTATACAGCAGGTTAATCAATTAACCCAAATCAAAAAAGACAAGACCATAAAATGTCCTGCCACCGATGTCACTCGTTGTGCTATTGACACGCCCTTGAGTCAACTATACCAATCAAGCATTCAAAACAAACAAGACTATGTTACTCTATTGGATAATGGTGAAGAGTCACTGTTGATTCGTTTACACCTCATAAAAGCGGCACAAAAAAGCATTGATATTCAAACATTCATTTGGGTTAATGATGAAGCAGGACATTTGGTTTTATCGGAGTTATTAGAAGCGGCGAAACGAGGCGTAAAAGTTAATATCATTATTGACCAACTGTTTTCTATGGGTAACAGCTGGTTTTTGGCAGAGCTTGCTACTTTGCATGAAAATTTTACGGTTAAAATGTTTAACCCAACTTTTAATGAAGGTCATACCTCTGCATTTGACTTTTTTAGTGCACTGGCTTGTTGCTTATCCAACCTTAATCGACGTATGCACAATAAGTTGTTTTTAGTGGATGATAAATACGGCATTAATGGTGGACGCAACTACCAAAACCGCTATTTTGATTGGGATGAGAAATTTAATTACCGTGATAGAGATGCATTAGCGGTTGGAATAGTAGCGCAACAAATGAAGCAATCGTTTAATCATTTTTGGCAATCTCCTTGGGTGGTTCCAGTGGAAAACCTCGATGATATTGTTTATAGAATCTTAAATAATCAGGAAAATAAATCCAGTTGGCTTGTGGCCCAAAATCCCAAAGCAGTGCAGTTAAATATCAAGGCTTTTGATTATAGACTAATGGAAAAACTGTTTGTAGAAACCGCAATAGCAGTTGGTGCTGTAGAATATTATAGTGATTCACCAGAAAAGCTATTTATTAAAAATCGCGAAACAAAGAAAAAATACAAACAGATGAGCTTAAAGATAAAAGAGTTAATTTTGTCTGCACAATCAAGCCTTTTAATGCAGACACCCTATTTGGTTTTAAGTAAAAAGGCTTATAAATCGCTCAAATCGTTGCACAAGAAAAAACCAAACGTTGACATAACAGTCTCAACAAATAGTTTGTCTTCAACCGATGCTTTTTATGTTTATGCTATTTCTTTTAAACATAAAAAGAAATATTTAAAGAATATAGGTTTAAATATATTTGAATACAAACAATCACCTAATTACAAAACCCAGATGTTTGGTGAAGAATTTGCAAACAAAGATACGCGTTTTGGACTTCATGCAAAATCCATTGTCATTGATAAAAATATATCTTTAATTGGCTCTCATAATTTTGATCACCGTTCAGATGTTCTTAACACGGAATCTGGATTGATTATCGAATCAAAGCCCATGGCAGAATTACTGACAAAAAAAATTAAGATAGACATGCTGCCTGAAAATTCATGGACAATAGCTGCCAATAAAAAAATACCAGTGCTCAGTTTCTTTAGTGGACTTATTGCCAATGTATCACGGTCATTACCAATTTTAGACATCTGGCCATTTAGGTATTCGAGTAGTTTCCAATTGCGTCAAGGGAAAAAGTCGTTACCAATAAATCACCCTGACTTTTATAAAAACTATAAGAATGTAGGCAGTTTTCCAGATGTAGGCTTGTCATCTAAGCAAATACAAACGATAATGATTACCTATTTTTTGGGCTTTGCAGAGCCTTTTATGTAAAATTCAAACAGGGAAACTACCAGGAGTTTGTCCTAGAATAGAAATTGAATAATTGAGAGAAGAATGAAAAATAAATTTATAGGACTTATACTAACATTAGTTGTGATATTGTCATACCCAACATGGCGTTATTTTCACAATGCAAATGTATTTGCTAAGGCTATGATTAATCATGCTTCAAGCCTAGGTGAGTGGCAATATAGCTCAATCAGCACCAGTTTAGGTGGTTTAATTACCATTAGAAACTTAAAATTCACGCCAGAAAACTATAAGCAATCTTATGACATTAGTTCAATTAACATTGAAACCACACCTTTATTTCTCTTTAAAAATTCTGCGACTAAGTTAACAACACTCTTACCAGAATTCATATCCATTTCAGTTAATGGAGCATCTTTGGATGACCAAGCCAATGATATTTATGATTCTTTACAAGAAAGAAGTCTGTGGATGTATTTGGCAGGCTATGCGGGCAGTTTTGGCTGTAAAAAAGACAGTTATACGGTTTTTCCTAAAGGTTCTTGGGAAAAATTAATCGATGAAAATCAAACCTTTAATCTCGATTTGTACTATTCACGGCAATCCAATGGTAGCGTTGATGTGGATTTAATTGTGACGGCTGATGAATTATTTTCATCAACATGGTCGAGTAATTTAAAAATGGCTTATTTTGAAAACCAACTGATTCTGGAAGACCTTGTTGTTGATAAGTTGTTTTACAACTACCTTGATAATGGTTTTAATCTCAAAAGAAACAACATTTGTGCGCAAAATTACGGTGGCTCTTTTGCAAAATACCGCTTAAGTGCAGCTGAACATTTACAACAATTTTTAAGAACATTCTACTCAAAACAATTACCAGATGACATGTCTCAACGTTACCAAAGAATGCTAGCTCCAGACATAGAATTTAATGCCATTATTACGCTTGATGAACGCAAATATGTTTCGGATTTTGTTAAGCAAGAGCAAATTGAACTGTATGAAAAGTCACAGTTGGAAATATCGACTGCAAACTCTGATTATTTTACGGCTAAATTAGTTGATATTGATTACACAAGAATTGATACTCAACGTTTAAAGAATGAAATTCTTGAAAGAGAAAAAGTTGCAAGGCAGAGGAAACTAAAAGAAGAAAAAACAACCAAAAGTTACTTAAAAGCGGTGGTTTTCAAAACAGGAAAATCAAAATCACGCGTTATTTCAATGCAAAAACTACCCTCTGTATTGAATAAGAAATTGAGAATAAAAACCAAAAGAGGTCGCCCCATTATTGGTTACCTCAGAAAGATTGATGCCAAATCACTTACCATTGAAAGTCTGTATAAAAATGGTAATGCTAAAATGAGATTAAAGAAAAATCAGATTGCTTCGGTAGAATTAATGTAATACTCAATCCCGATAGTGAAAATACGATGCTAGCACAACTCTTTGATGCACCCAAAAAACAAAATAAAAGTTTCATCTGCAAGTAAATGAAAAAAGCGAGTGTGATTCTTTTTTTGCTGTTATCTTTAATCCTTTGTATTATTTTTGCTTTATTATCGGGGTCGCAACACATTCCCTTATCTGAAATTTTATTTTCTGATAAATGGGATGATATCATATTCTCAATTCGCTTACCTCGAGTTGTCAATGCTATCAGTGTTGGTGGGTTGCTTTCATTGGCGGGTTTGCTTATTCAAAACCTCGTAAAAAACCCTTTAGCTGATCCCTATATATTAGGCATATCAGGCGCATCAGCAAGCGCACAATTAGCCATAATAGCAGCAGGTGTAGTTATTCCTTTTTGGCTTTTTGTGACTATCGGCTTTGTTGCTGCTTTACTTTCATTGGGATTGTTGCTACTGCTGTCATCTAAAAGAACACTCAATACACAAAATTTACTGCTCAGTGGTGTTGTTATTGCTTTTGCCTACGGTGCAATTATCAGCATGATTCTCACTTTGAGTCCTAGTGCTTCTACAAAATCCATGCTTTTTTGGTTGATGGGTGATTTGAGTTATTCCTCGGCTTTGATTTATCCTCTTGTGATTCTCATCAGTGGCTCAATTTGGGTTTATGCCTACAATAGAGAGTTAGACTTACTTGCACGTGGGGAGTTTTTTGCCCTAAAAAGTGGCGTAAACGTACAAAAAATTAACCTGATTATCTTGCTAAGCACTTCCGTATTTACCGCTGTTGCAGTATCAATGTCAGGAACGATTGGTTTTGTTGGCTTGGTCGTGCCCCATTTAGCCCGTTTACTTGTTGGCAACGTACACGCCTTATTGATTCCCCTTTCTGCACTTATTGGTGCCATTGTTTTGCTTTTGGCTGACACGCTTGCGCGAACGGTTGTGGCACCGGTTCAACTTCCTGTTGGTGTTTTTACTGCTTTTTTTGGGGTTCCTGTTTTTATCTATCTTTTGCGTAAAAGAACATGATAGAGATTCAAGGATTATCTTTAAAAATGGATGAGCAATTACTGTTATCTAATTTCAGTATGACGATAGAAAAAGGGCAGTTCTGGGCGATTTTAGGAAAAAATGGTGCAGGAAAAACCACCTTGCTCCATACACTTGCAGGATTACAAGCGTATTCACAGGGCAGTATCAAGATAGATGGATTTGAGTTAAAGAATCTTGAGTTTCTCTCTCGAGCACAACTGGTTTCTCTTTTGCCTCAAGTTCAAGAATCCAGTTTAGACTGCAGTGTTCAACAAGCCGTTTCTTATGGTCGATACGCTTGGCATAAAAATACAACGCCGAACTTAGAAATCATAACCCAAGCATTAGGCGATATGGAATTAACAAGTTTAGCTAAAAAAAGCATTCTGGCACTTTCTGGAGGAGAATTACGCAAGGTTGAATTGGCGACAATTTTAGCTCAAGACAGTGATGTGATGCTACTGGATGAACCACTGAATCATTTGGATTTAGCTTTTCGGTATAAGTTAATGCAAAAACTTAAGGAACTATCACAAAAAAAAGCCATTATAATGGTGACGCATGATATACAATACGTGCAACAATACTGTTCGCATATTCTTATGTTCTGTGGGGAATCTAAAGTATTTAGCGGGAAAATTAAAGATGTGTTAACAGAAAAGAACTTAACCAAAATGTTAGGTACAGAATTACCTAAATCACTTTTAAAAAATACATGACAATGGAAAAATCTCTAGCTGCTTCAATCACACCAATCGTAAAAGCGTTGTATAAAGAAGCCATAATTGATAAAATTTCGGCACAAAGAATATTGCGTAATGCCAAACTAACCTCAGTGACCTCTGTTCATCCCTATGTCACCTTATCCGATTATAAACTCATCAATGAAAAGACGGGAAAACCATTATCCATTGAGTTTATCACGCAATTTGTGGCTGAAATGAATGGTCTGGCATATTTGAAAGTTGATCCAACTAAGGTCAATGTTAACAAGGTTACTGATGCTGTTTCTCAAGCTTATGCCACCAAACATAAAATATTGCCAGTAGATATAACTCCAGATACGGTGACATTTGCGGTGGCAGAACCATCCGACACCTCCTGGCTGGAAGAACTGCAACGCATATTACGCCTAAAAGTTATACGTGTGCATTCCAACCCTTTAGACATACAGCGGCTACTTTTTGAATTCTATGGTGTCAATAAATCAGTAAAACATGCTCAGAAACAACACAAAAACCGTTCTATTGACCCGATATTAAACCTAGAGCAACTGGTCAAGCTCGGCAGTAAGGGCAATTTAACCGCTGATGACCAGCACATTGTCAATATCGTCGATTGGTTATTGCAATACGCCTTTGAACAACGTGCCAGTGATATTCACCTCGAACCCAAGCGCGAAGAATCAAAAGTGCGTTTCCGAATTGATGGGCGACTACACAATGTTTATGTTTTACCAACACTTGTTATGGGCGCTGTTGTCAGCCGCATCAAAATATTGTCGCGTATTGATGTGGCAGAAAAGCGCAAACCGCAAGATGGACGCATCAAAACATTAACCTCTGAAAATAAAGAAGTCGAATTACGTGTCTCAACCATGCCAACAACATTTGGAGAAAAGTGTGTTATGCGTATTTTTGACCCCGATGCAGTGGTTGAAAACTACGAAGACTTGGGGTTTTCTAAGGATGAAGTCAAACAATGGCTGCAAATGATTAACCGTCCGCATGGTATTGTTTTGGTCACTGGTCCTACAGGTTCGGGAAAAACCACCACTCTTTATTCCACCTTGCGTAAATTAGCCACTGAATCGGTCAATGTTTCTTCGGTTGAAGACCCCATCGAAATGGTGTTTCAAGAACTCAACCAAATGCAGGTGAATCCAAAAATTGGTTTAGAGTTTTCCAGCGGCATAAGGACATTAATGCGTCAAGATCCCGACATTATTATGGTCGGAGAAATACGTGATTTAGAAACTGCAAAGATGGCAGTCCAAGCCTCTCTAACAGGGCATTTAGTGTTATCAACCTTACACACCAATGATGCGCCATCTGCTATCAATCGTTTAATGGACTTAGGCGTACCCGATTATTTGTTACGTTCAACATTAGCAGGCGTTATTGCTCAACGTTTAGTGCGTTTATTGTGCCCGCATTGTAAAGAACCATCAAAAGTAGATGCCGAAGCATGGGTTTCATTAACACACCCTTGGAATTTAGCCATGCCCGACAACATTTACCACAAGGTTGGGTGTTTAGAGTGCCGTAATACTGGTTATCACGGAAGAACAGGGGTCTATGAAATTATGCCTATAACAGGAGGTTTACGTAAAATGATTAAAGAAAAAATGCCATCAGAAACGGTGGCAGCCGAATGTTATCGGATTGGTATGAAGCCACTGCGATTATCTATAGCTAATTTATTAAAAGAAGGTAAAACTTCACTTGAAGAAGCCCTTAAACTTGTTCCACCAGAATACGATTAATGAAGAAAAAAATAATTATCCTGCAAACAGGACAATCCATTAAAAAAGCACGAGAGAAGTATGGGGATTTTGATGAGCTTTTTATCAAAGCCTTAGGAGTAAAAGCATCACAAACAAAAGTTGTTCATGTTTACAATAATGAGAACTTTCCGAATTCTGAAGAAATAGCTGGAATAATTATTACAGGCTCTCCTGCCATGGTCACTGAATGCCATGATTGGTGTCAGAAAACACAACAATGGCTTAAGCAGTTTGTTAACTCAAGTCTACCAATACTTGGTGTCTGTTATGGTCATCAATTATTGGCTAAAGTTTTAGGTGGAAGCGTCCAATGGAATCCAAAGGGTAGGGAAATGGGGCAAGTTGACGTACAGTTGGCTGAAGATGCTTGCAATGATAAGCTGTTTGCTGATTTGATTAATTGTTCAACCTCATCCATCAAACTCCAAGCCACGCATCAACAAGCAGTAACTTACCTTCCCAAAGAGGTAAAAATACTCGGTCAAACCCAACTGGATGCTCACCATTGCTTTTGTTATAACAACCATATTTGGGGAATGCAATTTCATCCTGAGTTTACTCCTGAGATTATTAAATACTATATCAAACTGAGGTACGACGAGGTCAAAAAAGAAGGACTTAATCCGGATAAATTAATTGCAGAGGTAGAAGATGTTAATAATGGACCAACTCTGTTACAAAAATTTGCAGAAATGTGTTTTCAATAAGAGTGATGTAAAACGTTTAAAAAGTTAATGGATATCAAGATGTAATGGATGGATTTGTGCCATAATGCGGCAGTTTAAAAATATCCTAACAATTTATGTACAGAGTCATTTTTTTTGGTTTAATACTAACCTCTTTTATTTCCATGGCACAAATGCCTTCCTTAAGCCCTCCAGTAGATCCTCCAGGCAATGCATCAACGCCTGAAAAAGTAAAACTAGGAAAAATCCTTTATTGGGATGAACAACTCTCTGCAACAAAAACAGTTGCCTGTGCCAGTTGTCACATCCTATCATCTGGAGGAGTTGATCCCCGTTCAAGTGTTTCAAATCCATTGTCTACCAATGCGGGCTTTGATGGCATAATGAATACGGCGGACGATATAACTGGTTCGATGGGAGTGCCAGAAAGCGGGGCAGATGGAAACTATATATATAACCCTTTACATGGTTATAATTCACGCGTTACAGGCAGACGTGCACCATCTTCGATTAATGCAGGCTACGCACCAGAATTGTTTTTTGATGGCAGAGCTGGTGGCCAATTTTATGACCCAATCACAAATGATTTAGTTCTGATTAGTGGAGCGGCGTTAGAGTCGCAAGTTTTAGCACCGCCAACCAATCCAGTAGAGATGGGACACAACAGTAGAAATTGGAATGACGTCGTAAACAGCGTTAAAACATCCACACCCTTGGCATTAAGCCCATTGGTTTCAGACCAGATGTCCCAATGGATTAATTCACAAAATTATTTTCAATTATTTAAAAAAGTCTTTGGCACAAATGAAATTACAGCCCCTAAAATTGCCATGGCGATTGCGGCTTATGAGCGTTCATTGTACTCGAATCAAGCACCTATTGATGCCATGATTGAGAACCAAGATCCTTCATTTTTAACCCTACAAGAAAGAGCAGGGTTTCAATTGTTTCAATCTCAAGGGTGTAATACGTGCCACAGCAGTGCGCTGTTTTCAAATACTGAATTTCAAAATATCGGCGTGAGCCCAAATGCAGAAGACAGCGGACGATTTGCTGTAACAGGGATTGAAGCTGACAGAGGAAAATTTAAAACAACCTCATTAAGAAATTTACAATACAGAACCTCATTTATGCACAATGGGCGTTTTTCGACACTCGAAGAAGTGGTTGATTTTTATGATCGTGGTGGAGATTATGCCAACCCAAATTTAGATACACGAATGCAACCCTTGTTTTTATCAGCCACACAAAAATCAAATTTAGTGGCATTTTTGGGTCGTCCCTTAACCGATCCACGTGTGACAAATGAAACAGGACCTTTTGCTCACCCTTCTCTTTATGCGGGTAGTTCACGCGAGCCGCAAATTACTGGGGCTGGTGTGGCAGGAACAAGTGCAAAGATTCCACAGGTTACAGCCATAGAACCGCCACTGCTTGGCAATCAAAATTTTACCGTTGCAGTTGAAAATGCGCTAAGTGATGCCAACTCATTTTTTGTTGTTGATTTAGCCGACCCAGGCACGACTGCCTTACCAGCAACAGGATTAAATTACGCAACAAAACAACTATCAAATACCACTGATGGACATGCCTCATTAAGTATTGCATTACCCAGTGATACAGCAATGATAGGCACAACTCTTTATGCACGTTGGTATGTGGAAGATGCAGCAGCTCCGAATGGGTATGCTATTTCACCATTAATTGAATTTACTTTATTTGCAGCAAGCGATTATGTTTATGTGGATTCTTTTGAAGACTAGGGTGGTCTGAATTTGTATAAGAGGTAAATTAAAAACTGCGTAACATTATGTGACGCAGTTTTATTTTTATGAATATTCGCTTTAAACTGTAATGGTAAGTTAGATAAATATTGATTTACCGTGTTAGTTAATTGTGTATTTTAGTTATATCTTACAAGGTAAAACTTTGTCATCCTACCCACCTGAGTGGTTTTAGTTGCAAATATGTGTACCAATGCATCCAGGTATTCCCGTTGGCAATGTACCTCCAGTCCCTGTCCCATTAGGTGGCATAAAATAATATGTACTGCTTGGAATAGTAGCACTAGATGTAGTTGTATTACCATCAGGATAAGTAACTATAACTTGAACATCACATGTATTCATATTACAAATAGGTGATGCAAATGGAGAGCTTGTTCCTCCTGAGAAGGAACCGCTTCCTGAAAGTGACCATTGATAAGAATTTAAATTTTGATTATTTGATGTTAAAGCTTCACAAATGGATTTACCTGCATGAATATATTCACAAGTCATTCCTGCGCTTGCAGATCCTGCATATATAGTTCCAACCAACAAAGAAGCAATTAAAGATTTTTTGAACGTCATAATTTTTCTCCAAAATATAAGTTAATAAAATTGATACAATATTGAATCAATAGAGCCATTTTACAGAAAATTTTACTTAAACCTTAGTCGCTTTCGGACTTATATTTAGACAAAAAGACCAAATAATTGTACTTTTGAGACGTAAACTTGTACTTTTTGTTAATATTGTATTTTTTCATGAAAAACCACATAAAATTTACTGACTTTATATAATTATTGGAGAGACAAAATGAAAAACAAATTATTATTAAAACTGGCTTTGGCTATGGGGATTTTTATAAGTATAAATTTATTCGCAGGGGAAAACCTTCAAATAATGAGGTGTATCCATACAATTGACGGTGTGTCTTATGATGAAGGCGGTGTTAGTGGACCTCCTCTTGTAGCAAAAAGCAAATGTGAAGCAAGAATTGACGGGGTTCATGCGAGCAACCCAAGAAATTTTAGTGCTCCAACTTCAAACTCTACTTATTCATTTCCACATATTCCAATTGGTGCCCCTGTCGCTAATTCAAATGCAATTCATTGCGATGTTGGCGTTAGTGGTTCTATTGGTAATGGTCCTTATAATTAAATCAACAAGGCTAGTATGGTTTGTGCTATGCTAGCCTTTTATTTTTTTTAGCATGAAGTTCTATCTCTTATTTTTATTCTTGTTTAACAATCATGTGTTATGTAAAGATTTACTGCAATTTTCTTACCCTCCTATTAATCAAAAACTATCCTCTTCACCTATTTCTTCAATTACAGAAGATCAATATAAATTTTTATGGATAGCAACCCATTCTGGAATTTTCAAGTTTAATGGAATAACCGCTCATAGAGTACCAATAATAGTCAATAACGACAAAAGAATGCACCTAAGAGTTAACAAAGTATTTTTGGATAGTAACAATACTCTATGGGTCGCAACAAACAAATTTGGACTGTATTATTTAAAAAGCGATGTCTTTATCGAGTATAGACTTAATCAAGCTGAAGTAAAAATTAGAGCAATTTTTGAGCACAATAAAAATTTGTGGGTAGCAACAACCAAAGGGTTTTATAAGATAAGCTTAACTCACAGCACATCATCTAGTCATTTTTTTCCTTTAACAAATCATGTGATTACTGATATCAATCAATTAGATGATGATACTTTACTTTTAGCCACATATTCTGGCTTAATTTATTTTGGAATAACCGAAAAAAAAATTTTGAATATTAATCCAATAAATATTCCCCATCTACGCGTTCGTACAATTTTTAAAACCAACAACACAACATATTTAGGAACCGATGGTGGGTTATATGTTTATAAAAAAGATAAATCGACTAAAATAATCTTGAAAGACAAAGTTATTACTTCATTAGTAAGTGATGAGAAACACATTTGGATAGGAACAGTCTATAACGGACTTTATAAGTACCATATATCCAATGAAACTATTTCACAATACAAAGGTGACACGAAAACTGCATCAATTGCAGATAATGCAGTCAATGCTTTATTTATAAATAGTACAAATCAACTATGGGTCGGCACTTTTAATAATGGACTCAGCCAGTTAAATTTAAAATCAACCCAATTCGAGAACTTTACTAAATCTAAGGAAAGTATTTTTTGTTCGAAAAGCACTGCTTTTACAAGTCAATACATTAAAAACAATATATGGTGGTTAGGTACTGACAATGGCTTAATCCGCTATATCCCTAAAAAATCATGCCAATATATAGCGTTAGACTCTGCTAATCCTGCAACAAGTAATACAGTATTTTCTATTGATTTAGATTCTACTGGTGTTTGGACCTCCACGAGTAATGGTCTATATTATACAGATTTTACAACTCTTAAATCAACTTACTTGCATAATTTATCAACTCATGAGATCACATTCTTTTCAATGGATATGAGCAATAACACACGGTTGGTGGGAACTTATTTAAATTTATATTTATACAATACAAAAAACAAGTCATATAAGCCCTTCAAAGCTAAAAATTATAAAGGCCAAAATACCGAATTTTATGCAGCATCTACTAATAGTTTTGGAGAGACATTTGTAACTACATCGCAAGGGATTGTGAAATTAATATCGAATAATGAATTTTCCCCTTTTGCTACGGATGTCATACCCTATGGAACGGATTCAATTTACAGTATTTATATCGATAAAGATGATTCTATTTGGATAGGGGTTGGTAAAAAAGGGCTTTTTCATTTGAGTTCTAATGGAGAATTAATAAAACAAATTTACAAAGAGTTAAATTTTCAAAATCCTTCAAATATTACTGCTATTGAATCAGATGATTCAGGGCTAATTTGGTTAGCGACGGATGATGGATTAATTCGATATGACCCAAGGCTGAACAAATCTATACAATACAATAACTCTGACGGACTATTAAATAACTCTTTTTTTATAAATTCCAGCTTTAATGATGCCTCAGGTAATTTATATTTTGGAGGGAGACATGGTTTTAATAAGTTTAATCCAAAATTAATTGACTCCAAAAGGGAAATTTATTCTCCGTTCTTAACCAAGCTTTATTTGCAAAACCAGAGAGTGTTAGTAAACAAAGCAACCAAAACTAATTTTATACTTGAGCAACCAATTAATGAGACTGAAGAAATTGTACTTAGTCATAAAGATTATATTATTGGATTTGAATTCGTAGCACTTGATTATTTAGAATCTACCAAGATTAAATACGCATATAGATTATTTGGGCTTAATAATCAATGGGTTAGCACTAACTCAAGAAATCGTCAGGTAACCTATACTAACCTATCTCCTGGCGAATACATATTTCAGGTAAAGGCAGCCAACAAAGATGGAGTATGGGGTAAAAATAAATCCTTGAAAATCATTGTCTATCCAGCACCATGGTTTTCGCCATGGGCATATACAATATATGTTTTGTTGGGGATTTTGTTAATTTGGGGTTTTATACGTTATAAAACTATCGCCAGTCGCAAACACGCAATCGCATTAGAAAAGATTGTTGTGCTTCGTACGCATGAAGTCAATAGACAAAAACAAATGGTAGAAGCGTTGCTAGATTATAAAAATAAAGTCTTTACAAATATTACACACGAATTTAAAACGCCACTAACCTTAATTTTAGGGCCTAGTGAACAATTGCTTAATAATCCAGAATTGAGTAAATTCACTCAAGAACATAAAATGATTCAACGCAATGCAAAACGCTTGATGCTTATGGTGGGACAAATCTTAAAGCTTTCTCAGGCTGAAAACAACAAAGAAATTAATCGCGAATCTCAAGCTGTGCAGCCTATACTTTTAATGCTGTATGAGTCTTTCAGACCAATAGCTTTGGAAAAAAATATCGAATTGTCTCTTGATAATCAGCACGATGTAAGTATTTATGCAACTAATGAGTGCTTGGAGGTTGTTGTAGGAAACCTAATTTCTAATGCCTTAAAATATACTAATTCTGGTGGTAAAGTCAGTATTTATTCTCTAATTAAGGATAAACAGGTGAGTATTGGAGTTAAAGATACAGGACCGGGAATTCAAGAAAAAGACTTTGAAAAGGTTTTTGCTCGTTTCAGTCGACTTGAAACACACAAAAATATTGCGGGGACAGGAATAGGACTCACAGTTGTTAAAGAAATCACCCAAGCCAATGATGGACAAGTCAAACTTGAAAGTATATGGGGGAAGGGTACGCTCTTTACCGTAACTTTCCCAACAACAAATATTAAAGAAGATATAGAACCATCACATGTAATGGTCAATCAATTGGTTTCCAATACTTACAATGAAATTATTGAAGAAACGACTGAAATAGGTTTTGCAACCAAAAATAATCGTGTTTGTGTACTCATCATTGATGATAATCAAGATATGCAAGAATATATTGGAAAAATCTTGTCAAACAGGTTTAATTGTCTGCTAGCAAATCGAGGTAAAGCTGGTATTACTTTGGCATTAAAAGAATTACCTGATATTATTATCTGTGATGTCATGATGCCAGAAATGGATGGTTATCAAGTCACAAGGGTTTTACGTCATGACCCCAGAACTTCACATATCCCAGTTGTGTTATTGACGGCTTTAAATACGACAGATAGTCGCATTAAAGGTTGGCGTGAAAATATCGACACTTACATGACCAAACCTTTTAATGCAAAAGAATTGCATGCTCAATTAGATAATATTTTAACAATTCGAAAAATGTTACAAAAGAAAACTAGTCAGGCCTTCAAAAGCAACACCTGTTTAGATAAATTAAATTTAGCTAAACAGGATATTAAGTTTATTGATAAACTTAGAGATGTTATAGGCACAATTTATCCTAATGAATACATCCAAAGAGCAGATTTAGCGGATAAAATGGCTGTTAGTGAAAGACATCTAAACCGAAAAGTTAAAGCTTTAATAGATGAAAATCCCATGGATATGCTGAGAGAATATCGTCTAGAAAAAGCTTGTATGAAACTAAAAGATGGGTACCAAGTTTCTATCGTTAGTGATGAATGTGGCTTTAGTTCGGTTGCTTATTTTTGTCGGGTATTTAAGAAAAAATATGGCATGACAGCAAAACAATACCAAAATTTAAAGAAAAAGTAGCTTAATACTTTTTACTAAGATTAACATACTGCCTAGCAGAGTAGTCCAGTTGCTGTTTTTGTTCATCGCTTAAATCGCGCACTTTTTTAGCGGGATTTCCTAGCCATAACTCACCTGATTTAACGCATTTACGCGGGGGCAACATTGCCCCTGCACCAATCATGGCATAATCCTCAATAATGCAATCATCCATGATTATGGCTCCCATGCCGATAAGGCAACTATTGCCAATGGTGCACGCATGTAAAATTGCACCATGACCAACGGTGACATTATCGCCAATTATCAAAGCAGCACCATCACCGTATTCACCTTTATGGGTGACATGTAGTATACTGCCATCTTGAATATTGGTGTTATTGCCAATTTTGATAAAATTTACATCACCACGTACAACAGCCATTGGCCATATTGATGAATTTTTACCAATTTCTACCTCGCCAATCACGCAGGCTTGTGGGTCAATATAGGCAGAGGCAGCGATTGTTGGGTTGATATTATTAAATTTTCGAATAGACATAAGTAAAAGAGACAATGCAAAATGAATGAACAAACTATACCATTAATCCAATCCGATGCTGTACTTTTTGGCGTACTTGCGGCTATTTTAGGCTTGGTTTTTTACACAGGACAACTAAAAACAAAATTTTGGACAAAGTTTTATGGCATCGTTCCTGCATTATTGTTGTGTTATTTTTTACCTTCCTTACTCAATACCTTTGGCTTGATAGAAGATGCCGATGCCAAAAGTTTATATTACGTATCTTCACGTTATTTATTGCCTGCATCTTTGGTTTTGCTCACCCTTAGTGTGGATTTGAAAGGTATATTTAGACTTGGACCAAAAGCCGT
>CAMZLQ010000133.1 GCA_947311585.1 uncultured Alcanivoracaceae bacterium | reverse complement strand
TCTAACTCATTACAAGAGCCTTTAGCAATATACAAAAATTTCATTAACCCCAAATCCCGATATAGAAACGCGAATTAGAGTGCAACCCTTTAGCACGCCTAGCAAACCAAGAAAATATCTTATCACCAATGAGGTGACGACGAATTTTATTGATTTGCTATACGTACCAATTGATTGCACTCTAATTCGCGTTTCTATATCGGGATTTGGGGTTAATGAAATTTTTGTATATTGCTAAAGGCTCTTGTAATGAGTTAGAGATCCAAATAATAGGTACAGAGATTGGCTACATAATTAAAGAAGACTCAAAGGATTGGTTAAAAGAGTCTGAAGAAATATCAGCTATGCTCGGTGGATTAATTTTAGCTAGAAATAAATTCTCCTAAAACCTAAAACCTTAAACCTGAAGCCTGAAACCTGAAGCCTGAAACCTGAAACCTGAAACCTAAATTTATTTTAAACTTTCCATTGATTTTAATGCCATTAAGCCCTATATGATTTAAACTAAAAACTTATTTACTTGAGATTTATTATGAAAAAAATATTAGTCCTTTTATTGCTTTGCACTGGTTTTTCGTTATTTGCTGCACCAGTTTTAGTCAAAATGGAAACCAACCGTGGCGACATTATTTTAGAATTGGATGCTGAAAAAGCACCGTTATCAGTTGCTAACTTTTTGCAATACGTCAAAGATGGATACTATGATGGTACGATTTTTCACCGTGTTATTAGTACATTTATGATTCAAGGGGGTGGTTTTGACGAGGATTTGGTACGCAAATCAACACGCGATCCAATTAAAAATGAAGCATCAAATGGATTGAAGAATGTTCGTGGTACGATTGCAATGGCACGTTTGCCTTCACCACATTCGGCGACGGCTCAGTTTTTTATTAATGTTCAAGACAACCCTTCTTTAGATTTTACCAGTGAAGACAATGGCAGAACGTGGGGCTATGCGGTTTTTGGTAAAGTGGTTGAAGGCATGGATGTTGTGGATGAGATTCGTTTTACCCAAACTGGTCCAAATCCTCCATTTTCCAGTGATGTGCCAATTAAAACGATGTTGATAAAGCATGTTTCTGTAATAGATAAAATGCCAGAAGCCAAAGAAGTAGAAACCAACCCAGTAAAATAATTTGAAGGATTTATTTATTGCTGACTTGCATTTGAATGACAAGCAGCCAGAAATTTACCAACGGTTTAAATTCTTTTTAGATGATAAAGCCCGACATGCTCGGGCTTTGTATATTCTAGGAGATTTATTTGAATACTATTTGGGCGATGATGCCAAAATTGGTGTCATTCAGCAAGTGGCGAATGATTTGGACGAGTTGTCGGAGAAATACCAAACAAAATGCTATTTTATGGCGGGTAATCGAGATTTTCTTTTGGGTCAACGTTTCAATAACAGTCTTATCTTACTCGAAGATTCAACAGTGGTTGAGTTGCATAAAAAGAGAATCATTTTAACCCATGCCGATGCCTTGTGCACTGATGATGTTGAGTACCAGAAAATTAGGCGGCAGTTGCGAGATTCGCAATGGCAGCAGTGGTTTTTAAGTCAAACCATCTCTGAACGAATTGCTTTTGCACAAAAAGCACGAATGCAATCACAACAACACACGCAATCTGCCGAAAGCCAAATCATGGATGTTAATCAACAAGCCGTTGATGATTTGTTTGATTGTCACTCTGCCTCATTGATGCTACACGGACACACCCACCGCCCTGGATTTCATCAAACGCAAACAGAAAATGGAACCAGATTCCGAATGGTGTTAGGCGATTGGCACTTTCAAAGCTCATGCATCGAACATTTCAAAGGTAATTTTCAACTCATTACCCATTAATATTTTACCAAGGGGTGATATTTAGTATCGGTTGTATGGTAAAATGTTGCGCTATTAAATTCACAGAGGGTTTCATGACTCTCCTACATAAATATCTAGAGGAAAAATATGTCAGTATTAGACAAATTGAGTGCTATTCGGTCTGCTAAAGGCAGTGTGTTAACTAAGGGTTTAAGTGATGAGGTTATTGCTGATTTTTTACAAAGAGATTCGGCTTTAACGACGGCAATTGAAAACGCTTATGATAATTATCTTACCATAAAAGATGAATTTCCTGAGTTAATTGATATGGATGAACCAACGCAAATGAAGAGGGTTCAAGAAGATTACATTAATTTTTATTCCGAAGATGCCATTAATCCTTATGTTGCACTGGGCGGAAAAGGGGCGTGGTTGATTACACTCAAGGGTGCTGTATTGCACGATAATGGTGGTTATGGTATGTTGGGTGCTGGTCATGCTCCTGATTTTGTTTTGGAAGCCATGAGCCGTCCACATGTAATGGCGAATATTATGACACCTTCGTATTTACAAATGAAACTCAGTAAAGCCATTAAACGAGAAGTGGGGCATTCGCAAGGTTCTTGTCCTTATGACAAGTTTTTATGCATGAATTCGGGCTCAGAAGCGGTTACAGTGGCGGCGCGTATTTCGGATATTAATGCTAAAAACATGACGGCACCTGGTGCTCGTCACGAAGGCAAAGAAATTAAAATAATGGCACTTAAAGGGGCATTTCATGGACGGACAGACAGACCTGCTCAGTATTCTGATTCTTCGCTGCCTAGTTACCGCAAAAATTGCGCGTCATTTGCTGCCCGTGATAATTTAATCACTATACCCATTAACGATATTGCTGCTCTTGAAGCGGCGTTTGCGCAAGTTGATGCAGATAATATCTTTGTAGAATCATTTTTTATGGAACCTGTTATGGGTGAAGGCAACCCAGGAATGGGCATCTCACGTGAGTTTTATGAAACAGCTAGAAAGCTAACCAAAGAACGCGGAACTTTATTTCTTATTGATTCAATCCAAGCAGGGCTTCGCGCGCAAGGGTGTTTATCCATTGTTGATTATCAAGGTTTTGATGGGATTGAAGCACCGGATATGGAAACCTATTCTAAAGCACTCAATGCTGGACATTATCCACTATCAGTCTTAGCCATGTCACCTACTACGTCAAAAATGTATGTTAAAGGCGTTTATGGCAATACCATGACAACTAATCCAAAAGCGATGGATGTCGCCTGTGAAGTATTGGCACGTGTTGATGATGACTTTAGAAAAAATATTTTGGAACGTGGTCAAGAGTTTGTTGAAAAACTAAATGGTTTACAAGAAAAGTTAAATGGCAAAGTCACTAACGTTCAAGGAACGGGTTTGTTGTTTTCATGTGAGCTTTCTAAAGAATTTAAAGCCTATGGCACTGACTCAATTGAAGAGTTTTTACGTTACAACGGTATCGGCGTTATTCACGGTGGTGAAAACTCATTACGTTTCACGCCACACTTTGCCATTACTTCAGCTGAAGTGGACTTAATCATTGATGCTGTTGAATATGCCATCTTAAATGGTCCAAGTCGATAAATAGAGAAAGACGATGACTGATAAAGATAAGAATCAAACTGAAGTAGAGAATGCTGAACGACGTAAAACCAAGCGTCGTTCACAAGACTTACCTGATGCAGTTGTCAATAGAAGAAAAAATAAAGACAGAAGAGTCAAGGATGAAGAGATAGACTTTGATAATCGACGTAAAGTGCAAAGACGCAAACCTATTGTTGGTGTTGATATTGAAGAGAGAAGAAAAACTGATAGAAGAAAAGATAAAGAATAACTGGAAAATAATATGACTAACTGTGTTGATATAACAATCAAACAAGCACTAACAGGCGATATTGCCTTTGAAACCGACGTTACCGTCAAGGGATGGGTGCGTAATCGCCGTGATTCTAAAGCGGGTTTTTCATTCATCGTTATGCATGATGGCTCGTGTTTTGATGGCATTCAGGTGATTGCCGATAGTACATTGGCTAATTATGCAGATGAAATTAAACATTTGACAACGGGGTGTTCAGCCATAATTGCGGGCAAACTTGTCAAGTCAGGAGGACAACAATCGTGTGAAATCCAAGCCTATAGCGTTGAGGTAACAGGCATGGTCGAGGATCCTGAGACCTATCCAGTTCAACCCAAAAGACACACAATGGAATTTTTACGAACGGTTGCCCATTTGCGTCCGCGTACCAATACTTTTAGTGCCATGACCCGAGTGCGAAATACTTTGGCTCAAGCCGTACATAGGTTTTTCCATGAAAGAGGTTATTGTTGGATAAGTACGCCCATCATTACCGCCAGTGATTGTGAAGGAGCTGGGGATATGTTTCGCGTGACGCAGTTGGATTTAGCCAATGTGCCGATGAATGATAAAGGAGAGGTTGATTTTTCTAAAGATTTTTTTGGTCAGGAAACTTACCTTACCGTTTCGGGGCAGTTAAATGTTGAAACTCATGCTTTGGCTTTGTCAAAAGTGTATACCTTTGGACCAACTTTTAGAGCCGAAAATTCCAATACCACTCGTCATTTGGCTGAGTTTTGGATGATTGAACCAGAAGTGGCATTTAATGATTTAAATGACAATGCAGATTTGGCGGAGGACTTTTTGAAGTATGTTTTCCAAGCTGTATTGGATGAAAATGCTGATGACATGCAATTCTTTGATAAGTTCGTACAAAAAGGGGTTGTTGAACGTCTTAAGTCATTTCAAACTGATTCATTTGCGCGTGTCAATTATACTGATGCCATTGAGATACTAGAAAATTGTGGTAAGAAGTTTGAGTTTCAAGTCGAGTGGGGCATTGATTTGCAAACTGAACACGAACGTTATTTAACCGAAGAGCATTTCAAAAAACCAACAGTCATTATGAATTATCCTAAATCTATAAAACCATTTTAC
>CAMZLQ010000132.1 GCA_947311585.1 uncultured Alcanivoracaceae bacterium | reverse complement strand
GATGGGCGGAACTCATCTTACGGAGGATATTTACTTAAATCAAAGATATTATAAGATTAATAATTGAAACAACAATTGAAAAACTACCAATAATTGGTATAATTTTAAGCCTTCAAACATTTTTGATACCATTATGGCTAAAAACACAAGTATTTCACTGGGTAATCATTTTGAAACTTTTATCAATTCGCAACTGAATACAGGGCGATTTCATTCGACTAGTGAAGTTATTCGTGCTGGTTTGCGATTATTAGAAAATAATGAAAGAAAATTAAAAGCCTTGCGCGAACATTTAGCCGCAAGTGAAGCACAAGCTGACAAAGGAGAGTTTGCAAATTACAGCTTAACTGGTTTGATAGCAGAAATGGATGCTGAATACGATGCCAGCCAAAAATAGATTTAAACTTACTCCAAATGCATTAAATGACCTTAAACAAATCGCACGCTTCACCCAAAACAAATGGGGTAAACAAAAACGTAGTGTTTATTTAACAGCACTGAATAACCGCTTTATCTGGTTATCCCACAACCCTGATATTGGTTATTCTCGTGAAGATATTAAACCCAATTATTTAAGTTATCCAGAAGGAAAGCACGTAATTTTTTATCGTAAAGGTAAAAACTTTATAGAAATAATAGGAATATTGCATCAGAACATGGATTTTGGATTACATTTGTAAAATTATGGGTACTTAAAAATAATTTCAATGGATGTCACCGCTTATTTTAAGGCGGCTCAAGCCTTACCAAAACCACTTTAGAACAATTTATATTGAACTAAAACTCTTTATTGCGAGGAGAAAAGACGCGGCAATCTCATTGAGTATCATAGTTAAATTTAAAAAAATCAATGGAGAGATTCCAAGAGTTTTTTGTACAGAAAGGGCGAATACTCAGAATGAAGCTATTATTCTAATTCATTTTCCCAATCACTACTTGTTAGTTCAATTTTATATAATCCTGTTTTATAAGGCTTATTAATTTCACTAAGACCATCATATATTTTTTGCCATTGCTCTTGTGGGTAACTGTTGATTTCAGCTTCAATTTCATTTTTATTATCAGTTGCATAATCAGCAGGCAATGGGAAAAAGTCAGCCCAACAACCTAAATCATCATTTTCACCGACGGAATAAACAGCTACAGTAGCAATTCTTTCACCTATATCGACAGGTCTTCTAACTTTATAGTTTATAATTTTTATGACTGGATAATTACCACCATATCCTTTTGTGAGGTTAGTATAAACTGCCACTAATTTTGGATTCGTTGAAATAACCAATCCTGCATTTGAGTCAGCAGAATAGTGTTCTTTTAACCTTAGCCAGTATAATTCATTAATCAGTACTAAAATAACAGTAACTACATAGAAGTATTTTGAGTAGCTTACCGCAACATAAATAGATAATAAAAACATAGGTATTATTATCAAAACAAATTTGTAATTATATTTCATCCAAACAAATTGTTTAAAGTTTATCTTGCCTGGGTTTGATGCTACTGTATTATTATCAAGTGTGTATTTTTTTTTCATAATATTCTAATATAGACCTTTGCACATGTGAGTAAAAAAGTTATAGAAAACTCCACACCACGTTACTTATTCTTAAACAAGAACACGATACCCACGGAGATTGCCACGGTCGTTCCTCCCTCGCAATGACGTGTTTTATTTAATAAAACTTTGCGTTCCTTTGCGCCTTCTTTGCGACCTTTGCGTTACTTCTTTTCACTCCCCATAAGGTGTCCAGATATTTTTTATATCGGTGGCTTGGTTTAAAAACTCTTTGCCTTGGGCTTGTTTGTTATCAAACCAGTCTCTGGCTTTGCCGTAGTTGACCCATGTGCGTTTGAGGTTGGCGGCACTGGCTTTTTCGACCATGGTAGAACCTTCGGCATCACCGAAATACCACACGGATTCAACCTCATAATGATCGGCAAGAGTGCGTGCGAGTTCATTTTTGTCACCGGTTATGATATTAACCACGCCAGCTGGAACATCGGATGTTTCGAGGATTTGGTAGAACTCTAAAGCCGTTAATCCGTAGTTTTGTGATGGAATCATCACAATTCGATTACCCATGGCGATAGTGGCTGCCATTAATGACACAAAACCGAGCAAGGGATTTTCATCAGGGCAAACAATGCCCATTATGCCATTGGCTTCAGGCATGGCAAGTACAACGCCTCTGACTGGAACCGTATGCACTTGTCCGTCAAATTTATCGGCTATGGCGGCATAGTAAAACAATCTTTCGATGCTGGCATCAACTTCTTGTTGGGCTTGTTTGGCTGTTACGCCTGTGATGGATTGAATGTTTTTAGCAAATTCAGCACTGCGAAGACTTAAGTTTTCGGCTATAAAATAAAGCACTTGGGCACGGTTATGTGCCGTGGTATTGGTCCAGGCTGTGGCTTTGCGTGCCGCTTCTACGGCATTACGTACGTCTTTGCGGTTGCCTTGACCGATATGAGCAATTAACTCGCCTTTGCTTGAAACCACGGCTTGTGAATAACCACCATCAGGGCGTGCTTGTTTGCCACCGATGTAAAATTTAGGTGTTCTATCCACTATTGCCTTTGAGTTTTTGGATTTTAATTCAAACACTTTTTGTGGCATGCTTGGTTTAAGTGTGGCATCGACTTTGGGTTTTAAATAAGCGTACATGCCTTCGATTCCGCCTTCGCGTCCAAAACCTGATTCTTTTTTACCACCAAAGCCAGCGGCTGCATCAAATTGGTTGGTGCAGTTTATCCACACCACTCCTGCTATCACTTTGGGAGCTATATCAAGAGCTAGGTTGATGTTTTCACTCCAAACACTGCACGCTAAACCATAACGGGTATTGTTGGCAAGTGCTACGGCTTCAGCAGGGGTTCGAAAGGTCATGGAAACCAGTACCGGTCCAAATATTTCTTCTTGAGCAACATAATGCGCGGTATCTACTTCGGTCAATAAAGTGGGTGGGTAAAAACAACCGCATTCTGGCAGAGTAATATCTGGTTGATAAAGTTCAGCACCTTCTTCAACGCCTTGTTTAACCAATTGTTCAATCCTTTTGTGCTGGCTTGGATCAATAATGGCACCAATATCAATGGATTTATCTAAAGGGTCGCCCACACGTAATTTGCTCATGCGTTCTTTGAGTTTTTGATGAAATCTATCGGCAATACTTTCTTGTACCAATAAACGAGAACCCGCACAACAGACTTGCCCTTGGTTAAACCAGATGGCATCAATAATGCCTTCAATGGCAGAGTCCACATCTGCATCATCAAAGACGATAAAAGCAGATTTTCCACCCAACTCTAGGGTGAGTTTTTTACCTGTTCCTGCGGTTTGTTGGCGTATAAGTCTGCCCACATCAGTAGAGCCAGTAAAGGCAATTTTATCCACATCAGGGTGATTAACAATTTCTGCTCCTGTTTTACCATCACCTGTGATGATATTAACAACACCTTTTGGCAATCCTGCTTGTTGGCAAATTTCGGCAAACAAAAGGGCTGTTAGCGAGGTGTATTCGGCAGGTTTTAAAACAACGGTATTGCCAGCAGCCAATGCTGGTGCGATCTTCCACGCCATCATCAACAAAGGAAAATTCCACGGAATGATTTGTCCTGCAACACCTATGGCTTGGTAATCATCCAATTTTTCTTCCATTAACTGTGCCCAACCCGCGTGGTGGTAAAAGTGACGAATCACCAATGGTATATCTACATCGCGGCTTTCTCGAATGGGCTTGCCGTTATCTAATGACTCAAGTACAGCAAAAAGACGTGCATGTTTTTGTATCAAACGGGCAATAGCGTATAAATATTTAGCGCGATGAAAGCCTGTTAGCTTCGCCCATGACATTTGTGCTTTATTGGCTGCTTTTACTGCTTTATCTACATCAGTTTTATTGGCTTGGGTGATTTGCGCTAATTTTTCACCTGTTGCAGGATTAAACGTATAAAAGTATTTGGCCTTTTTGCTTTGCTCAAATTCTCCATCAATAAATAGTCCAAATTTTTTGTTATGTTCTTTTATCCAATTTATCGCATTATCTGTGTTCTCTGGTGCGACACCGTAGTCCATTGTTTCTAGTATTTTCATAATGTTCATTGTCTTACTCTTATTTGTAAGGTGGGTTTACCCACCATTTTGATTGTTTTGGTGGGTAAACCCACCTTACAGTTTTTTTTATAGAGTTGTCAGTGCTATCAACCCATTGCGTGTCTGAAACTGGCAGAATATTTGCCTGTCACATGGTGTTCTAGTTGTCTTTCGATATCACCTAATAAACTGGATGCACCAAATCGAAACAATTCTGGTTCTAACCAATCACGCCCTAATTCTTCTTTCATTAATATTAAATAAAGCAAAGAGTCTTTAGCTGTACTAATGCCTCCGGCTGGTTTGTAACCAATTTTATAACCCGTGCGTTGGTAATATTCGCGAATTTGTCTGACCATGACCAAGCTTACTGGCAAGGTAGCATTTACCGATTCTTTACCCGTGGAAGTCTTGATAAAGTCCGCTCCTGCCATCATGCACACCATTGAGGCTTTGGCTACATTGCGAAAGGTAGCGAGTTCACCCGTTGCTAGGATTGTTTTTAAATGGGCATCACCACAAGCTTCGCGGTATTGCTTAACTTCATCGTAAAGTTTTTGCCAGTCTTGAGCAAAAACCAATCTTCTGGAAATAACAATATCAATTTCGCTCGCACCTGCGGCAACCGAACGTCTGATTTCTTCCACACGCATATCAAAAGGCGTAAGACCTGCTGGAAAACCCGTTGAAACAGCTGCTAATTCCACACCAGTTCCTTTTAAAAAGCCACTAGCGGCTTCTAACATTTCGTGGTAAACACAAACAGCTCCTGTGGTGATATTAAGTTTTTCCACGCCTAAAGCTTCAAGTATGTCTTTGCGGACAGGTTTTTTGGCTTTGTTGCATAAACGCTTAACGCGATTAATGGTGTCATCCCCTGCCAAGGTGGTTAAATCTATACAGCTCAATGCTTTAAGCAACCACGCTGCTTGGTGTTGTTTTTTAATCGAACGACGACCGCTATAAGATTTGGCTCGGCGCTCAACTGCTGATGTATTGACTTGAATGCCTTCGACCCAATCGAGATTGAGAGGCATTCCTGGATTTCTTTTAATTTTACTCATTTAGATTACCTTTTTTTTATGGGCGAAGCCCATCTTACGTGTTTTCTATTAATTGTTGCGCTGATTGTTCGCCGATAATTAAATCGGTTATTGTATTTGTTTTTAATGCCGCTAAGGTGGCAATGCCTTTTCGTTTGCCACCAACTATTGCAATGACTTTTTTGCCTTTGATGTCTTGATTGGATAAACCCAAAGACAGGTCATTGGCTTGGTCGTTTATTTTGTTTCCATTTTTATCAAGAAACTCTCCCATAAAATCACCAACGGCTTTTTTCTTAATCATCATTTGCCATGTGCTTTCTTCGATTAAACCCGTTTCATGCACATGGGCATTACTTTGGATTGAACCGATTCCTACGATAAATATATCAGCAGTTTTGGCAAAATTTAGCATTTGCACCACACTTTGTTGCGATAACAGCATTTCTTTTTCTTGCACGTCCTTTGCCATATAAGGCACAGGCAAAAAATAAGCCTCACTCGAAGTGCGTTCAGCAATTTTGTGAATAACATCAAAAGGGTTGGTAGAAAATTTGCGTGTCAATCCGCCAGATACCGATACAAACTGAAGATTGTTCGCTTTAATTTTGGGTAGGTGTTCAATAACTGAAGACAATGTTCGTCCCTTGCCAATACCGATAATTTTATCTTTTGATTGTTTAAATAGTTGATGCAAATAGTTTGCCCCTGCACTTCCCACAGCATTAAAATCCGATTGTTCATCGCCTGCATCAAAATCAGGAACAACAGTGCAAGAATTTAAGTGATATTTCTGAATAATTTTTTCTTCTAATGCAACGCATTCGATGGTGTCGCCTTCAACAAAAATCTTTACTAAATTATTGGCATGCGCAAGTGAAATGAGTCTATTGGCTTTTGCAGTTGACACATTCAAACGCTTGGCAACCTGACTTTGGGTGTAACCACCGATGTAAGAAAGCCACGCGGCTTTTGTTGCTAAATTAAGTTGTTGATTTGGCATTTGCTGCAATGAAATATAATTCAATCCGTGAAATATATTTCATATTGCGTTAATTATCAACAATTGGGATTAAATTAAAGGGAGAATATTCAATTAATCCATAAAAACAGTTAAGTAAGGCTTAAAATTAAGGTAAGATATCGCGAATTTTCCAAATATACCATCAATGCTACGTAAACTATTGTTCGTTTTTTTATTGTTTTTCATAAGTTTTAATACACATGCTCAAAACATAGAAGTCCAAAGACTCAACTATAGCACTCAAGACCTGTCATCAATTGATAAGGTTGTGGTGAAAAATTCATATGGAGATATTCGAATTCGCCAAACAAAACAAGAGAGCATTGTTTATCATGCAGTTTCACAATTTTCAAAACAACATAAAGCCAATCTATTTGATAGCGTAAAGGATAAGACCCTATTTTTAGAAATAAGATACCCCAACCCACCTTCTTCTGACAGTAAAGAACGTGTCGATGCAGTGATTATTCTTCCCAAAGAAATCCAATTGCAAGTCATTATTGAAAAAGGCAACTTAAGTACCAAGACTATAGGCAATGAATTAAACATACAAAGCGAGCATTCAGATATAAACGTAAAAACAACGAATTCGGCTAATATCTTTACCAAGACTGGAAACATTAAATTTTCCAAAATACCAAACAAAGCATCAAAATCTATCGAATTAAAGACCTATAGCGGCACTATTAGAGTTGATTACGTGGCAAAAAACATCCCAAGAGCCGATGTAATAACTGGAAGCATCGTGACCAGTAACTCAGTGCGATTTTTGAAAAATAAAACCATCAAAAATAGAACTCAACGATTCCGCCCAGCAAAAGCATTTGGTATGTTTAAGGTTCAGTCTGATACTGGCTTAATACATTTTATTGAACACAAAGAAATTTAAAAGAGAGGATAAGCAATTGAAAAAAACACCCCTATATTCATTATTACTATTAATAATTTCATCCTATTCGCAATCAGAAACAACGCGATTTGGACCAGATTACGTAGGCGAACCAGTGACTCCTGCTATTGTAACGGTTAATCTAAAATCATTTTCAGCTCCAAGAGCTTGGCAGCCTGGCGATCCTATTAAGGAAATTCCTATGCAATACAATCGCCCAAAAGATTGGCAAAGACCTGCTCCTGCTGATAGAGGCTATGGATTTGATCCTTTAGCACAAAAACAGCTGGATTTACCACAATCATTTGCTCCAAGTGCATTTAACACACCAATTGTTAATGTTGACGGTCTTGGATATACTGGCGTTAATCCTTCTGACACTAATGGTGATGTTGGGTTAGACTACTATATCCAATCAATCAATAATGGTTCAAGTTCTGGTATTTTGATTGTTAACAAATCTGACGGCACAATTGCTAGTCAATTTTTATTAAATGCAATTGCAGCAGGCTCTGGTACTGGCTGTGGTGGTGGTGATGGTGATCCTGTTATTATGTTTGACCAATTAGCTGATAATGCAGCGGGTCAACCCAAAGGACGTTGGGTACTAACAGAGTTTACCCCTACTTCTTTTTGTGTCTATATTTCAAAAACAGCTGACCCTATTGGATCAACCAGTAGCACTTGGTTTATCTATGAATTTGGTTCAGATTCAGGAAACAGACCAGATTACCCAAAATTTGGTGTGTGGAATGATGCTTATTATATTGGTGCCAATGAAAGCAATCGTCAATATGCTTTAGATAGAATAAACATGTTGGCTGGACAAACCGCAAGAGGTTACCAAGTATTTCAAACCGTTGGTTTACCAGGTTTTGGTTTTCAACACATGATGCCGGCTGATGCCGATGGAAACATTCCACCTCCTGCTGGTGCTCCTGGAATCTTTATGCGCCACAGAGACAGCGAATACCATGGCGACCCAGGTGGCGATGATGTGCTCGAAATTTGGGAGTTTACCACTGATTTTGATACACCTGCCAACAGCTCTATCACAGGACCAATTAATATTGTTGTTAGCGAGTTTGACACAAATTTAGGTGGTACAAATTTTGGAGACTTATCCGTACCACAACCTGATGGTGCGACAAACTTATTTCCATTAAAACAACCTCTCATGTGGAGAGTTCAGCACAGAACTATTGATACCAAGCAATATTTAGTCGGCAACATGGTTACTGACGTTGATGGCAATGATTACCACGGTGTGCGTTGGTGGCAACTTGAGCGACCTGCTGCCACAACCAATGGTGGGTGGACACTCAAAGACGAAGGAACTTATACCTTAAATGATGGTGTCCATCGTTGGATGGCATCAGCGGCTATGGATGGTGATGGAAATATTGCCATCGGTTACAACACTTCTAGTTCAAGTGTTTATGCTGGCATGCGATATGCTGGAAGATTAAAAGATGATCCTGCAGGAACATTGCCTAGAGGAGAAACTTCAATCATAGAAGGCAGCGCTTCAAATGGTTCAGGAAGGTATGGAGACTATACTTCGTTAAGTGTTGATCCCGTTGATGAATGCACCTTTTGGTACACAGCCCAATATAACCCAACATCAAATTGGAACACACGAATTGCTTCATTTAAATTTGAACAATGCGGTTGTTTACTTGCTTTAAATCCAATTAATGTAACAAGTGTTACCAATGCAGCGGCTAATGACGTGCAAATCTCATGGGATGATTCTTCAGAACCAACCATGACAATCTACAAGGTGTATAGAACAACAACTGCAGGAACTGGTTATATTGAAATAGGCACAGTTGCTGACACCTCACCTGGTGTTGGTGGTTCTGGCACATACACTTACAATGATAATACTGTTTCAGCAGGAACGACTTATTATTACATTATTCGTTCCAGTGATGGGGTGAGTTGTTTGACTCCTACTTCAAATGAAGTCTCGGTTACAGCAACAGGCGTGTGCACTTTAGCACCAACCTTCTCAGGTATTGAAAATGCATCAAACCCTGCAATTGCACAATGCACAAACGACTTGTCTTGGTCATCTGGCGCATCTCAATGTCCAAATGGCGCTGGCACATTGAACTATTCTGTCTATCGATCAACTTCAAGTGTGTTTACACCCAATACAGGAAACCAAATTGCTACTGGATTAACGGCTTTATCGTATAATGACATGGATAGTTCTCTAGTCTCAGGCACAGAATACTTCTATATTGTTAGGGCTGAGGATTTAGACAATAACTTAGAAGATGATAACACCGTAACTTATTCTTCCATACCAACAGGACCGATTGTTCCGTCGGCATTTAATGAAGATTTAGAAGGCTATGCTGATATTGCCTCCGCTGAAGCAGGTGGCTGGATAAGAATCCAAGATGCAGGCGCTGAAGTGTGGGACTTACAATTTGGTGATGACCATACAACAGGAACAGGCAATGCATTTGTATCGACTGATGTTCCAACCGCTACGGATAAATCAATTGCCACTAAAGAGTTTGTTCCGACAGCTACATCTGTTCTTAGTTTTTTCCATAAGTTTGATTTTGAAAACAATTGGGATGGTGGTCGTCTTGAAATTACAACCGATGGCGGCGCAAACTGGATTGACCTAGGTGCAGATATTACATCTGGCGCATATAATGGTGCTTTAAGCAATGGAAGCGGTGCACCTGCTTGGACAGGGAATCTTGCTACTTTTACCGAAGTCACCGTTGATTTATCGGCTTATGCATCTCAATTAGTGCAGGTCAGATGGCGTTCAACAACGGATACCTCTGTTGGAGCTGGGGACTGGAAAGTTGATGATATTGATATATCCAATATTGGAGCATTCGGAGTCTGTACCTCTATTGCTCCTGCGAGTATCTCAGTAACAAAAACAGCCATTTTAACAACAGATACTGGTAATCCAGGCGAAGCGGATGAAAATGATGTTATCACCTTTAGTGTTTCAATTGAAAACACTGGCGGTGTTGCATTAGATAACTTAGTTGTAAATGATACGATGGCCGGTGTATTAACATGTGCACCAACATCCTTAGCTGCAGGGTCTACAGCAACCTGTACGGATTACACCTATACGGTCGTATTAGCTGATATTAATGCAGGTGGAACAATTGACAACACGGCGAGTGCGACAATGACTAACCTTGTTGATAATTTAACCTATAATGCTTCAGCATCAACGAGTACAACTATTAATCAAGCTTTATTTAAAGATGGCTTTGAATAAAATCTTTTAAGAGGTATTTAAAACCTAAAAGAGCCCTTAAATAACTAAGGGCTCTTTTTACATCAAAATGAATTATCAAGAATTTAACAACTTTTGCCGTTCACTTCCTTGCACAACCCATGTCATTCAATGGGGCAATTCGCATGTCTGGAAAGTTGGTGGCAAAGTATTTGCCATAGGAGGATGGGAAAACAAAGAGTCCCCTGCTTTTACCTTTAAAACCTCCGATTCCGATTTTTACTTTCTCAGTCAAGAACCCGGCTTTCGCCCTGCACCCTATTTCGCAACCCGCGGAATGAAATGGATACAATTTCATGACGTCCCGCAATCAGAGGAATACAAACTCAAACATTTCCTTAAAAAATCACACCAAATCGTTTCATTAGGCTTAACCAAGAAAAAACAAAAAGAACTTGGATTAAAAATCATAACTAATATATAGGAATTACCCAAATCCCGATACAGAAAACATGATTATTGTTCAATGCCTAACCAACCAAGAAAATCTCTTATCAACAATGACTCAATGCGATTTATTTAACGCGGAGTAGTGGAACTACTTGCAACTTTTCACACGTTCCACGAAATGCATTACTCTCCATTCAACACCACTCCTTGGTACACTTGCTTGGTCATTTTTTCTGTGGAGATAAAGCCCCAGCTCCAGGAATCATATTTGGCTAGTGGGTTGAGCTTGACAACCTCTTCTTCTGTTTTGCCTTCGTCAACTAGTTTACCGATTATTTCACGGGCATCTTCTAGCATGGCGATTGAGTTTTCTAGGTCTTTTTTATTGGCTAGTACGCCGTGTCCGGGGATGATTTTGGTGTTTTCATCCACCAATCCAAGAACTGTTTTTTGTGCTTCGATGTATCCATCCAAAGAACCCCCACTACCAAAATCCATGTAAGGAAATATTTTATTAAATAAGGCATCGCCCATGTGGATGACATTAACATTGGTGAAATGTACAGCAGCATCGCCATCGGTGTGCGCATGGGGAAGGTGGAAAACATGAGCATCCATTCCATTTAAATGAAAGTCCATTGATTCAGAAAAAGTTATAACGGGTAAGGCTTCTTTGGGCGCATCCATTTTCTTGCCATCAGAACCTTGTACACCTTTGGTGAGTAAATGCCTGCGCATATTATTTTGTGCCACAATCCAAGCTCCTTTTTTGCCCATGAAGGCATTGTTGCCTGTATGATCGCCATGAACATGAGTATTAATCAAAAAATCAATGGATTTTGGGGTTATATTGGCTAGCGCTTTATTCATTATATCTAAGGTCGACGGCATGGCATCATCGATTAGAACAACGCCATCATCGCCTACCGAAATAGCCAAGTTTCCACCGGTAAATCCACCTACTCCGATAAGCATATAAAGATTATCTGCAACCTTGATGGAATCCCAACTCATTGCCTTTTGCGACTCTTTTGCTGTCACGCTAAATGCAATAAAAATTAAAAATGCAACAACTTTAACTGTATTCATAATAAGCCTCACTATTTGTTTTGTTGTATTCTAGCATAATACGCATCAGAAAATTCTTGCAACTTGTCCTCTTCTATCGCTTGACGAATGTGTTGCATTAAATCTTGATAAAAGTAGAGGTTATGAATCGTATTTAAATGCGAACCTAGTATTTCTTTGCATTTATCCAAATGGCGTAAATACGCGCGAGAATAATTTTTACACGTATAACAACCGCAGTTTTCATCCAATGGTTTGGTATCGTATTGGTGTTTCTGGTTGCGAATTTTGACAACACCATTCCATGTGAATAAATGACCGTTGCGGGCATTACGTGTTGGCATTACGCAATCAAACATATCAACGCCCAATTTAACGGCTTCTATAATATCCTCTGGCTTGCCCACACCCATCAAATAACGCGGTTTATCATCAGGCAATAACGGCGTGGTTGTTTTCAACACTTGCTCGCGTAAATCTTTAGGCTCTCCAACCGATAACCCACCGATGGCAAAGCCATGAAAACCAATTTCTTTCAATCCTTGCGCCGATTCTTTGCGAAGTTCATCGTGCATTCCGCCTTGGACAATTCCAAATAAAGCATTGGGGTTGTTGTTAGCGACAAAAGCATCCTTGGAACGTTTTGCCCAACGCAAGGATAAGCGCATGGATTCTGCTGCTGTCTTTTCATCAGCAGGATAAGGCGTACATTCATCAAATATCATGACAATGTCCGAGCCTAATTTAGTTTGAACCGCCATGGACTCCTCTGGTCCCATAAAGACTTTAGAACCATCCACTGGTGAGGCAAATTTTACGCCTTTTTCAGTAATTTTACGGCTTTTAGCCAAAGAAAAAACCTGAAATCCACCCGAATCAGTCAAGATAGGCTTATCCCAATGCATAAAATCATGCAAATCTCCGTGTTTTTCAATTACCTCTGTTCCTGGACGCAACATCAAGTGAAAGGTATTGCCCAATATAATCTCAGCACCCGTGGCCTTGACATCTTCTGGAGTCATGCCTTTGACCGTTCCGTAAGTACCAACTGGCATAAAACAGGGCGTTTGCACCGTTCCTCTATCAAAAGTTAAGTGCCCTCTTCTGGCTGCGGGGATTTTTTTATCGGTTTTTGCTAATGTAAATTCCATAGTTTATTTTATTTTTTTCAGCCGTTGATTTTAACTGATTAGAGTCTAATAACTGCATTATTTTTCTAATTTCTCGGTGATTTCAGGTTACTTTATACTCAATCCCACGCTTCGCATGCTAATGCAAACTAAAATCAATTAGAAATCTCTATACTTAATGAGTTAGATGTCCTGATGCAATGTATTGTTATGTTTTATTTTTCAATGGGTCACATAACACTAAATGGCTCCTCAAAAAACCACCTATAAATAAAGATAATTAACCTGTTGTTTTGTTATAAACTTCCCCAAGCACTATAATTGTAAAAAAATATCAGAAGTTGAGTCTAAAATGCTAACAAAAATAAAATTAATAGAAAAAGAGCTACTGGAAAATAAAAGTATTTCTGAGATTGAAAAAACCAGTATTTACACTGATTTAATAGAAAATAATATTGATGTATTAACTATTATTAGTAACCGATCTATTTATAAAATCATGATTGCTTCATGCTGGTGGCCTTATCCCAATCCAGATAATGACGCAGACCTTTTGACGCCAGAGGAGGTTGGGGAAAACACCAATCAGACAATTAAAGAGGATTTCCTAAAGTACTTATCAGGTGACGAGCATGTCGCATCGATAAGAGCATTTGAAGATGGAAATGTTGACCTATTCATTAGACCTCTTTTTAAATTACTGTCTATTACTACTACTAAAAACACGAACTTTCCCACCAGACCAATTACCGTGTGGGTTAATTATGTCCATAAATGTGTGACGGATAATGACTTAACACAATTAATTTATTCAGACGGATATGGTGGAGCTCAATCAATTACAACTTTAGCTACATTGATAAGTAGCTTAATTACTTTGAAGCCAAAACTACATCTGTCCGATGAAACAATAATAAAACTAGAGGCTATTACAGATAGTCCTTTTAACTTTCAGGTTTGCAACAAAAAAGAAATAAAACTTATAAACTCGATCTACCTGTCTCTTGGTTTGGGTCTTGATAGATATATTCAGAATAATCGCACATGGACAAATGATTTAATAAATTTTACTAAAGTCAGCAAAATAGCAAATGATTTAGAAAAATTGTTATTCCATTTGAGTAAAGCAACTTTTAAATTACCATCGAAGACATGGATAAAGAAGCTTGAAGAAATATGTGCAAACATCAATAAAGTAGAATTTAATGAGTTTTATCAAAATTTAATAGAGTCAATTACAAATGATACATTGGTTGAAATTCCCTTTTCTTCTCTTTATAACGAGACTGTAATTAAAGGTCTTGTTTTTGCAACATCAATAATAAAAGATTTTCAAAATCCAGATAACACTTTAAAACTAGCTCAATTTACCTTTAAAAAAATTCCCCACTATGGGATTAACTCACTTGAAATATCTAAAGCCTGTATTTATTCACTTAGACAAGCAAACAAAGAAAATGCAATTTACTCACTCTTTAAGCTTTTAGGCCTATTTAGTAAAAAGAAAGTAAAACTTAACAGTTATTTATTAAAAGAACTAGAAAGTGCCTTTAAACACTTAGAAGTTCAAAACTCTTTATCTAGATCAGAGTTGGAAGAGTTGGCAATTAAATTTAATAAGAATACTACAGATTGAATTTCCAACCAACCTATCATTTTTAATATCACCTTCCCAAACGAGGCGTGAGAGCGAATAGAAAAACTCACTTCTTGCGCCATACCGTCATTTGTGCGATTGTCAACTGGTGCTTCCTCCTTGTTTCTCGAATAACAAAAGGCACATCGTGTTTTTCGACAAATTCAAAATCTTCACCCAAACATTCGTGTAAACCATCAAGGGTGGTGAAGTTTTCACCATTGATTTTCTTACCGCCGAGCCAGTTTTCTTTTTCGGTGTATTCTTCTAACCATGTGTAGGGTGAGGTTAACACCAACAAACCGTCTTGATTGAGTCGATGAATCATGTCTTTTAGGAAAACTTTTGGTTCGTACAAACGGTCGATTAAATTTCCTGCAAAAATCAAGTCGTAGTCGCAATATTTATCTTTGAGGTTACAAGCATCGCCTTGGGTGAATTCAACGTTGTTGGCTTTATCACCTAAGCCTAAGTCTTCTAACCTAAACTCTTTGAGTGTCGTGAGTTCACCTTCATCATCAATGAGATAACGCACCTTGCCTTTATCACGTAGGTTGATGGCATTGAGGATAAAGCGTGTGGAGAAATCCAGTGCATCGACTTTTTCAAAATAACGCGCCAACTCAAAACTACTGCGTCCAACTGCGCAACCAATATCTAAAGCCTTACCCGTTTGTTTTACTAATGGCTGTATTTTTTCAATACAGGCTTTAGGGAAGTTTTTGATGCCAAAATAATCTTTGCCGTAGTGAAATTCCAAATATTGTGAAATTAAACTATCCGTTTCATACATATTGTATTGCCCATCAACCAGTGAATCCGATTCAATATAACGAAAGCCTGCATGCTGGAAAAAATGCCGACGAAAAGCATAGCGTGCCTCCCGTAAAATCTCATTGCCTGTAGAAATCCAACCTCCCCCTTTAATAAGATTATGTTTGCCATCAAAAGTTGGTACGGAAAAATCATCATAAGCTGGATGCACTTTAAAACCTTTGAGTCCATCAATAGCCGATTCGCTCCATTGCCACACATTACCTATCACATCGTAAAAATCACCTTGTTTGTATTCATCCACAGGACACGATGAGGCGGCAACTTCAAGATTTATGTTAGCACTGTCTCCATAGATATTTTCATCGTATATTCGCAAGTATTCGGGTTCTGTTGGTAGGCGTAATTTTTTGCCTTTTTTGGCACCAAGCCAATTGCAAAAAGCCTTGGCTTCTAAATAATTGACATCCACTGGCCAACTCCAAGGCATGGTAATTTCTTGGCACATCGCTCGGTAATTAAATCCAGCTTCGGTTTTAACCCAAAAAGTGGGGTGTTGTGCCTTTTTAAAGTCCAGCCAATCCCAGCCTTCTTTTGTCCACCACTTTTCCACTTTATAACCGTCATCTTCGACAAAAGCCAAAAATTCTTTATTACTAACCAAATATTTACTGGCTTTAAAAGCAGCCACATCGGTAATTTTTAAGCCGTATTCATTATCCCATCCATAAGTTTCTGATGGCTCGGATTTGCCTTGTTTAACGGTTCCATCTTCAATTGGTAAGAGTTTATTTTCTACGACTTCATTGTCATCGTCATAAATTGCCCAATCTTCATGTGATTTGACGTAATCCAGTGGCAATTGACGAATTAATACCGATGAAGTTTCCAAATGAATACGCTCGTGCTCGATACCCATCAAAATTATCCAAAAAGGGTCTTGCCACTTAATCGGAATCTCCAAGGGCAATTCATCAATCAAGTTATTGACCATAGCTCGGACTTTCTTTCGATAAGTTCTCACTTCTTCTACCGTTGGCCAATCGTAGTTGGTTTCGTCCAAATCATCCCACGACATTTCATCAACACCTATGGCAAGCTGGGCTTCCATTCGAGAACACACACGGTCAGAAATTATTTTAGCTACTCGAAGTTTATTGACAAAAAAGGTAGCCGTATGCCCAAAATAAAAAACCAATGGATGACGCAATCTATCGGCTCGTTCATAATAACCTTTTTCATCGATGATGACTTCAAATAATTTTTCGTAAACATCAAATGTCTCGTTGAAATAGGCTTTAATTTCTTCGCGTTTTTCTTCAGGATTGCCTGCATTAATGATGGGAGTTTTTGATATTTCCATAATTGGGTTTTATAGTAAAAAAAGACTTGACCATTATACATGCAATTTGCTTACACTCAAATGCACTTTAATCAAGCTTGTGCTATGATGCTTTTTTTATTATATTTGGCAAATTATAGTGGCTAAAGATTATTTATTTCACCACCGCAACTCACCTGTTTTGTTTTCAATACCACATGATGGCAACCTCATTCCTGATGAAGTTGCAAAAAACATGCACGAATTTGCTTTGAGTTCGCCTGATCGAGATTATTTTGTCGCACAGCTATTTAGTTTTGCCAAAGATTTTGATATTAGTTTACTCAAAACCAATATTTCTCGTTATGTCATAGACATGAACCGCCCCGCAGACAACAAGCCCTTATACCCAGGTCAATCTGGAACAGAACTATGTCCAACGACTAGTTTTGAAGAGGAAGAATTATACAAATCCAAACCTGACCATGCAGAAATCCAAAGGCGAATCGAACAATACTGGCAGCCCTACCATCAAATCATTCAAGATAAATTAGAAACCATAAAACAGCAACACGGTTTTGCCATCCTAGTTGATTGCCACAGCATTAAATCAAAAGTCCCTCGATTTTTTAATGGGCAATTACCAGATATTAATATCGGTACTAACAGTGGCGCAAGTTGTTCACAAGAAATTTCAGATAAATTTGAAGCCGTGTTAAAAGCACAGAGTAAATATACTTACGTGTTTAATGGGCGATTTAAAGGCGGTTATATTACTCGTCATTATGGTAACCCTGATAATGGTATTCATGCAATTCAAATTGAATTATCACAAATTAACTACATGGATGAAAACACCAATCGCTACGATGTTGCTAAAGCAGAACAACTCAAAACAGTATTAATACGTGCGGTAAATGCCCTATGCTAAAGTTTACTAGCATGTCGCTGCGACGAGGAAAGAAAGAATTATTCAAGGATGTTAGCTTAACAATCAACCCAAAAGTCAAAGTCGGCATAACAGGAGCCAATGGTACGGGTAAAACCAGTTTGTTTAAATTGATATTAGGAGAATTGCATTCTGACAATGGTGATTTTTACGTTTCCAACAAGCTAATCATGGCTCACGTAGCACAAGAGATTGCCAATTCTCAAGAGTCGGCTATTGATTATGTTATTAATGGCGATGCCGAATTTCGTCAAGTAGAAAAAGCAATCGCTGATGCCGAGCAAAAAAATGATGCAGACAAACTGGCCAATCTTTACGATGACATGCAACAAATTGATGGTTATACCGCCATGTCTCGTGCGGCAAAGTTACTCAATGGTTTAGGATTCACCACCGAACAAGAGCAAAATTCTGTCAATTCATTTTCAGGTGGTTGGCGTATGCGGTTGAATTTAGCTCAAGCTTTAATGTGCCGGTCGGATATTTTATTGCTTGATGAACCCACCAATCACTTAGACTTGGAAGCCATAATTTGGCTTGAATCGTGGTTAAAGAAATACCAGGGCATTGTTTTGTTAATTTCGCATGACCGAGACTTTCTTAATGCCGTGTGCAATCAAATTATTAATATTGAACACAACGAGCTCACTCAATACACTGGCAATTATGACAGTTTTGAACAAATAAGAGCAGAGAAATTGGCCCAACAACAATCACAGTTTGAAGCCCAGCAGCGTCAAATTTCGCACATGAACAAATACATTGAGCGATTTCGTTACCAAGCCACCAAGGCCAAACAAGCACAATCACGAATCAAAGCTTTGGAACGTATGGAATTAATTGGCGCAGCCCAATTGGACTCACCCTTTAATTTCAATTTTAAAATCGAAGGATTTATTCCACAACAATTAGTCAAAATTGATAAAGCCAGCGCAGGATATGGCGATGTTACCATTTTAGAAAACATTGCTGCCATGGTTGAAAAAGGCGATAAAATTGGCTTGCTTGGATTTAATGGCGCAGGCAAATCAACCTTAATCAAACTTATTGCTCAAGAACTTGAGCCCCAAAGTGGAGAGATTACTCATGCAAAAGAGTTGAAAATTGGTTATTTTGCCCAACACCAAATTGAACAATTACATCTTGATTACTCCCCAATTCAACACTTAAAAATGCTTGACAAGGAAATCTCAGAACAACAAGCACGCAATTATTTAGGTGGGTTTGATTTTCACAACGACATGGCAAAAGAATCCATTACCAATTTCTCGGGTGGTGAAAAAGCGCGTTTAGTCTTAGCTTTGGTTGTTTATGAAAAACCCAATTTATTACTGCTTGATGAACCGACCAATCATTTAGACATAAAGATGCGTCACGCCATTGCCGTTGCCTTACAAAGTTTTGAGGGGGCTATGATTTTGGTATCGCATGATAGACACCTGCTTTCAACAGTTACAGACAAGTTGTTATTGGTTGCCGATGGTAAAGTTAGCAACTTTGACGGCGACTTAACCGATTATTATCAATGGGCAAACGATACACGCAAGAGTCGGATGGATTCCACAACAGAGAGTTCTAAGCCACAAAACAACAGCAAAAAACAACAACGACAAAATGCCGCGCTTATTAGACAACAACAAAAACCTCTGCGTCAAAAGCTTAAATTCCTAGAAAAAGAACTCGCGAAGCTTGAGAAACAAAGCCATAAACACCATGAATTTTTGCATAGCGAGTCTGCCTATGCAGCAGAGAATGCAAAAAAATTAACGCGAACAAATATAAATCTATCTGAGATTAAAAAACAAATTCAAAAATTAGAAAATGAATGGTTAGAGGTTTCAGAAAAACTCGAATCATAAATTCATTTAAAATGTAAACTATTGTTAACAAAAACAACAAACTATCAAATCCTTATCGTTTCTGTTATTATGTAAAAATGGGAGAGAAAATTTTTATAGACCCCGCTTTTTTGCGGAAATCAAACTATTCGTATGTAACTTATAATGACGCTGAACTGGCTACAGTTCTGTGTTTTGCTTTAGCACGTAATAACAATGATTTAATTCTTCACCAGCAAAGAATTGAACACAATGAGAAGTCCCTTGCTAAAAACATTTTATTTACTTCTATCGTCGATTTATTTATTGCCTTAGGTGAAAAAGGTCAAGACTATAAAAGCCGAATATTAGATAAGTATAGAGACAAACTCAACAGTCATCAAACCCTTTTACTAACAAAGTCACTAGTCAAAGCCATTGATAAAACAGATAACATTGTAGATTTAAACCAATCTCTGCTGAGCTTTGGCTTGACAGGAAAACCCTTAACTTCTAAATTGATTAAGCATCTCAAATGAATATTCAACACAATTCCAAATTAAAAATCAGTTTAAATAATCTAGATACCATTACACAAAATACTTTGAAATTTTTCTTTAAAAGCAAACTTTGTGAAAAAGCCGAGTTGTTCATTAATGATGATAATGCCAATGTATTAATTATTGATTTGGATAGACACTACAATAAAGAAATTATTCCAAACTTAAAAAAAAATAATCAGTATGTGATTTTTTTACATAATGAAATGAACACTCCGATATCAGAAGAAAATACTTACAACGTTACCAAACCAGTTCAAGTTAAATATTTAAAACAGCAAATTTCTTTTATTTCTCAACGTATTAATGATACTGAAAAGGATGATATTGTTTCAGGCAAAGAAAACACAAAAAGTATTACGACAACTGCTAAACATGTGCATTCAAAACCTTCAAGCCAACCCTTTGGATTAATCAACAACAAAAGCGACACTCAAAACTTCAAAAACAATCACTTGGATATGGCTCTAAAAAAGTCCACGGAATCAAGCACTCTTAACCAATACAAAGCCCATAAACATGTTGGATCCAATAGAGATATCAACCCCGACAACCCTGAAGAACTAAAAAAGATTTACCATAATCCGAAAAAATACTTATACCATCATCTTGTGCAAGCGGTAAAATTGGGAAAAAACAATAAAACAGACATCTTAATTAAAACATTGTTTGGTAATTTATACTTTGATTATAATTCACAAAACATACTTCACTCTTTTAATAAAGCCAAAATGCGTTATTTTCGCTCGAGTCCTCTTTTTATTGAAACTAAAATTGTAAAAAACTCTTTGTCAGAGAAATCAAAAAAAGAATACACGATTAGTCAAAATGCTGAAAGTCTGATTTGGCAATCGGCCATAAACGCAAGCAAGGGAAGAGTCCCCTTGGGAACCAGCCTAACTCAAACCATAGAAATGACCTCATGGCCAAACTTTTCTCGTCTTTTGATTTTTCGGTATGTTATACAGATTGCAGCAGCATGGTCTACTCACCACATGTCTTTACTTGATACCGCTTCTCAATTAAAGATACCACAACGATATATTTTCACCTTATATAACGCGATGCTTGCAATAGAGTCTGCAAATATCAATAATGTCATTAACAACACAACAAAACTTAATAGTGATAAAAGAAAATCTGTATTTTCAAAAATTTTATCTCACATATTTAACCATTAAATTAATTTAAAAATAAATGAAAAGCAATCATAAAATTATATTTTCAGGACCCGTTGGGGCTGGTAAAACAACAGCCATAACATCCATTAGCGATATTCCAACAGTCAGAACAGAAGAAGCGGCTTCTGACGAAACAAAAGATTTAAAAGACACTACCACAGTCGCATTGGATTATGGTGCAATCATCTTACAAGATGACACAAGAATCCATTTGTATGGAACTCCTGGACAAAAAAGATTTGACTTTATGTGGGAAATATTAACCAATGGCGGCATCGGCCTGTTACTTTTAATTGACGGAAGTGACTCTAACGCGATTAACAATTTAAAGTTTTTCCTATCAAGTTTTAAAAACTTTATTAACAAAACCAGTGTTGTTGTTGGTATAACCAAGCAGGATGTAAATAAAAAATACAATTTACAAGATTATCAAGAAGTTCTCGATAAAGGACTGCCAGTTGTGCCAATCTTTGAAATCGATGCACGCTCTAAAAAGGATGTTTCACTTATGGTGGAAACACTGCTTTATACACTCGATCCAAAAATTTCAATTTAGAATATGTCAAATTTTGTCACTCAATACATTTTACCAACACCCGCAGGTGCTTATTTTTTGGCTCAAGACAACACCCAAAGTTGGCAAAAAAACGTGCTTAAAAATATTTTTTCTTCGGACAAATCTCTTAAACTAGACATTAATAACTTAAAAGAAATTTTTAATACATCAGACTCTGAGAATTTAAAATATAAGATTGAACAGTGCCAAAAACAACACCTTATTCAGGTCGTTGATGAAGAGTTTTTAGCTCCGACAGGGGATTTTGAACAATATTTAAATGACATTATTTGTAAATTTTCTAACAAAGAAAAAGCTTTATTGTGCGACTCTCAGGGCTTATGTATTGCCAACAATGGCTTTCCCATTGAAATGCAAGAAGAAATATCCGTGCTTTCTGCTGATATTGCTATCATGCACAAAAGAAGAGCGCAAAACATAAATAAAAAACTGGGGTTGAATTCTCAGGCGTGGTCTATCGTTGATGCATCAGGCAACAGCTGTCTAGGTTTCTGGCCACTCAACATCAATAAAGAGGTTTTCGTACTGGTTCTTGAAGGCGTGCCTTTTTTCAATCAAATAGCAATGGTTGATCTTATTTGGGCTCTCTATTTAAGGTATGGTAATAGTTAGAATTACGACAAAATAACTAGGATTATTGTAAAAATTAATTTATGCTTGTCACACCCACTAACAATAATTATTATAATCAGGTATGAATAAAAAAACTATTGCCAATATCGTATTAAGCAACTTAGACACACTAACTGAGCAGACTCTAGCGTATTACATCAACTCAAACCTGTGCAAAAATGCAAAACTGGCGCTTTCCCAAAACAATATTCATCTTTATATTTTAGATTTAGATAGAAAGTTTGATGAAAACCTTATTCAAAATGTTGAATTACACCAACAATACATAATTGGCATTCATCTAGACTCTGAGAAAACACCACTCAGTAAACGCATGACTCTAGTCAAAAAACCACTGAATGTTTCCGAATTAACAAAGGCAATTGATAAAGTACACCAAAAATTATTTAAGCCTCCAGCTTTGCCAACGCCCAACAAAGACACCAAGCCAAAACAATCAGCAAAAATAAAACACAAAGACCAAAGTCACCGAAATCTTTATAATGCTATAGATGAAGAAAACAAAGAAGACGACATCCACTTAAGGTATAAAGCACAAAGATATGTCGGCAACACCAAAGATGTCAACCCAGAGAAAGATGATTTACAAAAAATTTATATTAATGCAGAAAATTATTTTTTTAGCTCTTTGATAAAAGCCTTGTCTTTGGGCCAAGAAAAAAGGACCAACATTGGTATTAAAACAGGTCTTGGTACATTGATTTTTCATTATCCAGAAAACGTCATTAGTCACAATATCGAAAAGAACAAACTTAAACTGCTAAAAACAACTCCTTTAATCAATCAGGCTTCACTCATTTCTCTCAATTCTTCAACAGCAATGAAGAATCATGTTATTGACGCCACTAATTTTGCTTGGGACACAACCATTCAGACCAATAAGGGCAGATTACCAAAAGGTACCAATTTATTAGAACCCGTTATTCTTTTAGTTTGGCCCAATTTTACTAAACTTCGCATTTTTAGGCACGCCATTCCAATTACAGCCGTTTGGTCAAGACAAAGAATTTCCTTAGTTGAAACAGCAAAGCTACTTGATATTCCGCAACGCTATGTATTTTCCCTATACAGTGCAATGAATGCTTTAGCTTACGCAAAAATAGGTAAATTTGAAGATGAAATCACCCCGAAAAATAAAACAGTTAAGCCATTACCACAACAAAACAACTCAACCCTTTTTTCCAAAATCATGAGTCACCTCTTTAAACGCAAATAACATAATTTTTTTATTCAAGCAAATCCGAACCGAGTGATAGTAATTCTTTGAAGCCTAAAACCTCATCCTTAGTCACTGCTACAAATTTTTCGACGTTAATGCTGTCTAAAACAAACCGACCTTTTTTATCATCGTGAGCGTCTGTTAATATTTCTGTAAGTCTTGGGGCTTTATCTAAATGCTTACTCTTCACAAAAACTGAATGAAAAATGCTTTTTTCACTGGTCTCACCAATCTTTGTAATCATACTTTTACTCAGTTTATTTAATCCATCATAAAAATCTTTATAAACAAACCCATAAGGTTTTTCACCCTGACTAACTGCTTTAATAACCGCCATCCAGTTTGCTTTGGAGTATATCTTACTCGGTTTTATGTCTTTTTCAAGCAAGCCTTTGATTCCCACTCTCGTAACCATCATGCCATTACAGCTTATGCATTCACTGCCATTTAATACTTCAAGAGAACTTGAGTCGGCATCATTATTGGCAATAAAAACTATTTCATCGTATAAATTTGTTGAATGCACTATTGGAACAAAATCGTGGTTTTCAATCAAATCCAAAGAATCTTGTGGATTTGCGTATGCCATGTCAGCAGTGGGCATTTTTTCGTGAAACTCAATAAAATCCAAACATTTATAATAAGTCGTACTGGTTTTACAATACTTAGTTAAATACAAAGCAAATTCAAACCATTTCAACGGATCTCCTGCTGTGTCATGAGGACAAACCATCAACTTCATACTGGACATAATTTTCTCCTATCGTTAGGTGTTTTGCTTAAATTAACTCGGATGTCTTTTTCGCTGCTCGTTTAACATCTAAAAAGATTAAACCTAATTTTGCATTGGCTTTTGCCATGACTGTTAACACAGCATCTTCTCCTGCTTTGACCATTAAAACATAACCATTACCACCCTTGATAAGAACTTGGTCCAATCCTCCTCGCTCTAACTCTTGAGCTGTTCTATCGCCAAGTGACAGCATAGCAGCACTCATTGCACCCATTCTGTCTTCATCAATACTTGATGGCAACTGCGATGCCATTATCAAGCCATCTGTAGAAATAATCGCCGAAGCCTCTACATCTGCAGATGAGCTATTGAGCTCATTTAGTATGTTGTTCAACATATCAATTCTCATTTCCTATCTCCTAAGTCTGTTTGTGTTTTGTGAATTTTAGAAATTACTTACCGTTGCTATGCAATATAGCATATTTTATAAAATATTTGTGCTTTTTAACCCATTTCACTTAACTTGGTTTGTCAGCATTTGGATTTACTCAAACCCATTTGTAAAAACAAAATCAAGTCT
>CAMZLQ010000131.1 GCA_947311585.1 uncultured Alcanivoracaceae bacterium | reverse complement strand
TGATTGTCTTTCACCAACAGATTTCAATAAAGGTAAGTCAAAGAAAAAGGTACTGCCTCTGCCTTTTTCTGATTTTAAACCAATCGTGCCATGCATTAATTCGACTATTTTTTTACTAATGGCTAAACCTAAGCCTGTTCCGCCAAACTTACGTGTGCTTGAACCATCTTCTTGAGTAAAAGGTAGGAAGATGTTTTCTATGGTTTCTTTATCTAGCCCAATGCCTTGGTCGGCAACCGAAAAACGAATCACCTCTTTATCAGAAAAATCTTTTAATTTTTTTGCTGTCATCTTTACCGTTCCGCCAGAAGAAAACTTAATGGCATTACTAATGAGATTGGATAACACTTGACGTATTCGTGTTGGATCTCCGCGTAATAAAGGACTAACGTTGTTATTGACTTTAACAACCAGGGAAATGTTTTTATTATCTGCTGCTTTTTTATAGGTGGATTTAATTGAATCCATCAAACGTAGTACTTTAATGCCACGAACTTCGACAGATAACTTACCTGCTTCGACTTTAGAATAATCAAGCAAGTCATCGATTAACTTTTGCATTTGGATGGCAGAAACATGAGCTGTACTTAAATAGTCTTTTTGAAAGTCCGACAATTCAGAATCAAGTAATATGTCCAGTAGGGGAATGATGCCATTTAATGGAGTCCTTATTTCATGACTCATGGTTGCTAAAAATTCCATTTTAGCCATTGAAGCTGCAGAGAGTTCGGCTTCAATTTGTTTAATTTGATTGGTCAACTCTTGGTTGGCTTCTTTCATTTGATCAACTTGTGCAACCAGTTCCAGTTTCCCTGCTTGGGATTTACTACTATCGCTTATTTCTAATTCTTTTTTAACCTCAACTTTGTCTTTATGGTATTTAAAAACAATTAATAGAGCCATAAAAACAATTATCGAAATAGCCAAACCGATATGTGTAGGGTTTTCAAAAAATATTAACAAAACAACGTCGATGATAAGCAATGGAATTATTGCATAAAAGACACTCTTAATGCTTCTCAAATATAACAGTGCTGCAGTTGACAAGACCACAAAGACAAGAGAGTAGTAGCCCATATTGTGCTGTAAAGAACTCCACATATAGAAGCCCCAAAACAAAGAACTCAGTAATAAAAAATTCTCTTGGATATGAACCTTTTGGTCGTAGGTTAATTTGTTTTGGATAATTGCGATTTTAGATAAGACAGGAATAAAAGATAGGACAACTGCAATCCATACAAAAACTGAGAAAAGACCAAGAGCAGAGGTGACTATTGCCAAAGCAAATGAGGTCACGAAATATTTTGAAGCACCTGTTTGTAGTAAAAAACTTAGAATCCGATTAAACATAGGAGTACAAAAGCTTAAATAAAAAAAATATTTTAACAGAATAAATAAATAAATTACCAAAATAATGCATTGTTTTGTTGTTATAGTCTGTTTCTAAAGCAATGTATCCTACTCAGAGGCTTATCAAATTTAAACTTGTTCACAAGAATATGTGGAAATTATTACTTGACAGCGATAAACTAAATGGAAATTAAATACTAAGGTTGAATCGTATGGATATTGCAGAGTTACTCGCTTTTTCAGTAAAAAATAAAGCATCAGATTTACATTTGTCAGCAGGTTTGCCCCCCATGATACGTGTGGATGGAGATGTACGTCGCATAAATTTACCACCGCTTGATCACAAAGAATTGCATTCCATGATTTATGACATAATGAATGATGGGCAAAGAAAAGAATACGAAGAAGTCTGGGAAATCGATTTTTCTTTTGAAATTCCTGGTCTTGCGCGTTTTCGTGTTAATGCTTTTAATCAAAATCGTGGTTGTTCGGCAGTTTTTAGAACTATTCCAACAGAAATATTAACTCTTGAAGACTTAAATTGCCCACCAATATTTAAGGAGCTCATCACAGTGCCGCGTGGTTTGATTCTTGTTACTGGACCAACAGGTTCTGGCAAATCAACTACACTGGCTGCCATGATAGATTATATCAATAAAAATGAACATGGTCACATATTAACAATCGAAGATCCGATAGAATTTGTACACACCAGTAATAAATGTTTAATCAATCAACGCGAGGTCTTTAGGGATACCAAGAGCTTTAGCAAATCACTTAAATCTGCCTTACGTGAAGATCCAGATATTATTTTGGTTGGTGAGTTACGTGATTTAGAAACCATTGAGTTAGCTTTAACTGCCGCTGAAACGGGTCACTTAGTTTTTGGAACTTTACATACCAGTTCTGCTGCCAAAACCATTGATAGGATTATTGATGTATTTCCAGCAGGTGAGAAACCTATGGTACGTTCGATGTTATCCGAATCACTGCGTGCAGTTGTGGCACAAACACTACTCAAGCGAGTCGGCGGTGGTCGAGTTGCTGCCCATGAAATCATGGTTGGCGTGCCAGCAATCCGAAACTTAATTCGTGAAGATAAGATTGCACAAATGTACTCATCCATCCAAACAGGGCAATCTTACGGCATGCAAACGCTGGATCAATGCTTGATTGACTTGGTCCAAAAAGGTGTTGTGACACGCCAACATGCACGTGCAAAAGCAGCGAATAAAGCTGATTTTGAATAATTAATAAGAGAGAAAAATCATGGATTTTAATTCCTACCTGAAATTAATGGCTCATAAAAAAGCCTCCGATTTATTTATTACGGCAAACTTGCCGCCTAGCATCAAAATTCATGGACGAGTTGTGCCCATAACCCAAACACCTTTATCAAAAGCACAAGCAAAAGATTTGGTGATGGGCATAATGTCACCTTCTCAAAAAGAAGTCTTTGAAAGAACCCATGAGTGTAACTTTGCCATTGGTGTTGCGACTGTTGGTCGATTTCGTGTTAGTGCTTTTTATCAACGCGCTTCTGTGGGGATGGTTATCCGTCGAGTTGAAACCAAAATCCCTACATTTGACTCGTTAAACCTGCCTCCAATCCTACCAGAGTTGGCACTGACAAAACGTGGAATTATGATTTTTGTTGGTGGTACAGGTACAGGTAAATCCACCTCGCTGGCTGCTTTGATTGGTTACCGAAATGTTAATACCACTGGACACATCATTACCATTGAAGATCCGATAGAGTATGTTCATGAGCACCAAGGTTGCGTTATAACTCAACGTGAAGTTGGTATTGATACAGAATCTTTTGAAATTGCTCTTCGCAACACCTTAAGGCAAGCCCCAGATGTGATAATGATTGGCGAAATTAGAACGCGAGAAACGATGGAACACGCCATCACCTTTGCTGAAACGGGTCACTTTTGTTTAGCCACTTTGCATGCTAATAATGCTAACCAAGCACTGGATCGAATACTGCATTTCTTTCCTGAAGACAGACGCGATCAGCTGTTGATGGACTTATCCTTAAACATGAAGGCAATGATTGCTCAACAATTAATTCCCACCCCAGATGGCAAAGGACGAAGAGCTGCAGTAGAGGTGTTAATTAACACGCCATTAGCAAAAGAACTCATACGTAAAGGGGAAATTCACAAACTTAAAGAATTAATGAAAAAATCAACCAATCTTGGCATGATTACATTTGATCAATCGCTATTTGAGTTATACCAAGCTGGTGAAATCACCTATGAAGATGCCTTGCGTCATGCAGATTCGGCTAATGAAGTTCGATTAGCCATTAAACTCTCTCAAGGTGGTGATGCCAATAGTTTAGCCGCAGGACTTGATGGTATTGGCTTAATGGAAGATAGATAAGGTATTATAAGTCATGCCAGAACAAACCTCACACCAGAAGAGTTGGCGCTCAAAGATATTTAAAATCATTTACCACTCAGATACTCCTGCAGGTAAATGGTTTGATATTTTGCTTATTGTCTTTATAGTTGGCAGCGTCTTAACCATTATCCTTGATAGCGTCGCGCAATTACATCTAAATTATGGGCATTGGTTTTATCTTTTAGAGTGGGTTTTCACCCTAATATTCACTTTTGAATTTATCATTAGAGTCATTAGTATACGCCGTCCATTTCGGTATGTTTTTTCTTTTTTTGGCATAGTGGATATCTTGTCTATATTGCCAACTTACTTATCTTTATTTATTGGTGGTGCTCAACACTTATTAATTCTCCGTATTTTAAGAATTTTGCGTGTGTTTAGAATATTAAAGTTAGTTAGGTACACAAAAGAAGCCCAGTTACTTACTCAATCATTAGCAAATTCACGGCATAAAATATTTGTGTTTTTCTTTTTTATTATCACTGTTCTGGTTTTGTTTGGTTCAATTATGTACTTAATAGAAGGACCAGAAAATGGGTTTGATAGCATTCCTGGTGGAATTTATTGGGCAGTGGTGACATTAACCACCGTTGGTTATGGAGATATTGCACCGCATACCATTCTTGGGCGCATGGTGGCATCGATGATTATGCTCACGGGTTACTCTATTATTGCTGTTCCAACAGGAATATTTGCGGCCGAATTTAATAAAGAAACTAAACGAGTGCGAGATAATGCTCGCTTATGCACCACATGCAACTTAAAAGGGCATACTAAAAATGCAATATTTTGCCGCAGATGCGGTGAAGAACTTTAAGATTGTTTTCTAGTCAAAGCCTAATTGGTTTTTTTCAGGTATAATCTCTGGGTCTGAAAAAACGGAGAAATTCCATGAAAAAAATCATCCTTACTCTCTTAACTCTCGGAGTCTTAAGCGCTTGTATGCAAACAAACAAAAAAAACACCACGAAACAGGTCACATACAACTCACCCATTACTTACCCTAATACAAAAAAAGGAGACGTGGTTGATAACTACTTTGGTACAGCCGTTGCCGATCCCTACCGATGGTTGGAGGATGATAGGGCAGAAGACACAGCAGCTTGGGTAAAAGCTGAAAACAAAGTGACTCATGATTACTTAAATCAAATACCCTACCGTAAAAAAATAAAAAACCGTTTAACTAAAATTTGGAACTACGAAAAAGTCACGGCTCCATTTAAAGAAGGCAAATACACTTATTTTTATAAAAACAATGGTTTACAAAATCAATACGTTATGTATCGCAAAGACGCAAACGGCAATGAAGAAGTTTTTTTAGACCCCAATACGTTTAGCGAAGATGGTACGGTTTCACTTGGACAGGTGAGTTTTTCAAAAGATGGCTCAATGGCCGCTTATGCGATTAGTGAAGGTGGCAGTGATTGGCGCAAAGTCAAAGTTATTGATGTCGAGTCAAAACAACAAACCGAAGAAACATTGGTTGATATTAAATTTTCAGGGCTCTCATGGTATAAAAATGAAGGCTTTTATTACTCCAGTTATGACAAGCCAAAGGGCAGTGAATTGTCGGCAAAAACCGACCAACACAAATTGTATTACCACAAACTCGGCACAAAACAATCAACTGACCAGGTTGTTTTTGGCGGCACAGTAGCACAAAAACACCGTTATGTCGGTGGCGATGTCACTGAGGACAACCATTATTTAATTATTTCAGGTGCCGTTTCAACCAATGGTAATCGTCTTTTCATCAAAGATTTAACCCAAGCCAATGCAGCGCTTGTCACCATTTTAGATAACACCGACTCCAACACTTTTGTGATTGATAACGTGGGTTCAAAACTATATTTGGTGACGGATTTAAATGCGCCAAATAAAAAAGTGGTGACCGTTGATGCATCAAACCCAACATCAACAAACTGGGTTGATTTCATTTCTGAAACAAATAATGTTTTATCAACAAGCACTGGTTCTGGTTATTTTTTCGCCAATTATATGGTCGATGCGGTCACACAGGTCAAACAATACGATTACGATGGTAACTTGGTTCGAGAAGTGAAATTGCCAGGTGTCGGTACAGCCAGTGGTTTTGGTGGTAAAAAAGAGGATGAAAATTTGTATTATACCTTCTCAAATTACGTCACTCCAGGCACAACCTATGCCTATGATGCACAAACAGGGGATTCAAAGGTATATAATAAGCCCAAAATTGATTTTGATTCCGATAGCTATACCTCAAAACAAGTATTCTACACCTCAAAAGATGGCACCAAAGTGCCGATGATAATCTCCTATAAAAAAGGCATTAAACTAAATGGCAAAAACCCAACAATCCTCTACGGTTATGGCGGATTCAACATCAGTTTAAAACCAAAATTTAGCATTACACGTGCGGTATGGATGGAACTCGGTGGCATTTATGCGGTGGCAAACTTGCGTGGTGGTGGCGAATACGGCACCCAATGGCATGATGCGGGCACACAGCAGAAAAAACAAAACGTGTTTGATGATTTTATTGCGGCTGGTGAGTATTTAATTAACAACAAATACACCTCGAAACAAAAACTTGCAATCATGGGTGGCTCAAACGGTGGGTTACTGGTGGGTGCAGTTATGACCCAACGCCCTGATCTTATGCAAGTGGCATTGCCAGCCGTTGGTGTACTGGATATGCTGCGTTACCACACATTTACCTCTGGTGCAGGCTGGGCGTATGATTATGGCACCAGCGAACAATCAAAAGAAATGTTTGACTACTTGCTCGGCTATTCACCTGTACACAATGTCAAACAAGGTGTTGATTACCCAGCCACTCTTATAACAACAGGCGACCATGATGATCGCGTTGTTCCGGCTCACTCTTTTAAATTCGCCGCCCAATTACAAGCCAAAGGCAGTAACAAAAATCCATTATTGATACGCATAGAAACCGACGCCGGTCACGGAGCAGGCACACCCGTATCCAAAACCATCGACCAATACGCCGATCTCTTTGCTTTTACTTTGTGGAATATGGGTGTTAAGCAGTTGTAAAATTCTAATTAGTAGAAAAATGTGCTAAAGGCGTCCAAGCAGGCGTCTTTAGTGCAGTAGTGAATTACATAAGACTCCATTTAGAGTCGTTACTTAACAATGTAAAACCCCCAATTGGCCTCAAAAACAACAAATGTACATATGCAGACAAAGTGATAAAATTTAAATTTTTTAATTATGTGAAAATGAGATTATCAATAGAAGTAACACCAGAACAACACCAATTTTTAAAAGTGGCAGCTGCTTTACAAGGTGAGTCAATTAAAGATTTCGTTTTAAAGCGGACTTTACCTGATATAGAAGAGCATATGGCTTTGAAAAAGTTAGAAGATTTTTTACGTCCAAGAGTAAAGTCAGCAAAAGCAGGGAGTTTCACGAAAGATTCAGTAAATGAAATTTTTAAAAGCGTTATAAATAAGAGTATTTAAATTTCAAAGTTATAAAATTACAGAAGATGCAATAGTTGATTTAATACTTTAAATAAATGGGGTAAAGAAGCATTTATCAAATATAGAAACGGGCTGGAGAAAGCCTTTAATGCCATTGCTAAACAAACCCCGTTAAGAAAATATTTTCTGAAAAGTTATCCGACGTTTTTGTGAAAAAATACAAGAATCATTACATTTTTTATATTAACCAAAAAAACACAATCATTCATGAAAAACGTGATATCTTAAGTCATTTGACAAACTATTCAATTAATCATTAAATACAAGCATGAAACAAAAAAACGAACTTTACGCGGCGGTGGATTTGGGATCCAATTCTTTTCATATGGTGGTGGCCGAGTTTGTTAATCATCAGATGCATGTGATTGATCGCCACAAAGACATGGTGCGTTTGGCTAACGGGCTTGATGATGAAGGGCGATTGTCAGATGAGAAGATGGATGAAGCGATTTCTTCGCTTGAAAAAATAGGTCAGCGCATCGCCCACATCCCAAAATCGCATTTGCGCATTGTTGGCACAAATACATTACGCAAAGCAAAAAATGCTGAGGAGTTTTTAACACGGGCATCAAATGCATTGGGCAAACCCATTGATATTATTTCTGGGCGTGAAGAAGCGCGAATTTTGTATTTAGGTGTGGCACATTCACTTGCCAGCAATCAAGGCAAACGTTTGGTGATTGACATTGGCGGAGGTTCGACTGAGTTGATAATTGGTGAAGATTTTACGCCCCTCTTGCGAGAAAGCCTGCACATGGGTTGCGTTAGTTACACAAAAAAGTTTTTTCCTGACGGCAATATTTCAAAAAGTAATTTCAAAAAAGCCGTTCGTTCGGCACAACGTCAATTGCTTTCCATTGTTAGTAAATACCAACAGTTGGGGTGGAATACCGCTATTGGTGCATCAGGAAGCATGCGTTCGACGGCTAAAGTTATTGTGCACAATGAATACGCGCGGTATGGCATTGAAAAAGAGGGTTTGGATAAACTCATTAAAAAATGTTGTGATTTGGGTACTATTGACAAACTCAAAAATTTGGATGGACTAAGTTCTCGCCGAAGACCTGTTTTTATCGGTGGATTAGCCATAATTAAAGGCTTGTTTGATTCACTGGATTTACAAACCATTCAAGCCTCAAGCGGAGCCTTGCGCGAAGGCATTGTTTATGATTTAAGCGGTCGTTTGCACCACAATGATATTCGTGGTCGCAGTATTGATAAGCTCGTTAAGCAGTTTGAAATTGATATATCGCACAGTAAACGGGTGAAAGCTACCATTGATGATTTAATCAACTTAAGCAATATTAAACTCTCTGAATCTCAACACGAATTGCTTAATTGGGCAGCACAATTGCATGAATTGGGTTTAAATATATCTCATTCCCATTTTGAAAAACACGCAGCTTATATCATTTCTCACGCAGACATGCCTGGTTTTTCTACGCAAGAACAGCTAAAACTATCTGTTATTGTTGCCTTACTTCGACGTAAAATCAAAAAAGAGTGGTTGCAAAAATTATCGAGTAAACAGCAAGAAAAACTTTTACCATTAATCGTTATATTTCGCACTGCGACCTTATTAAATCGCCCAAGAACAGACGACAATATCCCATTAGAGTCCATCACCTTAGACGATACAAGCATTGAGATTAAGTTTCAAAACGATTGGCTAAACAATCATCCTCTTACCTTTGAAGACCTAGAATCTGAGAAGAAATATCTGAAAAACTTGGGTATTAAGTTAAAACTCTACTCAACTTCATCGCAAGCATCTTGATAACCTAAATCACAACTTTTTTCATAAAGTAGGGTTGCTTTTTCTTTATCCATTTTTACACCATCACCGTATTCATAATTTACAGCTAAATTATAACAAGCGGTTTCTTCGTCGTTATCACAGGCATGAGAATAATAGGTGTTGGCTTTTTTTTGATTCTTTTTCGTGCCCTCTCCAGTATCGTACATTATAGCCAGTCCGAGGCAACCAATTTGATCGCTTAGTTCACATGATGTTGTAAAATATTTGAATGCTGTTTTACTGTTTTTCTTTACACCATTACCGTTTTTATATAAGTAGGCTAAATTTGCACAGGCTACCCCTTCTTCTTTATCGCAAGCCATGGTGTAATATTTGTGGGCTTGTTTAAAATCTTGTTTTATTCCTTTTCCATCGGCGTAAACAACCCCGAGGTTGTAGCAAGAATAACTGTCATTCAATTCACAACCTTTGCGGTATAACTCAAAGGCTTTGACCTTGTTCACATTCACCCCTTGGCCCGAATCATAATAATAGCCCAAAACCCGACAACTGTAACCATCATTCAAATCACAAGCTTTAGTGTAAAACTTTGTTGCTTTTGCATAGTCAATCAAATTGCCACCCAAACCTTCATCAAAAACATCTCCAAGATCCGAACACACATCAACATCGCCTTTTTCACAAGCAATATATGCCTCTTTTGGTACTTCACAAAGAACGGTAAAACTTGCAAAAACAAGTAAAGTTAATAAGGTGTATTTCATTTTTTTTCCTGATATAAGTGTTGATTCTGTTTTAGAAAATTATTATATAGATTTATTTTAAAGAAATTGTTAACAAATGTTAAATATGCATTCTATTGCAGTATTGAGTTTAGTTGTTATTAGTAGTGAATGATTTTGAAATTATTCGATTGATTAATAAGTTGAAAAAAAGGTTTAATAACGGAAATGCCCGACGATTTTAAAGTCAAAGAGCATGTCATTTAACTGAGGGCCTAATCCAATATTGTGAATAATTTTATAGCGATTTGGGTTGGATTTACTAGGCTCATCACTCACTATGCCAATGTGTGGCAGGTTGTTATCTAACCGCCATGTAACGATGTCTCCAGGTCGAAAATCTATGGGGTTGTTTGAAATTTTTAAGGTTTTTCCGTGCCTTTTGAAAAACTCTTCGAGGTTTGGTACGCGTCGGTGGTCTATATTACTATCAGGCTTTTTTAAACCCCAAGTTTTAGGATAAGCATCGAAGTGTGCTTTCATGTCTTCGTGCACTAATTGCTGTAAGTCTTTGCCAAGTGTGCGGTAACTGCGAATTACCACATCCGAACACACGCCTCGATTTTTATCCACATCACCATTTGGGTAGGGTATTTTTTTATAAGAACCATCGTAAATGACAAAATGTTTCAAACGCTCTTTGGCGGCTTTGGCAAGATCGCTTTGGGCATTAGCACAAAGAGAAAGAGTTAATCCGACAACCAATCCGATAAGTAAAATTTTTTTCATACTCAATTGACAATGCACCTTATTAAAAGTTCAGATAGATAATACCTAACCAGGAGATATAAAGTTATTGATAAAAATTAATTGGAAAGTGTAGTTTATCCCACTCAAAACTAAACATAAACCTAAAAAGCATCGGTTAAAACCGACAATTCAACAAAGTTAAATTCTCCAACCCCTTTGGTTACAGTTAATGCCATGATTGTTGAATGGAGATAAAGGTGCTATTTTTTATTGAATGTGGTTTGAGTAATTCATTAATCTAAGATAAACTAATCGTTTTCAAGGATAGCTGACCATTTTATGCAGTTCTTTTTATTCTTTATAGCTTTTTATGGTTTCTTGCTCTTTATACAGTATTGGGTTTGGATTAAACCTGTTTTTTTAATACCTGTTTCTCCTGCAAATTACTCATTGTGTTTATATGAGGATGTTCCCAATCTGTTAAAAGAACAACTTTCACAAGGTATTAAGGACTTTGAGCCCTTGGGTTTTCAAGTATCACACTACTTAAAATACCATGAATTTTATGCCTCTATTAATACCTTAAAATATGCTGTTATTTTATTCAACCCAGAGTATAATTGTTATTTGGCGATAGAAAACAACTTTCAGCCTGATTCTATCAGACCTTACAACACCACATTTCACGTTTTTACCAATCAGGAAATGTTTTCTGGTTACTATCTAGAAAACACTTTGTTCCTTTTTCCTAATACTCGTTGTATTAATGTTTTAGAAGAAGATATTTCTAAACGCTTTCAAGTGTTTTTGGATTTTGTACATCAAAAAGAAAAACTTAAGCCTGAAAATAGGTCTCTTAAAATAGACGCAAAAGAGCATTGTTCATATTTAAATAAGATTAAGGTTAGTCACCATGACGAACTTATCAGAAAGGGACTGCTTAAGCTTAAGAAAACCACAATGTATTTTACCTTGAGGGGAGCAATCAAATTTGGGTTTAGGGTTAAAAACACTCAAGATAAGGCAACAAAAAAAGAGCGTAAACTTAAATATAAACTAACACCGCAACCCTGTTTCATTATTGGAGCACAGACAAATGCCTATCAAAGAAGTATGAAAGTTAATGATACAGCTAATTTTAAAAACAAAGGCAAGGTTTTTGTCTTATTTTTTTCTGTTTTGGTCTTTTTTGTATTGTTTGGTTTGGCACTTGATTTTGAATTTGCCCTCCTTCTCATTTCAATTTTGTTTATTCATGAATTAGGGCATTTACTCGCGATGAAAGCATTTAGTTATCGCAATTTACAGATGGTTTTTATGCCATTTGGTGCTTTAGCAATTGGACAAAATACAGGTGTTGCTGTTTTAAAAAGAGTAATTATTTCATTAGCAGGACCGGTACCAGGAATAATCTTAGGTTTTTATATAGGTTTAAGCCCCAGCATTAATCATTATTCTTGGTCATCAGAAGCAGCTTTTATGTTAGTTGTTATTAATTATTTTAACTTATTACCTTTTTATCCGCTTGATGGCGGGCAAGTAATTAATCACACTTTATTTGCACGGTATCCAAAATTACAG